>NZ_JBRBCA010000003.1:0-217544 GCF_053479475.1 Corynebacterium sp. 22-2729
AGGTGGTACAACACCGAACGCATCCAACAACGACTAAAGGGCCTGACCCCGATGCAATATCGGAATCAGACCCTTGAACCCCTCACCGCCTAGAATTAAACTAGTCCAACTTTCGGGGGCTAGTTCAGTACTGCGGCGGGTTTTTCTAGCTAGCGCGGAAGTGCGGAAGAGAGCTTACTTGAAAGCCTCGTCCAGCAGCTGCTTCTGCTCCAGCTGGTGCACCTTCGCAACACCGGTAGCGGTGGAGGACTGTGCACGGCGGGAAACGCGCTTCATCTGCAGACCCGGGATGTGCTCCGGCAGCTGCAGAGCCAGGAACGGCCACGGACCCTGGTTGGCCGGCTCATCCTGTACCCAACGCACCTCGGCGTTCGGGTAATTGGCCAGCGCATCCTTGATGCGATTGAACGGAATCGGGTGCAGCATCTCCACACGGACGATGGCGACATCGTCGCGACCATCAGCCTGGCGCTTCTTCTCCAGATCCCAGTAGATCTTGCCCGAGCACATCAGAACGGTCTTGATATTTTCGTTCTTTCCATTCTGGTTCGGGTCGTCGATGACGGACTGGAACTTCTTAACCTCAGTGAAGTCCTCCACGGCGGAGACTGCCATCTTGTTGCGCAGCATCGACTTCGGGCTGAAGACAACCAGCGGACGCTTCAGAGAGCCCAGTGCGTGGCGACGCAGCAGGTGGAAGTAGTTGGCCGGGGTGGAAGGCTGAGCAATGGTCCAGGAGCCCTCTGCGGACATCTGCAGGAAACGCTCGATACGTGCGGAGGAGTGGTCCGGGCCCTGACCCTCGTAGCCGTGCGGCAGCAGCAGAACCAGGGAGGAAATCTGGCCCCACTTAGCCTCACCGGAGGAAACGTACTCATCGAGAATGGTCTGGGCGCCGTTGGCGAAGTCGCCGAACTGTGCCTCCCAAGCCACCAGAGCATCCGGGTTGCCGACGGAGTAGCCGTACTCAAAGCCCATGCCCGCGTACTCGGTCAGGGCGGAGTTGTAGGCCTCGAAGCCACCGCCCTTGCCGGACTCGCGAGCCAGCTCTTCCAGAGGGCTGTAACGGTCGTGGTCGGTGTGGTCGAACAGGATGGCGTGGCGCTGGGTGAAGGTACCGCGAAGGGTATCCTCACCGACCAGACGCACCAGCTTGCCGCCGTCAACCAGGGAGCCGAAAGCCAGCAGTTCGGCGAAGCCCCAGTCGATATTGCCGTTACGGGACATTTCCTTGCGACGCTTGATCACCGGCTTCACACGCGGGTGCGGGGTGATGTGATCCGGCACGTCTGCAAATAGGTCTCCGATGTGCTCAATGAGCTCGCGATCCACGGAGGTATCTAGGCCATGCGGAAGATCCTGGGAACCAGTGATGCCACCCTGTTCCTTCGGCTTGGTGCCCTTCTCAGCTTCGCGTACCTGAGTGAATACGGTCTCTAGCTGATCGTGGAAGTCGCGCTGTACACGCTCGATGTCCTCTTCGGTCAGGTCGCCGCGCCCCAGCAGGGTTTCGGTGTACTGATCGCGGGAAGACTTGGTCTCACCGATCAGCTTGTACATCAGCGGCTGGGTCATCGAAGGATCATCAGCCTCGTTGTGACCGCGACGGCGGTAGGTCACCAGATCGATAAAGACGTCCTTGCCGAAGCGGTTGCGGTAATCAACGGCCAGCTGTGCAACCCAAACGACAGCCTCAGGGTCGTCGCCATTGACGTGGAAGACCGGGCAGTCGAAGCCCTTGGCCAGGTCTGTGGCGTAGTGGGTGGAACGGCCAGCGTCCGGGGTGGTGGTAAAGCCGATCTGGTTGTTCACCACAATGTGAACGGTACCGCCGACCTCGTAGGCTTCGAGGCGAGCTAGGTTGATGGTTTCCTGCACGATGCCCAGGCCGGTAAATGCGGCGTCGCCGTGCAGCAGCAGCGGCATGACGGTGTGCTTCTCGTGCAGTTGATCCTGCTTAGCGCGGGCGATGCCCTCCATGACCGGGTTAACGGCTTCCAGGTGGGAGGGGTTAGCTGCCAGGTAGACGTCGATGTCGTTGTCGCCGAACATCTGGTGGTAGTGGCCCTGCTGACCCAGGTGGTACTTCACATCGCCGGAACCGCCGGCAGCAGCTGGGTCGATGTTGCCCTCGAACTCGGTGAAAATCTGGGCATAAGGCTTGCCCACGATGTTGGCCAGAACATTCAGGCGACCACGGTGCGGCATGCCGATGACGACCTCGTCCAGGGCTGCGTCTGCAGCACGGTCGATAGCGGCATCCATCATCGGGATCAGGGTCTCGGCGCCCTCCAGGGAGAAGCGCTTCTGGCCGACATACTTGGTTTGCAGGAAGTTCTCGAACGCCTCGGCGGAGTTCAGCTTCTGCAGAATGTACTTCTGCTGTGCTGGGGTGAACTCGGCCTGGCCAGCCTCGATACGATCCTGCAGCCAGTTGCGCTCTTCGGCGTCGAGAATGTGGGTGTACTCCGTGCCGACCTTCAGGGTGTAGGCCTTGCGCAGGGTGGAGAGCACCTCACGTAGGGTCATAGTCTCGCGACCGGCGAAGCCACCGACGTGGAAGGTGCGGTCGAAGTCCCACAGGGTCAGGCCGTGGGATTCGATGTTCAGGTCGGAGTGGTCCGGAATCGGCAGTCCCGGCTGGGTCCACTGTAGGGGGTTGATGTCTGCGATCAGGTGACCGCGGGAGCGGTAGGCCTCGATCAGCTGCATCACGCGGGTGGACTTGTCTACGCCGATATTTGGCAGGTCCTGGCTCCAACGAGTGGGAGCGTAAGGCACGCGCATGGCGTGGAAGATCTCATCCCAGAACTCGTCGTTGATCAGCAGACGGCTCATGGTGCGCAGGAACTCGCCGGACTCTGCACCCTGGATGATGCGGTGGTCGTAGGTCGAGGTGATGGTCACCAGCTTGCCGATGCCCATTTCGCCCAGGCGATCCTCGGAGGCGCCGGCGAACTCGGCGGGGTAGTCCATGGAGCCTACGCCGATGATGGCGCCCTGTCCCTTGGTGAGGCGCGGCACGGAGTGGCGGGTGCCGATGCCACCGGGGTTGGTCAGGGAGATGGTCACACCAGTGAAGTCATCCATCGTCAGCTTGCCTTCGCGGCCACGGTGAACGACGTCTTCGTACTTTTCGACAAATTCGCCGAAGGTCATGTTCTCGGCTTCCTTGATGGCGGCGACCACCAGGGAGCGCTGGCCGTTCTTGCCAACCATGTCGATTGCGAGGCCGAGGTTGATGTGCTCCGGAGTGACGAGGGTCGGCTTGCCGTCGACCAGCTCGTAGGAGTTGTTCATGTCCGGGTGAGCCTTTACGGCCTGTACCAGGGCATAACCGATGATGTGAGTGAAGCTGATCTTGCCGCTGCCGCGGGCTCGCAGGGTCTCGTTGACCATGGCGCGGTTTTCGAACATCAGCTTCGCCGGCATATCGCGAACGGACGTCGCGGTCGGAATCTCCAGGGAGATGTCCATGTTCTTAACTACGGCCTTGGCGGCACCCTTAATGGTGGTCTTGCCCGGCTCTGGAGCTTCCACCGGCTGCTTCGGAGCCGGCGGTGCAGTGCGCTTCGGGGTTGGCTTGACGTTGCTGTCCTGGTTCTGGGACGCAGATCCCTTCGGCTGCTTGCCACCGGCCGTCGTATCCCGAGTGGGGGTGACGGTGTTCTTGGTAGCGCCCTGGCTGCCCGTGGTCTTCTGTGCTCCGTTGCCCGCCGTAGCCTGGGTGTTGCCCGGCGCGTTTACGGGGGAGGAATTATTTTCAAAGTAATCGCGCCATTCAGCGTCGACAGACTTTGGGTCTTCCTTATACTGCTGGTACATCAAATCGACCAGCCATTCGTTTTGACCGAAATTTGCACTGCTCACAGCAGGTCCTCGCCTCTTTCCTTTATGGCTTTAAGTCTCGTCGTTCCACCCTACTACAAACCGGTTGTCGGCCTTGGCGCGGCATTCCACAAATCGGCATATGCTCCGCCTTTTTGTAGTAGCTTGTTATGCTCTCCAATTTCGACAATGCGGCCCTGATCCATCACCACGATGGTGTCGGCCCTTGCTGCGGTGCGGAGGCGGTGCGCGACGATAAGTGCGGTGCGGTCGCGGGTAACGCGGTTGATCGATTCGACAATCTGGGCTTCCTCGTCGTCATTGATGTTTGCCGTCGCTTCGTCGAGCAGCATAATCGGCGGCCTGATGTACTCCGCCCGAGCAAGCGCGATCATATGTTTTTGTCCTGCCGAAAGGGTATTGGTGCCGGGTGAAATGGCAGCGTCGAGCCCACCGGGGATCGTTTGCAGGATCTTCTCTCCACCAATGCGTTCGACAGCGGTCCGTGCTCTTTCTTTGCGTAGTGCAGGATCGCAGTCATCATTTTTGTCGCCATTCTTGTCGCCGTAGGCGATGTTTTCGGCCACTGTGCCCTCGAAGAGCTGTGGTTCCTGTGGCACGGTGCCAATGCAGCTCCGCCATCCACGCACGTTGAAGTCCCGAATGTCCGTATTATCCGCGCGGATCGTCCCCTCCGTCGGATCCATGAACCTATTGATGAGCCGCAGCAGCGTAGTTTTCCCCGCACCCGTCGCACCGACCACAGCCGTGGTGCCGCGGAAGGTGTGGGTGATGTCTAGGGTGGGCTCGCCCTCGCCGTACTTATATACGACGCCCTCACACTGAATTGCTGGCCCTTTCACAAACGCCGGATCTTTTGCGTCCGCGGAAACGGTAAGGGCTGGGCGTTCGCTGAGAAGTTCGCGGATGCGCGAGACGCTGACGCTTGCCTGTTGGAATTGGTCGAATACCTGGGAGAGCTGCTGAATTGGTCCAAAGAGCATCGTCAGGTAGAGGCTGAACGCCACCAGGGCGCCTTCTGTGGTCTGCTCGCTAGCGATCAGTGAGGTTCCTGCGCTGAGAACCGCGGCTTGGGCGAGTTGGGTGAGAAGGTTGATGCCAGGGAAATACAAACTCACAGCGGTCTGTGACTGGGTACGCAGTCGAAGGTACTTACGGGATTCTGCCTCGAGACGGCTTTGAAGGGCCGTCCCGTAGCTGAAGGCCTGGCCGGTGGGAAGGCCCATAAGGGTCTCCTGGAAGGTCGCGTTCACCTGACTGATCTGGCTTCTGGCTCGGGTATACAAGCGACGGGAGATCATCCGGAGGATGATTGTTGCCACCACAATGACAGGAAGGAAAAGCGCGACGATTCCGGCCAGGGTCAGATCGGTAGAAATCAGCATGCCGATGATGCCCAACGCCAACGTTGCCGACACGATCGTTTGGGAGAGACCTGATTGTAGGAAATTCGAAAGGGAGTCGATATCGGTCGTGAGGCGCGTCATGATCCTGCCACTGGACTGGCGGTGGAACCACAGAAGATCCATCCCAGTGATGTGGCGGAAAAGTCGGTTGCGCAGGGCGAAGATCAGCCTTTCGCCCGTGAGAGTGGTGAGCAAAGTATTGGCAATGCTGGCTACCCATGACAGTGCAACCACCGCCAATGCACACAGGCAGGTGAGCAGCAGGGAATTCATGTCATTGTTCGCGACACCGTGATCGATGGCGTGGCGAATAAAAGAAGGGAGCGCGATGTCAGCTGCCGAGGACAGCAGCAATGTGACAACCACTGCAGCGACGAGCCCTGGCACCATCGCAAACAGAGTGCGCAGCCGGAATCTCCCAGCCTCGTCCTGGATCTCAGCAATACGTGGGGTGTCCACTGTGTAGGAGGAGGGATCCGCATCTGCCTCGGGTGAAGAAAAAGCCACGTTCGCCGTAGAAGCAGTCGTCGACACAGCCTCGACGGGCTGCACAGTCTGATCTGGCTGTGCAGTGGGCAGGGTGATGATCTGTTCCGGATTCCGGAAACCACCATCGGCTCGGTGGCTGATGTAGATCACGGTAGGCCGGAAAATGCTGGCGCGCAGATTAGCCAAAATCTGCGCCTCGGTGGCCTGGTCTATGGCCGAGGTGGCATCATCAAAGATGATGGAATGAGGTTCGCGAAGTAGCGCGCGGGCGATGGCGATGCGCTGTCTTTGCCCGCCGGATAGTGTGATTCCCCGTTCTCCGACGACGGTATCCAGACCACCGGCCTCGCGGATGAAAGCATCGGCACAGGCTAGGCGAGCTGCATCCCAGACCTCCTCATCCGTGGCTGAGTAGCCGAGCAGAATATTCTCTCGGATCGTTCCCGAATAGAGGAATGCCTCGTCCATGATTAGCGCGGGGCGATCGGATTCCTGCACATCCAGCAGCGGAACTGAACCTGTCCTCCCGGAGACTGTGACCTCAATATTCCCCGCATCGGCAGTACTCAAACCCGCCAAAGCGTGTGCCAGACGGGTCTTTCCTGAGGCCACAGGCCCCTCCACGATAACGGTGCTGGACGGTGAAATATTCAGGTGTATCGGGGGCTGCCCGGCGGTGACGGGAACACTGCCCACAAACCCCATTGGTTCCCGAATGGCAGTCGTGCCGATGGGACGCGGCGGGGCGTCAATAATTTCAAAGATACGATCGGCACACGGTTGGGTGACGTGAACGTTCACGAGCATCCCCGCCGCCATGCGAGCGAGTCGTGCAAGCATCGTGATGAAAGTTGATACCGCGAGAAAATCGCCTACGCTGATTGCTCCGCGCATGGCCAGCCAACCACCGAGTCCGATTGCAGCTACCAAAGCGACGTTCGGCAGAGCAGACAGCGCAGGCTGGAAAATAGCGCTGAGCCTGCCCACCCGCATATTAATGCCGTACTGCCGTGCAGATTCCCACCTATAGCGCGCGACCTCACGTGGCTCCTGGGCGAAACTCTTCACTACCTGCACACCCGACACAGTGCGATCAACCTGCTCCGCAATAACCGCAGCTTGTCGCTGGGATGCCAGAGAAGGCCCATACAGGCGCGTGCGTGAGGCATAAGCGACGGCGAAAAGGAGCGGGATCTGCACCGCCACAATGCCAGCAATTGGCGGGGAAATCCACAGCACGACGGCGAAAATCAGCACCAGCTCGAGCATGCTCGCCGCCATCAGCGGCAGCATCGCTAGAGTGCCCTGCACCTTCGTGAGATCCGAAATCGTGCGCGAAATGACCTGCCCCGTGCCGAAAGAGCGCGCCGCTTGGGCATCCACGGACTGGATTGCCTCAAACATCCGGATGCGCAGACTGTGTTGGGTGCGCACACTAAAAGTCCCAGAGAGGAAACGGCGCAGAGCTTGCGCCACGAAACGCGCACAAGCGACAGCCACCAGCAGGCCAATCGCGCGAGTGTTGCCATCCACAGAAGCGCCTGCAATTAACGGCAGAAGCAGTTCTATGGCTGGCAACAACACCGAGAACACGACCACGGCAGTAAACAGCCCAGGGTGGTGACGGGCGGATTCTCGGATGACTCTGAACACGCCGATGATTTTAACGCGGGCCCGGGACAGCCCCATAGTGGAGAAGTGGCGAAGTCAGTGAAGAGTCAGCTAGAAAAACTCGTCTGCCTCGCGAATAAAAACATGAACGTTGTCGATCATCTGTTCTGCGATCTTGCGGTTAGCCTTCGCGCCCAGGTAGGCACCGACGCCGAACGGTAGAACCTTCTTAAACATCGCTCCGCCGAAGCGCTTGCGTACCTGGCGGAAGGCAAAGCGTCCAAGGACGTTGTTCGCTTGCTTCAACTCAACAGAGCTGCTGTTGCGGAGTTTGCGCGCACCGCGCAGATTATTGGCTGCCTTTAGGGATCCGAAGGTTCTGTCCTCGGCCAGTGCTTGCACCAGTTCCTTTGCCGTGGCACCGGAGATCGCCAGGTACACAACAGCGCGGCGAGTCTCCTCCTTGGAGATGTCGATGCCGTTTAGTTCTGCGGAGGCCAGGGCATATAGTGCACAAACTTCGACGAGCAGTGCGGATTCCGCAGCGATTCCTGCCAGTGAAAGCAACGTACCGACTCCCGGTACGGCCGCTACGCCACCGGTGCCCGCTCCCGAACCCGTGGCGAAGTTCTTAAAGTGCGCGTCGAGGACTTCCTGACGGTGTTGAAGCGTGGCGTCACCATGCTTCTTTTCGATCTTGGCCACATACGACCGAATGAGCGGCTCTTGTACCGCAACCGTGCGATCGATCGCACCGAAAAAACGGCGCGCGATAGGGCCCGAGGGGTAAGGCGCCTGCCGAGCCTGGTGAAGGAGCTCTGACGTGGCGGTGGCTTCGTCGCGGTGACCGCTGGACTTGCCGAAATTAAAAATTCCCATGGCACCCAAGACTAGGGGAGAAATTCTCTGCTGGTTGAACTCCAATGGTTGAAAGGGAACCGGCATAGGAACCCGCATAGTATGGTGGGAAACCTTTTTTAAGGACAACAAAAGACAGCAGGGCAGACAAATGACAACGGAAGATGACGACTAAAAACGACGTGCGGGTAGAAACCACCGGTGGAACCGTCCACGGCGTAAAGGTCGATGGGGTGCGGACCTGGAGAGGCATTCCCTTCGGTGCCGCAGAACGCTGGGCAGCGCCACGCCCCGTTCGCTGGCAGGGGGAATGGTCCGCACACGAGTATGGAAACGTTGCGCCGCAGACGGGCTACAACTGGAAAGACGAGGTTGTAGGCGACGAGGACTGCCTGAATCTGGACATAGTTCGGCCAGACACGAACGACACACTGCCGGTCGTCGTGTTCCTACACGGCGGTGGGTTCTTCGCAGGGGCTTCCCACACCGCGGTGCTGCGCGGGCATAACTTCGCTAAGGAATTGGACGTCGTTTATGTGGCATTGAATTTCCGGCTCGGTGCGTTGGGGTACGTGGACATGAGCTCCCTGGACGTGCCGGATGCTGCGACCTGCGAGGCCAATCCGGCAACCCGCGACCAGATTCTGGCGCTGCAGTGGGTGCAAACAAACATTGCGAATTTTGGTGGCGACCCCGACAATGTAGTGCTGATGGGAGAATCCGCCGGCGGTACGTCCGCAGCAGCTCTCATGGCAATTCCTGCTGCACGAGGGCTATTCCATCGGGTAATTTTGCAATCCGCTCCGGTGATGAGTGTGCACACAAACGCACAGTCGAACCTGTGGGCGCGCAAATTGGCGCAGTATTCCGGGTTGGTGCCACGCACTACCTCGATCGCTGAGCTACGCACATTGGCCTTTGCTGATGTGGTGCGCGCCGGGCAGCAGATGCTGTGGAAGGGGCGTGGGCTGCGAGAGCTCAATGCTGCATTCGGTATCGGCATTGATGGTGAGCTCTTGGTGCGGCACCCTTTGGACATTTTTGAGCAAGCTGAACAGCAACAGCTTCCGCTACTGGTTGGAACGAATAACGATGAGTTGTCTGCCGCCCAGATCCTGTTCTTTTCAAAATCTGCGCGGCTGCGAGCCGCTCGGACGATGCTACGTGCACACGACCCTGCTTTAGCTGCGGAAATTGAAGCGGCTTATGGGGACGTAGGGCGCCGCGGTGTTTTCGCGCAGATGCTTACTGACGCTGTGTTCTGGGCGCAGTCCGTTCGCCTTGCGGAGCTACACCACAGCGCTGGTGCGCCGGTGTGGATGTACCGCTTTGACTATGCGCCGGCAATGCTGCGGCGTTTGGGGGTTGGGGCGATGCATTCGATGGAACTATCGGCTCTTTTTGGTGACGCAAAGTCTTCGAAAGCCAGTTTCGTGCTGGGCGATGAGATGGCCGTGGTTTCAGGGCATATGCAAAGGGCCTGGAAGAAGTTTATTTGGGATGCACATCCCGGGTGGGAACCTTATTCGTTGGAGTGCCGTGCAACCCAAGTATTTGAGCGGGAGATGCGGATGGAGGAGGACCCGCGGGCACAGTTCCGCCGAGTGTGGGAGAAATTCGATATGCGGGGGTGGGATGGCGACGAGAGTTCAGTGGCCATGCCGCGCCCGGGGCGCTAGGGAAGCGCGCACAGGTCACGCGGTGGAGCGGATCGGGTTACTATGGTGCCCAAGTCACGGAATGCACGTGTCGCTCTGGGCTAAAACACCTCTCAAACACCTCTAAAACACTAGGAGACGTTGGCTGTGGGTTTCTACGAGGATATTGCTAAAGCGCTGGATACTGAGGGCATTGAGTCGCGAGTAAATGACGGAATGTTGTTCGTGCCCATCGCCCCGGAACTGGAAATTCAGTTCCAGCAGATTGAGCAAACCGGCACGACGGCGGGGATTGACTCGGCGAATGTGTTTATGGCTAAGGGGGAGTTGGACGAGGAAGCGGGCATCGAGGAGTTCGAAGCCAGCCTTGTTGGCGTGGTGTTTTCTGTCGAGGCGGCGGTTGCGGTAGTCGCACAGTATATTGCGACCGACCAGTGCATTACCGTGCTGCACGACCTTCTTGAGGGGACAGATGATCGGATCTCTGACCTGGAGTTTGAGCAGGATCTAATCGAACCAATGATGGTTCGTGCGGAAGTGGGCAATGGGTCTCTGCTCACGGTGCTATTGGGTTCCGGTACTGATGAGCCAGAGGCAACAGTCTCTTTTGTGACCTTCGGTGAGGATTACGACGAACTGGTTGATCAGGCAGTTGCGGAGCTGGAAGGCGATGAAAGCCTGACTGATTTCGAGCGTGAAGTCATGTACCGAAACGTGTTGGAAGATGCCGCTGAGATGACCCAGGAAGTCCTTGAACTGGGAACGTTCAAGGACTTCGATCAGCTCTTCGATGCGTTGGCAGTGGCGCAGGTACAGGCAACTGAGTGGGAGGAACTGCTGGTTCCTTTCGACGACGAGATCGGAATGCGCCCCCTTTTCGAGGCGGACGACGAGGATTTCGCTGAGGACTTCCCTGAAGACCTCGAAGACGAGCTGGACGACGACTTCGATGATGACTACTTCGACGATGGCAATGACGAAGACGACGAAGACGACGAAGACACTGTCGCTGAAGAGGACGACGCTGAAGAAAAGCGTTAAAGGGTGAGTGCCGTTAGGCAGCTCGTGGGGTAGAGCCTTCCTTTGAAAGCAGATCCCGCTGAGTCATCAACCCATGCCACGTCAAGCTAACTTGCGCTTGATTGTGGCGATCACGGGTCTCCTGCGGATCTTCCCGCACGATCCATGCTCGGCCGAGCGTGAGCTCCAGTAGCCGAGTTGATTCGCTAGTCATCCACTTCGGACATTCCACGGAGACCGTGACCAGGAACAGATCTTCTCCTTCTGGCGGCTGCTGCTGACTCAGTCGGCGCCACATCAACGGCGACATTCTGCGCCGTGAAACATGGACCAGCGCAGTGGAGCCACCCGCTCGTAACGCAAAGCGGGGAGCGCGCCAACCAGGTGTAATGCGGATGAGACTGCGTGGATGCCGCAGCATTCCGCGAGCTTCGTTGGCGGCTCTATGAGGTTCGCTCAGGTTGAAGCGCCGAATATTGGAGGTTCTCATGGGGGCGCGCTGAGTGGTGATACGGGACTTCATGTTGACTCACTTCCTTGTAGTCGGGGACGGGTAGTGGGGGGGGACATTCGTGATGGAGACCCGTCAGCGGTGGTCTTTGTTCATGGGTGCACTTTAGGTAGCGAGGTGGACAGGGTGGCGTCACCTAGAACAAGAATAGAACACATGTACTAAACTAGGAAGGTGTGGCACGCGATAGTCCGCGACGTTTTGTGCGATAGCATGGGCGAAGAATTAGCTGGCAACAGCGATAAAGAAACGACGGTTTTCGGGAGCAGCGACATGGCGGAGGCGACACACAGCGCACCGGGTAGCGTGGCGATCGTAGGCGGTGGGCTGGCTGGGCTAGCGGCTGCACGAACCCTGCATAAAGGTGGCGTGAAATGCACTGTCTTCGAGGCCAGTGGTCGGCTCGGTGGGCGTGTACGTTCCGAAAAGATTGACGGGGTAACCGTTGACCACGGCCTGCAAACCCTCAATTCTTGGTACCCCTCAATAAAAGAGATTCTGCAGCCGGGAGAGTACTCATCCCTGGGGATCTGCAATTTTCAACCGGCTATTCAAACTCTGACTGAGGATGGATTGGCCCTGATCTGCGATCCCATCCGCGCTCCCCACCTGATCCCCAGCCTGATGCGCTCCAATGTGCGTAGTGCGCTATCTTTCCGCGATCTTGTGGCGCTGCGTCGATGGCTGAAGTCTGAGCTTTCGCATCGCTCCAGTCTGGAACTTAGAAAGATCAAACAGCGCCACATCGATGAAGATGTAAAAGTTTGCGAGTCTCTTGACCAGCGAGGTGTGCACCGACGCACTCGGTGTGTGGCGATTGATCCGCTGCTGCGGGCATTCCTCTTTGACCCCGAAGGTGAGTCCTCTGCGATCTTCGCTAAATGGATGATCGGCACGATGCTGCGAGGCAACCTAGCCGTATTGGAAAATGGGATGGGGGATCTGGCGACAACGCTGGCCCGAGTGCCTAGTGCGGATTTCCGCCTTAACTCGCCGGTGACAAGCATCGAAGAAACTGGCGATGGGGTGCTGATCACGGTCGGGGAATCCGCGGAAGATGGCACAAATGGGGCAGGGGTCAGCCACCCTGCGACCTCCCGTACAGTGACTGATCGAGAGGCAACCGAGCACTTTTCCCATGTGATCGTCGCCGTCGATCCACGGCACGAAACTGCATTGTTGGGGTCGCCGAAGGTGCCCACCACCAGCGTGTCTTCTTGGTGGTTTATTTCCGAAGAACCCGTGATCGCCGAAGGGCTAATGACTGTCGACGGCACGCGTAAGACACCCATTACCTCCGCTACGGAAGTTACAGCGGTTGCACCCGGTTATGCGCCGGGACAGCACTTGGTGGCCTGCAATCATGTGCATCCACAGGGCGGAAATCCCTCGCAGGTGCCGTCGGTTGCAGAAGTGCAGCGCGGTTTGGGTTCGCTATTCGGCGTCGATTCCTCCAGTTGGGAGCTAGTTGCCGAACAATCGTTTATCGACGCCATCCCGCTGATCCGACCAAAAGGTTTGCAACGCATAGGTAAGAATCTGGGCGACCGCGAGCTCCAGGGAAGTCGCATTGCTTTGGCGGGCGCTCAGCATGCCACGCCGAGCATCGACGGCGTATTGCGCAGCGGCCAGCGAGCTGCAAATTTCGTACTTTCCAAGCTAACGGAATAAGTACCGCGGGAGTGCTACAGAACTGTGGGAAGACCTGCGATAAAGGCCAGGGGAGTGACTGTGCGCAGTGAATCGCTTTATCGCTCAAGTGGGCGTAGGCTTGGACAGCGATGAGTGATACTGAAAACGTCACCGGCGACGTAAACCAGCCGGTCAATGACGAGCGGGTATCTCAGAATGAACTGCAGGGTGGCATCTCGGAGAATCCTTCCCAGGATTCTGCCGTGGATAATCAAAAGCCACAAGAGCCACAAAGTGCGACTGATAAAGCAGTGGAGTCTGAGAACGCTGAAGTGAAAGTTCCAGAGGACAACCAAGAGCAGCAGCGCTCTTTCAACGGGCTGGGATTGCCTGATAACGTACTAGCTGCAGTCAAGAAGGTCGGCTTCGAAGTACCTTCCCCAATTCAGGCAGAAACGATTCCAGTGCTGATGGAAGGCCACGACGTGGTTGGCCTTGCGCAGACCGGCACCGGAAAGACCGCGGCATTCGCGCTGCCGATTCTGTCGCGCATTGACGTGTCGAAGCGTCATCCCCAGGCTCTAGTGCTGGCACCGACCCGCGAGCTTGCTCTGCAGGTCGCAGAGAGTTTCCAGTCTTTTGCTGAGCACCTGGGTGGTATTCACGTGCTGCCGATTTACGGTGGGCAAGCTTATGGAGTGCAGCTTTCTGGTCTGCGACGCGGTGCGCACATTGTGGTGGGCACCCCGGGTCGTGTGATTGATCACTTGGAGAAGGGCAGCTTGGATATTTCCGAGCTCCGCTTCATGGTGCTTGATGAGGCAGACGAGATGCTGAACATGGGCTTCCAGGAGGATGTTGAGCGCATCCTGGAAGATACCCCCAGCGAAAAGCAGGTGGCTTTGTTCTCCGCGACGATGCCTTCTGGCATCCGCCGTCTGTCGAAGCAGTACCTGAATGATCCGCAGGAAATCACGGTGAAGGCCGCCCAGCGGACGAGTGAAAACATCGAGCAGGATTACCTGTTGGTTAGCCACCGGGACAAGCTGGACGCGCTGACCCGGATTCTCGAAGTCACTGAGTTCGAGGCCATGATCATGTTCGTGCGCACCAAGAACGAGACCGAGGAGCTGGCCGAGCGTTTGCGTGCTCGCGGCTTTAACGCTGCGGCAATTAATGGTGATATTCCGCAGAATCTGCGCGAGCGCACTGTGGATCAGCTGAAGGACGGCCGTCTGGATATTCTCGTAGCGACGGACGTTGCTGCTCGTGGCCTGGACGTCGACCGCATCACACACGTGTTCAACTACGACATTCCGCACGACACGGAATCCTACGTGCACCGCATTGGCCGTACGGGGCGTGCAGGCCGTAAAGGCCGCGCAATTTTGTTTGTGACGCCCCGTGAGCGTCGTTTGTTGAAGGCCATCGAACGGGCAACGAAGTCTCGGTTGAATGAGATTGAGCTGCCGACTGTGGACGCGGTGAATGAGGCTCGCAAGGAGAAGTTCCGCGATAGCCTGACTGAGTCGCTGTCCGACCCACAGATCAGTATTTTCCGTGATCTGGTGAAGGAATACTCGGAGTCTAACGAGGTGGAGTTGGCGAATATCGCCGCTGCCTTGGCTGCGCAGTTGCAGGCTGGTGAGGACTTCTTAATGAAGGAGAAGCCGAAGGAGGAGCGTCCGCGTCGCCGTCGCGACGATCGCTACGGTGACGATTCCCGTAGCGGAGGCGGAGCATATAAGCCTTTCGACGAGCGCTTTAATAAGGAAGCTCCGCGCATTAAGGATCGCAATGGTAAGGAGCTTGCTGTGTACCGCCTGTCGGTGGGGCACCGGCAGCGTGTGCGCCCCGGTGCCATCGTTGGTGCACTGGCAAATGAGGGCGGCATGAGTTCCCGCGACTTCGGTCGAATTAGCATTTTTGCCGAGCACTCCCTGGTGGAGTTGCCGGCGGATCTACCGATGGAAGTGTTCCACGCACTGGACCAAACCCGCGTCTCTGGCCAGCTGATCAATATTGAGCCGGATCCCGGTGCTCCGACTGGTCGTCCGGGGAGCCACAAGCGTCAGCATCGCAATGACTTCGGCGATCGCGGTGGACGTGGCGGCCACCGTGGTGACCGTGATGATCGCGGTGGACGTGGAGGCCGTAATCGCAGGAATGATTGGAACGACCGAAACGAGCGGAACGGCCGTGGTGACCACCGTGGCAATGGCGGTCGTGGACGTAATGACCGTGATGATCGCGGCGGACGCGGTTTCAAGGGAGAGCGCGGCCACCGCGGCGGACGCCGCTAAGGCGGAGGTTGTAGCGTCAGGGCATCGGGGGTGTCCGGGGTCCGGGGCAGAAATGTCGTTATATCGTGAATCTGCCGAGCCTCTCGCGAAGAAGAGAATTTTGGCGACGCTCTGACCTGGACGTTTTCCGTAATGGGAATTATTGCTTTTAACAGATTCCTGATCCAGCGACATCGACGCGCGATTCGTGTCTACGCAGTCTGTCTACAGCGCCGGATAGCTATACAAAAATCCCGCGCAGGTTGCCTGAAAAGCACCTGCGCGGGATTTTTTGAAACCCTTGGGGTTTAGAAGAACATCAGGATCGCTGTGATGAGCCACAGCAGGTTGAAGATGCCGGCGAACATAGCAGCCTGTCCCGGGATCTTAGAGGCATCTGCCTTAGTTGCCTTGGCGGTCTCAGCCTCGGAGGCAGGAGCGTCACCAGCCTCCACGGCGTTCAAGACCACCAAACCCTGGCGCTGGCGGGGGATAACCAGGGCAATTAGCACACCCCAGGCAATAATCGCCAAAAGCAGGGCGAAGTGCAGAGCATGGTTCTTCATCGCACCATCGACAGTGAAGAATGCGACCAAGCCCAGCACCGGGACCAGCAAGGAAACAAAGCCATAAGAGCGGGTGATGCGGTGCACCAGGCGCAGCGCGCCAACGGCCGCGGGATCACCGGATTGAGCCTTGCGGAACTGGGGCGCGTACATGGAGGAAGCAATCGCTACGGGGCCGATCAGCAGGATCGCTGTCAGAACGTGAAGTGCAACAATAAGGGTAGACATGCCACCTACTCTGGCAGATTGATAGGTGACTTGTCACTTTGACGGGCCTTTTGAAAGTGCCTTTGCCCAAAATCTTTGTTCGCTGATGTGGACTACAAGTCACAGGCAACTCGGGCCGCTTGCAAATCCGCCACAGTCATCGCAAGACCGTATTCACCGATCACCCGAACAAAGCGTGCGCAGTAGCCACACTGATTCACCGGAGGCAGCCATTCACTCAAGGTCGAGTCTGACTTCTCCCGGTTGACCTCGGACGATGTGAGGACCAGGTTGCGCAACGTATCGTTCGCAAATTCTCGACGACGTGCGTCCGGCCACGCATAAGCGCCCAGATCCCACGCGGCAGCCAGCGGAACGATATGGTCGACATCGACGTTATGGCGGTTCATCGTGCGGTGCGTATAGGGATCGACGCCCCCTCGCTCCATTGCCCCGTCTCTTCCGCGAGTACTCGCACACCCTCCAGTAGAACCCCCGAATGCTTGCACCAGCAACAGGTGCCGCGTATCGCAAGTGCCAAGTTCGGTGACCTGCATCCCCCAGCCATCGCCGAAGCGATCGCGAGAATATCCCAGTACCCGCGGTCGGGCGGGGATCTGGTGAATATGTTGTAGGTACTCTGCGACGGTGCGCTGATCCTGCGGGCGGGGAGAATGTGGCGTCACCACCCAATAAACCCCAAATAGCAGTACAACCAGAAATAAGCAGTAGGAGGTGAAAGGGGAAGGGCGGAGGGAGTAAAAGAAAAAGCGCCGCATGCAGCTTTATACTGCAGCGACGCTAGAAAGGTTCGCCCCTATTTTGGGCGGTTAGCCTGCGAAGGCTACTTGGCGGCAACCTCTGCGGCTTCCTCGAAGTCGATATCCTTCTTGGCAGCAACCTTGGACAGCTTGATTGCCTGGTCGAAGGTATCGGTGATTTCCTTGGACGGAGCCTTGGTCATCAGGGTTACGGCGACCATGACGATCACGTTCAGGATAACGCCCGGAATCATCTCGTACAGGTCGAATGGCTTGTCGATGACGCCGAACTGTGGCAGGCCACCCCAGAGGAAGGCGACGATTGCACCAGTGACCAGGCCAGCAGCTGCACCTGCGGCGTTCAGGCGACGCCAGAACAATGCACCCAGGATGACCGGGCCGAAGGAAGCGCCGAAGCCAGCCCAGGCGAACTCGACGAGACCCAAAATTCCGGAGTCCGGGCTCAGTGCAATCAATGCAGCCAGCAGGGCAACAACCAGCACGGCGATGCGGGAGAGGTTCTTCAGGGACTGGTCGGAGGCGTTCTTGTTGATAAGGCCGTTGTAGATGTCCTCGATCAGAGCGGAGGACACAACCAGCAGCTGGGAGGAAATCGTGGACATGATCGCGGCCAGCACGGCGGTCAGGATCAGGCCTGCGAGCAGTGGGTGGAACAGGATGCGACCCATGTCCAGGAAGATCGTCTCGAAGTTCTCCTGGTCAGTGATTGCGATGGAAGGATCCATGCCGAAGAAAGCCGGGCCGATGATGGCAACCATGACGGTGCCGACCAGGCAGAGGAACATCCAGCCAACGCCGTAACGCATACCTGCGCGAGCATCGGACGGGCCACGCAGTGCCATGAAGCGCACGATGATGTGTGGCTGGCCGAAGTAGCCCAGGCCCCATGCCAGGTTGGAGATGATGGTGACGAAGGATACGCCGGTGAACAGGGAGAACCAGTCGGGGTTGGGTTCGATGGACTCGAGACCATATGCGTTCTCAAGCTGGTAAGTCCAGATAGCGCCCGGGTCATCCATGTGCAGCAGCGCCATAATGGGCACCAGCAGCAGAGAGACGAACATGATGCAGCCCTGGACGGTATCAGTGAAGGACACAGCCAGGAAGCCGCCGATGAAGGTGTAGCCAACGGTGACGGCGGCGATGATGATCATGCCGGTCAAGTAGTCGCCCTCAAAGGTGGACTCGAAGTAGCGGCCACCGGCAACCATGCCGGAGGACACGTAGAAGGTGAAGAACACCAGGATGATGATGCCCGCAGCGATACGCAGGAAGTGGCTGCGATCGTGGAAGCGGTTCTCCAAGAAGGAGGGGATAGTGATCGAGTTATTCGCCACTTCCGTGTAGGAGCGCAGGCGAGGTGCGGTAATGATCCAGTTGACCGCAGCGCCGACGAGGAGGCCGATGGCCATCCACATCTCGGAGAATCCGAGCATGTACAGCGCGCCAGGCAGGCCCATAAGGAGCCAGCCGGACATGTCGGAGGCGCCAGCGGACAAGGCGGCAACGAAGGGGTGTAGGTTTCGTCCGCCGAGCATGTAGTCCTCGTACTCGTCGGTCTGGTTGAAACTATAAAGTCCAATCAGCAGCATGACGATCAGATAGATCACCATGGCTATGACAAACCATGTTTGGTCAGCCACGAACAGTCATCTCCTCAAGTTGAATGTATAAATTCTATACGTCAGCTTTCGGGCTCTCTGTGCTCCGAAGTGTAGAAGGCGCGCGCAAGTGTGACGCGCACAACTCGACATCCACGTTAGCGGACGTAGTCGCGCTTCGAGGGGTGTCCGGCGTACATGGTAAAACTTCCAGCATGGGATTCACGCATCAAATGCACGTAGTTGCACCAACTTCAGGCGGGCTGTGGTTGTGGGTGGAGCGTGTCGAGGGGCATGGGGTGGTAATGGATATTGACGAGCTGGAAATGGGGGATCTACCAGCGGTTTGTATGGATATTCTGGGGATGCACCCCTGGCGTAATCGGGGAGGAATCTGGCTTTCTACGCCACGGGGAAGGGTGAAGGAATTGCCGGTACCCGCGGTAGCTTTGACCCCCGAAGAATCGGTCGCTCTAATGGGGCAGTTATGTGAATATGCGCATAAAAATGCAATCGAAGAAACTGCCTCTAAGGTCGGACTGATTGATGGGTTTGCCCCGGAGCTTAAATTCCTTATGAAACTCTGTGCTTTCGTTGAAGAAGCAGTGCTTGCCGGGCGTGTGATGATGCGCATGGAGCGCGTAGACGATCAGTGGTTCCCACGCTGGACTCTTTCGCCCGCCGGTGATCACATGCGTGTGTTGCAGCAGTTCCGCGAACGCGTGCCCGGGGTGTTGACGCGCAACGGGGGAGAAGATGTGGTGGAGCGCCTGGCCGATGAGTTCGCCCACTGGATTGCCGTGGCACATTTGCGCCGCGAGCCCATGGAGTTCACGTCGGATTTCGTGCGCGCCCTCGCTACGGGAACGGCAACTCGAAGAGGTGGAGCCAGCACCGTAGCCAGCCTGGGACAGTGGCGGCGGGAAGCGGAGGCGGAGGCTGGACAATTGCTGTTCTTGTTGTCGACCCCCTCCGAAGTGGAACAAACCGACGAGCAAAAGGGTGCGGGTGAGGACGATGTGACCGTAGCACCGTCGTGGTGGTTGCAAATAGCCCATTCGATGAATGGTGGCCCTGCTGAGCCAATCAACCCTGCCACTGTGGGCGAAGAGTTAAAAGTAAGGATCATCCGCGGTCTCAATCGTGCCGGAGATGTATGGCCGGATTTCGAACCGCATCTGCGCAGTCTCCTGGCATGGCTCAACATGGGCGCGAATCCGCAGGGGCGGAGATGGTGGCGTCCAGAAGAGCTGCCGAGCGAACAGCCGACCTTGGGGACGAGTCTGGAGATCTCCGAGCTGGCAAGCTTCCTGGAGCACGGGGCGGCGGCGCTGCGTAAGGCTGGGTTCGGGGTGATGATTCCACGCGGGTGGGGCAAAGTGCGACCGCGGGTCAAGGCTAAAGCCACGCCGGTTGGCCAGGGGCCGGGTGCTGGCAAGCTAGGCATGGATCAGCTGATGAATTTCTCGTGGGAGGTCAGCCTGGGTAACGCTGATGGCGCTGACGGTGCCGGCGAGGGGCTCGACGAGGCGACGCGCCAAGAGCTGCTGAACGCGGCTGAGGCGATTGTGCGCATCAACGGCGAGTACGTATTCCTAGATCAGGAATCCCTCTTGGCTGCGCGCAAGTGGTTTGCACAGGTTACGAAACAGCAGGATAAAAAGGAAAAAGCTGTTGGAGATGTCACTGTGAGCGTGCGTGACATCCTAGAAGCCGATCTGCTGAGCGCCGCTGAGATAGTGGATGCTGACCACGAGTTTCGCGTGGAAGCCGACGGATGGGTCGCAAGGCTGCTGGACGGTGAAGCGCAGTTGGATCCGCCTGAGCTCGTAGACGTGCCTGCCGCTGTAAAGACCACACTGCGCGATCATCAACGACGGGGCTTGAACTGGTTGGCTTGGATGCACCGCCACCGCATCGGCGCGATTCTGGCCGATGATATGGGCTTGGGAAAGACTCTGCAGGTGCTGGCACTACTGGCATGGGAGCGCGAGGCTGGCGATTGTGAAGGCCCCACCTTAGTCGTGGCACCCACCACAGTTGTGGAAGCCTGGCGTGCGGAGGCTGCATTGCATGTGCCGGATCTGGAGGTCTTAGTCGATCACGGTTCGGGGTTGTTGGACGATAAAGAATTTGGTGACGCCACAATCCAAGGGCTGGAAAGCGGAATGAAGCGACCGGATCTGGTGGTGACAACTTACGGTCGAGTGGCGCGCAATACCGCCCGATACCAGCAGGTTCAGTGGGGCAGAGTGGTAGCCGACGAGGCACAATCGATCAAGAACCCGGCGACAAAACAGTCCCGGGCAGTGCGCTCCCTTCCAGCGGCCACGCATATTGCGCTAACGGGTACACCGGTGGAGAACCGGTTGAGTGATCTGTACGCGATCATGGATTTCGCGAATCCCGGAATCTTCGGATCCGCAGCGGCATTTCAAAATCGCCTGGCTATACCCATCGAGCGCTATGGAGATGACGAAGCGAAGCGCAGGCTGCGAGCCTTGGTTCAGCCGTTTATCTTGCGTCGGTTGAAGGACGATGCGGCGATTGGGCTGGATTTGCCGGAGAAGCAAGACATTGTGGAGCGCGTTCCCCTTTCCAGGGAGCAGGCTGCGCTATACGAGTCGTTCATTAAGGATATGGAGATGCGCCTGCAGCTACCCGGTGGCAAACGGCGCGCGAATATCCTGGGGGCGCTGGTGAAGATCAAACAGATTTGTAACCATCCGGCACACTACGCAGGCGACGGGTCGGGGATCCTGGCCGAGGGGAAACATCGCTCGGCGAAGATCGAGCGCATCTTTGAAATCACCGAAAATGCCCTAGAAGAAGGCAAAAAGGTGCTGATGTTTACGCAGTTCCCGACCTTTGGAAAGGTGCTTGCACCAGAGCTGGAGGCCACCTTTGGCGTGGAGGCACCCGTGCTGCACGGCGGGCTGTCGCGCACACAGCGCACGCGGATGGTTCACGATTTCCAGAGTGCGGACGGACCGCCGATTATGATCCTTTCGGTGCGGGCGGGCGGCACCGGCATCACGCTGACTGAGGCGTCGGTGGTGATCCATATCGATCGCTGGTGGAACCCAGCCGTTGAGGATCAGGCCACCGACCGTGCCTACCGAATTGGACAGAACAAGTCCGTGGAGGTTTATAAGCTCGTGGTACAGGGCACCATCGACGAGAGAATCCACGACATTATTATGAGCAAACGCGAGCTGGCGGGCGATATCGTCGGCGCAGGCGAGGGCTGGATCGCCAATCTTGGCGATGCCGAGCTGAGCGAACTGCTTCAGCTGCGCGAGTCCACCCAGCTGGAGGAAAACGATGGTTAGCAAACCACCGAGAAGGCGCTCACGCACAGACGCGACATGGGGCGAAAATGTGGTGCTCGCCGATTTTGGGGCTAGACGACGACAGGAAATGGACCGGCTGCGGGATGCCCATGGCACGCATATACGTGGGGAAGATAGCTGGGCAAGCTCGCAGTTAATGGAGGCCGTATCGAAAGCTACGGACTCGGGGCGCTTGGCGCGTGGCCGGGAATACTTCCGGGGCGGCAAGGTACTGAGCGTGGAGTTTGCCGAGAACGTGGTTGCCGGCCTTGTTGACGGTTCTCAGCTGGAGCCTTTTGAAACTTCGATTCACCTGCGCAAACTCACGGATCGGCAGCGTGACTTTGTATACGATGAGATGCTTTCCGATAGCTCGCATATTCGTTCCATCCTGGGCGGTGGCGCGCCGGGTATGGATGTGGCTTCAGTGCTATTGCATCCCGGGCATGTCAATCGGGTGAGCTGTACGTGCCCGGATAAGTCCGCGATCTGCAAGCATGTGGTGGCATTGGCTTATTCTGCTGCGGAGCGACTGGAAAAGGACCCCAGTATTCTGCTGCGATGGCGGGGGCTGAATGCGCAGGAGCTGCTGCGCCCGGTACAGGGCTGGAGCAACGGGGGTGTGGGGGCGTCGCCACGAAAGCAGCCTCAGGCGCGCAATGCCGGAACGGTGCGGGAACAACAGTCAGAACAGGTGGACTCGGCAGAGTTTTGGGGCACCGCGGCAGAGCCGGTCGATTGGGAGCCGTTGAGTTGGGAATCCGGGTTGGAACAGGGGGACCAGAAGGCGCTGAATGAGGCTATGCGTTCGGTCGCGTGGCATGCGGTGGATCAGCTCAAAGCGACGCATGAGCTGGAAGTTTGTTTTGAAACCCTCGAGAAATCCGAACCTATGTTCTATTATAAAACTAGGTTGTCCGACGGGACTGATAAAACTACGGGCGAGGCAAGTGGCAGAGCGACGGATCACGCAGCGGAACGAGCAAACGGCGAAATAGATCGCGATAAAAGCGACGAGATCGGGAAGAACAGGTAGCGGAAGATATGGCACAACCAATGACGGCAATGTCCGCGCACCGAGCGCGGATTATGCACACGTCGGACTGGCAACTGGGGATGCAGAGGCATTACTTAAGTGCTGAGGCACAGTCGCGTTTTGATGAATCGCGGCTATCTACGATTGAGAAGCTGCTAGAGCTCGCACAGGAAAAGGAATGCGACGCAGTAGTGGTAGCAGGCGATGTTTTTGACAATAACTTGCTGAAACCAGAAATCTACGGTCGAGCCATCGACGTGTTGAAAGGCTCAGCGGTACCCGTTTTTCTACTGCCAGGTAACCACGATCCGCTGGACGCGGCGAGCGTGTACCACAGGGAGGAATTCGACGAGTTGACGAACGTTTTCGTCCTCAAGGACACGCAGCCAATTGCGGTGCCGAACTCCGACGGAGCCCACGAGGGGAATGTGACCTTAGAAATCGTGGGAGCGCCGCTGCGGGGGAAAAGCGCAGAACAGGATCTGGTTGCAGCCGCTCTGAGCGGGCTAGAGCCGATAGAGGGGGCAGGTATTCGAGTATTGGTCGGGCATGGTGGGGTGAGCTCTTTTGGTGAAAAAGACGATCTCGACTGCATCGACGTGGACAATGCAGCCCAGGCCTGCCGTGATCGCAAAGTGGATTATGTGGCGCTAGGAGATACGCACTCGACGATGCCGCTAGATGCAGACGGCACCCAGGCACGAGTGTGGTACTCCGGTGCGCACGAGGCCACGGCTTTCGTTGATAAGGACGGCCGAGGTGAATCGAACTCTGGCAACGTGCTGGTGGTGGACATTGCAGTGGATCCGGCGCGCCCCGAGCAGCAGGCACAGGTGCAGGTTGAAGAGATTCCGGTGGGAGGGTGGACGTTGAGGGCTGTGGCCGCGACAGTGAACTCAACGGAGGATATTGATGAATTCCTGGGGCGGTTGGAAGCTATCGAGGCCAAGCGCACCACCGTTATCAAATACTCGCTGGAGGGGATGCTATCCGTTCACGATGCTGCTTACTTGGATGAACGAGTAGCCAAACTTAAGCCGACCTTCGCAGCTCTATATGAACGCGATCGGTTAATGGATGTGCACGTTATTCCCGATGAGGATGAGCTATCTGAAGGGCTGCTGGGTCAGGGCTTTATTGGTGAGGCAGCACATGAACTCAAGGCAATAGCCGAAATCAAGAGTAAGGATCCAGAGCAGGTGCGGAAATCCCAGTGTGCACAGGATGCACTGCGCTTGCTGGTGCGGCTGGCCAAGCACGCGGAGAAGGGCAACTAGGGGAGAGGAACGGTTTAGGAAGATGACAACTTCTAACCAGGCCAGCTTTGTCTTGGAAAGCCTGGAAGTCTACAACTTTGCAGGTATCAGCTCTGCCCATTTCACTCCTAAAGCGACGGGAGTGACCGTTGTTTACGGCAGTAACGAGGCCGGCAAATCCAGTTTGATGAATGCCTTTGGGTTGCTGCTTTCCGATTGGAAGGTTTCGACAGGTTCCAGGAAGGTTAGTGTCTTTTTCCCCGTAGGTGGAGGCTCAAAACCGAAAATCACCGCCCGCATGCGCCTTGGCGAGTACCAGGTGGAGTACACCAAGGACTTCGAGAAAAAGAAAACGAAGCTGGATGTGCTGCGCCCTTCCGTACGTAACTACGACGGTGACGCTGCGATGGAAAAGTTCAACGCACTACTAAACGAGAACATAGATTCTGCGCTGCGCGAGGCACTGTTCGTCAGTCAGGGCGAACGCTTGGATGCCCTAGATTTCACTGCAATTCCCGCCCTTTCTTCAGCTCTTCGAACTGCCGGTGATCGCGCTGTGGAGGAAGGGAGTGAGGCTCATGACGCCACAGTAGGCGCCGTTGGTGGCATCCGTGAAGACGATCAGGGAGCAGCAGAGAGACTGGTTCGCCTGATCGACGAAGAGGACAGGAAGTTACGGGATCGGCGAAGCAACCGAAACTCCAGGGGAGAACTGGCGAAGGCCGAGGCGGAACTTGCTAGTGCGGAAGAAGCTCTGGCAACTGCGGAGAGTGATTACAACAACGCTCAAGGGACAATTCGCAACATTGAATCCCTGCAGACCCAGCGGGCGGAGGCGGAGGCCGACCTACCGGATGCACAGAAGGAGTACGACGAGTGCGTCCAGCGGCTGGAAGCCGCGAAGAAGGTTGCGGAGACTCTCCGCACCTTGGAAAACGAGTTGGATCTGAAACACGATCAGGTCGGGCGTTGGGACGACGCCTTCGAAGCTCGGGAAAATCTGAAGTCAGCGCTGGAGAAGCAGGAGCAGTCACTGAAGACGGCGACCGAGGAACTTGGCGGCGTCCAAAAGAAAGCCGACGAACAACAGGCTGAGCGCAATGAAGCCCAGAAGGCCTTCGATAGTGCCCATGTTGCCTATGCATTGGCGGATAAGCGTGCCAAGCTGGCTGCTGCGCTGAAGAAAGAAGCGGAGGTGCAGGAGCAGCTGGATGGCGCTGCAGAGGAACGCGATGATGCCATCGAGCTGGACTCCAAGGTCACGGAGCTGGCACAGAAGGTAGATCGCGACCCCGCAACGCCCAAGGCGGAGCAGAGGATTCGTGAAGCGATCTCGGATCTAGAAGCACAGATCAAGATTCGCGATGTCGGAGCGACTGCCGTGCACATTACCGGGCCGATCGGAGGCACGGTCGTGGATGATGGGGTGGAAAGGGTACTGGGGGACGGTGGTCTGGAAAAGAAAGTCACCACCGAATGGACGGTGGGGCTGGGTGAATACCAAGTATGTGTGACTCCAGCGCAGGATTCCAGCAACCTCGACTTGAAGGTCACCGAGGCGCTACAGAAGGTCAATGCGGAGCTTTCATCAGTTGGGCGCGAGCACATCGATCTGGAGGACTCCCGCGCTGAAGTTTTGGAGGAATTCGGACGCGCTGTGCGAGCACGTAACGAGGAGGAGGAGAACCTGCGTGACCTGCGAGCCAGTCTCAAGGCCACTCTTGGCAAGCGCTCGATGTCTGACCTCAACAGTCTGGTAAGTAGCCTTACTGCCGAACTGGAAGACCTATGGAAGAACTGCGGTAGCTTGCGAAGTGACGCCAATGCGGAGCCTGATGGGACTATCGACGATGCGGAAGCCACCGCTGCCTTGGAGGTAGCGACCCGGGATCGCGATGCGGCCAGTGAGCGGCTACTTTCACTGCAAAACAGTGACGCAATCGAGCGGAAAATCCAACATGAGGCGAAGGTTGAGAGCCTGCAGCAGCAGTTGGATGCGACATCGAAGAATCTGGAGGCGGCTCGTCAACGTCACTCCGATGAAGACCTACGCACGAAACGAACGCAGGCAATTGCGGCCGTGGAAGTGGCGCGCTCGGAATTGGAATCAAAGCGCCGAGAAGTGGGAGAGCTTGGGGACGTTACGGATGCGCAGGCAAGCCTCGACGGGGCACAAAGCCGGCTGAATATGCTCAGTCAGCAAATGCAGGAATGCCGTGTGAATATCGCTGCAATGAATGCGAAGCTTGGACAGGCTCGGGGCTCTGCAGATACGAAGGAGCGAGCAGAAACGGAGGTGAAGCGCCTTAAGGGTGTGGTTACTAGATTGCGCAGGCAAGCGGATGCTGCGGAGCTGTTGCACGAGGTGGTTCAGGCATCGCGGAAGCGGATGCAGGAGAAGTACTCCGAGCCTTATCGAAAGGCTCTGAATAAGCTTTCTGGGATGGTCTTCGGCAGCGATGTGGATCTGGATGTGGACGAGAAGTTCCAAGTTTCAAGCCGCGCAATCGGCAGTGTGCGTCTGGACAAAGAACAGCTCTCTGGAGGTGCACAGGAGCAGGTGGAGATTCTGCAGCTCCTCGCGATTGCCCGGCTGGTGGGTCACGATGGCAGCGGTGTGCCGATCTTCCTGGACGACGTTCTGGGGTTCAGCGATACTGATCGGTCGAAGAGTATGAACAAGGTGCTCGGTGCGCTGGGTAGGGACAATCAGATCATCGTGCTGACTTGTGACGAGGATCGATTCTCGCGGATTCCAAACGTGAATTTTCAGAGTATCGAGAGCGTAAAGAACTCAGGATCGGGAGCTTCTGAAGCTTAATTCTCTCAGTAGCCTTCCTCGTACCCGTAGTCGTAGTCCTGTGCGTCGCTATAGCCATCGTTGTAGCCCTCGTAATAGGAATCGCCTGGGGCGGGAGCCGGCTCGGCGGGACGAGCGGCCATCATTTTGTTGGCACAGGTCTGAGTCCAACCTGACGTCCCATCGGTAAAGAATGTTGTGCCAGTTTCGTGAAGTGAGGGATCGCCACAGGATGCGATTGTCTTGTTCATTACTGAAGGGGCAGCCTGACCTGGAGCTTCAGTGTGCCCAATGACAGCCTCACCGTTCGTGGTCGTCTTTTGCTGTGGACCGCCCGGAGTGGGGGTGGGGGATTTAGCTTCTGAGCTCTTCGTTTTGGACGTACTTGTCGTGGTTTCTGGGGACGCAGTTACGGTAGTGGTCTGCACATCCCCTGAGTCATCCCCGCCGGAACCACAACCACACAGGGCAAGGACGGATGTTAAAACCAGAGCGAAAGTACTCGCGCGGCGCATGGTCGATCTCCTTGAGAAATAAAAAGAATTTTCTTAAGAATACCCAGCATGCGGATCATCGTGGCCATATCCTCGCCGGAGTTAAAGCCATGACGCTGCCCCGGTTAAAGCGGAAAACGTAACTTCCTCCACTAGGGCAATCCAAAAGCAAAAGCCTCGGAACAAAATCAAAAGCGATGTCCCGAGGCTTTACAACGTGCCCTCGGCGAGATTCGAACTCACGACCCCTGGTACCGGAAACCAGTGCTCTATCCCCTGAGCTACGAAGGCGTCGTATTGGCGGTTCACTTTAAGTTCACGTCAATACGGGTTGAAAGTCTAGCACTGCAATAGGGCAGTAGTTTAATCACCTCCACCACTGCGTGAGCGGCTCGACTCCACTGCTAGTGTTTAATGCTGTGACTCCTGCTGAATTGTCTGAACTGATTACCGAAACTGCCCGCACGACCCTGGATGCCCACGGCCTGGATTCTTCCGTGGTGCCGGAAGGCGCTACCGTGGAACGCCCACGCAACCCGGAGCACGGCGACTACGCAACGAACATCGCTATGCAGGTCGCCAAAAAGGCCGGTACGAACCCTCGTGAGCTCGGTACTTGGCTCGCGGAATCCCTCGCCGGCCACGACGGTATCGACGAGGCCACCGTTGCAGGCCCAGGCTTTATCAACATTCGCCTGGCCGCTGCTGCACAAGGCAAGATTGTCGAGCAGATCCTCGCTAGCGGTGCAGATTTCGGCCACGGCGATGAGTTCGCCGGAACCGCCATCAACCTTGAATTCGTCTCTGCAAACCCAACTGGCCCCATCCACCTGGGTGGCACACGTTGGGCCGCCGTGGGCGATGCGCTGGGACGAGTGCTAACCGCCCGCGGCGCGAAAGTTACCCGCGAGTACTACTTCAACGACCACGGCGCACAGATCGACCGCTTTGCCCGCTCCCTGCTGGCCGCCGCCAAGGGCGAACCTACCCCGGAAGACGGATACGGCGGCGACTACATTCAGGACATTGCCTCGCAGATCGTGGAGAAAAACCCCGACTGGCAGCAGCTCAGCGCAGAGGACGCACAGGAGCTATTCCGCTCCCAGGGCGTGGACCTGATGTTTGCCCATATCAAGCGCACCCTGGCGGAGTTCGGTACGGAGTTCGACGTGTACTTCCACGAAAACTCCCTGTTCGAGTCCGGCGCCGTCGAAGCGGCGATCCAGAAGATCAAGGACAACGGCAACCTTTATGAAGCCGACGGTGCCTGGTGGCTGCGCTCCACCAACTTCGGCGACGACAAGGACCGCGTGGTCATCAAGTCCGACGGCAACGCGGCCTACATCGCCGGTGATATCGCTTACGTGGCCGACAAGTTCGACCGTGGCCATAATCTATGCATCTACATGCTCGGCGCCGACCACCACGGTTATATCGCCCGTCTCCGCGCAGCAGCTGCCGCCATGGGCTACGACCCGGAGCAGGTCGAGGTGCTCATCGGTCAGCTGGTAAACCTCGTCAAGGATGGAAAGGCAGTGCGTATGTCGAAGCGCGCTGGCACTGTCATCACCTTGGACGACCTTGTGGAGGCCATCGGCGTGGATGCCGCCCGCTATGCGCTGATCCGCAGCTCCGTCGATTCTTCCTTGGATATCGATATGGATCTGTGGGCTTCGCAGTCCAACGACAACCCGGTGTTCTACGTCCAGTATGCACACGCTCGCCTGTGCTCCCTGGGACGCAAGGCAGCGGATCTCGGCGTCACCCGTGAAGGCGCCGATCTAGCCCTACTAACGCATGACCGCGAGGGCGACCTCATCCGTACCTTGGGTGAGTTCCCGGCCGTCGTGAAGACCGCTGCGGAGCTGCGCGAACCCCACCGTGTGGCCCGCTACGCGGAGGCGCTGGCCGGAGCATTCCACCGCTTCTACGACGCTTGCCAGATCTTGCCGAAACCCAGCGACGACGAGCAGACCGTTGCAGAGAACAAGGCGTTGTTCGCCGCTCGCCTCTCCCTGGCCTCTGCGGCTCGCCAGACTCTCGCCAACGCGCTGGAGCTGCTCGGTGTGTCTGCCCCGGAGCGCATGTAGACCAGAGCGCACTGAGGACGGCTGCCTCCTTTTTGACGCCCTCACGTCAGCACCCAACACACACTCAACTCACCTAGGAGAATCCTTTGGATCCGGAGACTCACCTGAACTCCACACGACTGCGCCGTCGCATCGCCAACACCGCGGAGTTCAACGCGATCCCAGCGCACGTCTACCCGCAGACCCTTCGCCGCGAGACGGCGGGGGAGCGGGCAGGCGAGGTCACCATCGGTGGCGTGCCGATCACCGATATCGCGGAAACCTTCGGTACTCCGGCTTTCGTGATGGACGAGGAAGACTTCCGCACCCGCTGTCGCCGCTTGGCCAAGGCATTCGGCGGAGGGCGCTTCGTCCACTACGCGTCCAAGGCGTTCCTGTCGAAGATGGTCGCCCGCTGGGTGATGGATGAGGGGCTGTCCCTCGACGTCGCCTCTTTAGGCGAGCTCCAGGTGGCACTGGCTGCGGGCTTCCCAGCTGAACGCATCACTGTCCACGGCAACAACAAGTCCCCGGAGTTTCTGCGACTGGCGGTTTCCGAAGGTGCGGAGCTGATCGTCGTAGACTCGCTACAAGAAATTGAGTCTTTGTCCGCCGTTGCAGGCGAACTGGGCAAGGCCCAGGACGTACTAGTACGCGTAACTCCGGGTGTGCACGTCGATACCCACGAGTTCATCGCCACTAGTCACGAGGATCAGAAGTTCGGGTTCTCTCTTGCCTCCGGCGCGGCTCACCATGCGGCCATGGCCTGCCATACCGCCGACGGCGTGCGCCTGCGCGGCCTGCACTGCCATGTAGGCTCTCAGGTTTTTGAAGCCGCTGGTTTCGCTCTGGCCGCCGAGCGCCTTTTGGGGCTGTGGAAGCAGCTTTTGGATTCCATTAAGACCTTGCACGACGATCATGCTGTCGACCCGTCGCGCGGTGTGGGGGTCGTGGGGTCGGACGCCCCTACGGTGCTGGATACCCTCGATCTCGGTGGTGGCTACGGTATCGCCTATATGCCGGATCATGAGGCTCTCGACGTTGAAGAGGTGGCGTCCGAGCTTAAGAGCAAGGTGTGCGAAGCGGCGAAGTCGGCCGGTGTGCCCGAACCGACCCTTAACGTGGAGCCGGGACGCGCGATCGCCGGACCGTCGATGATTACCCTTTACCGCGTGGGTACGGTGAAGGATGTTGAGGTGGCGGACGGGATTTCCCGTCGTTATATCTCCGTCGACGGTGGCATGAGCGATAACATCCGTCCGGCCCTGTACCAGGCCGAATATGATTGCCGCGTGGCGAACCGGGAGGTCGCGGGGGAGTTGTTGCCGACGCGTATCGTGGGCTCTCACTGTGAATCCGGTGATGTGTTGGTCAATGACGCTTTGGTGCCAGAGGACGTGCGCCCCGGTGACCTGCTGATGATTGGTGCAACGGGAGCCTATTGTTATGCGATGGCCTCCCGCTACAACATGATGACCCGGCCTCCGGTGGTACGGGTTGCAGACGGTGAAGCGCGTTTGATGATTCGTCGCGAAACCATTGATGACGTGCTGTCTTTGGAGGAGTAGACCCCCTCTAAGAGAGGTAAAATAGGGGTAATGGACAGCTTTGTCTAGTCGCGCGGTAGATTGGTGCGATAACCTAAGGAAAATTACCGACAGAACTCGACTGAGACCCCACAAAGGAGCGACATGACCGAGCAGAAATTCAAGCCAGGCAAGGGAATTGGCGAGACCGTTGGTGTGGCTCTGCTGGGCATGGGCACCGTCGGCGCCGAGGTACTACGTCTCTTGGAGGAGCGCGCTGATGAGTTCGCCGAACGCATTGGTGGAAAGCTGGAAGTACGTGGCATCGCTGTCAGCGACCTAGCCAAGCCGCGCCCGGGTGTAGATCCGGAAAAGCTAACCGATGATGCACTCTCCCTCGTTGACCGTGAGGACATCGATCTCGTCATCGAGGTAATCGGCGGCATTGAATATCCGCGCAAGGTAGTGCTAGCAGCGCTGCGCGCTGGTAAGTCCGTGGTTACCGCAAACAAAGCTCTCATCGCCGCTCACGCCGATGAGCTCTCTGCCGCCGCAGACGAGTCCGGTGTGGATCTGTTCTTTGAAGCTGCCGTCGCCGCGGCCATCCCGGTGGTCGGCCCGCTGCGCCGCTCCCTGGCTGGCGACAAGGTTAACCAGGTCATGGGCATCGTCAACGGCACCACCAACTTCATCTTGGACGCAATGTACAGCCGCGGTGCCAGCTACGACGAGATGCTGGCGGAAGCCACGGAGCTGGGATATGCGGAAGCCGACCCGACTGCAGATGTCGACGGCTTCGATGCCGCCAGCAAGGCCGCTATCCTGGCTTCCCTGGCGTTCCACACCCGCGTCTCCGGTGAGGACGTGCATACGGAAGGTATCCGCAACATCACCGTTGCCGACATCGAAGCCGCAAAGGCTGCGAACTCCACCATCAAACTACTCGCCATCTGTGAGCGCCTCGTGGACGATCAAAACCAGGAATCTGTTTCCGCGCGCGTGTACCCCGCGCTTATCCCCATTTCGCACCCACTGTCCAGCGTTGCTGAGTCCTACAACGCAGTCTTCGTCGAGGCCGAGTCCGCTGGACGACTGATGTTCTACGGCAACGGTGCCGGCGGTGGTCCGACTGCCTCGGCTGTATTGGGTGACGTTGTGGCCGTGGCCCGCAACATCGTGCTCGGCGGTCGCGGCCCAGGGGAGTCCACCTATGCCTCCCTGCCCATCGCTGATTTCGGTGAAGTTCGCACCCGTTACCACGTTGATATGCAGGTCGATGATCGTCTGGGTGTGCTGGCTGAGGTGGCCTCCGTGTTCTCGGACAAGGGCGTATCGCTGAAGACGGTGCGTCAAGAAGGACTCAACAATGGTGCGCGCCTCGTTGTGATCACCCACAGCGCAAAGGAGCGCGACCTGGAGGAGACCGTTGCCAAGCTGAAGAAACTGGAGGCGGTCAAGGCCATCGATTCTGTTATTCGCATGGAAGGCTAACCACAAGTCTGAAGCGCTAGCCCCTAGCGCTAACCCCAAACGCAGTGTCAAAAACCAAAGGTGTGCTTGCGCACGCCTTTGTGGCACTACAGTGGCAATAAAGTAGAGCTTCTAAAAGTAGCAACAACTGGGAAGAGACGACAGGGAACTCATGACTAACAAGGTTCTGAACCATTGGACCGGCCTGATCAACATGTATCGCGATCGGATGCCTTTCGCGAAGGACTGGGAGCCGGTGACCCTCAACGAAGGCGGCACCCCGCTACTGCGGGCGAACCACCTGTCGGAACTGACCGGCTGTGAAGTGTACCTGAAGATCGAAGGCGCCAACCCAACGGGTTCTTTCAAGGATCGTGGCATGACCGTTGCCGTGACCGATGCTTATCACAAGGGGCAGAAGGTCCTGATGTGCGCCTCGACAGGCAACACTTCCGCCTCCGCAGCCGCATACGCTGCCCGCGCTGGCCTCAAGTCCGCCGTGCTGATCCCCGAGGGCAAGATTGCCCAGGGCAAGCTGGCACAGGCCGTGATGCACGGCGCGCAGATCATCCAGATCCGCGGAAACTTCGATGATTGCCTGGAGCTAGTTCGCAAGACGACCACCGAGTTCCCAGAGATCGCTCTGGTCAACTCTGTGAACCCGATGCGCATCGAGGGACAGAAGACCGCCTCGTTTGAAATCGTCGATTGCCTTGGTGACGCCCCCGATGTCCACTTCCTGCCGGTCGGCAATGCAGGCAACATCACCGCATATTGGAAGGGCTACACCGAGTATGCCGAGGACGGCGTTTCCACCCAACGCCCCGTGATGAAGGGCGTACAGGCCGCAGGAGCCGCCCCGCTGGTGAAGGGCGAGCCAGTGCTGGAGCCGGAGACGATCGCAACCGCGATCCGCATCGGTAACCCGGCTTCCTGGCAGCAAGCAGTAGCAGCCAAGGAAGAATCGGGCGGCGATTTCCGCGCCCAGACCGATGAGCAGATTCTCGAGGCATATCGCCTGATCGCAGGCCGTGAGGGCATTTTCGTTGAGCCGGCTTCCGCTTCGTCCGTAGCGGGACTGTTGGACGCACATGCCAATGGTGAATTGACTGCTGGCCAGCGCATCGTGTGTACCGTCACCGGCCATGGCCTGAAGGATCCGACGACTGCTCTGTCCCAGATGCCGGATCCCACCGTCACCGACGTAGATCCGCATGCCGTTGCAGATGCGCTGGGGCTGAAGTAATGGGCGTCGAAATCCCGGTTGGCCGCAAGGCCACCGTTAAGGTTCCCGCCTCTACCGCGAATCTGGGGCCAGGCTTTGACACGCTGGGCTTAGCTCTTGGGCTATACGACTATGTGACCGCCGAGGTCATTGAGTCCGGCCTGGTCGTTGAGGTTACCGGCGAAGGCGAAGGCGAGGTGCCTTTAGATGAGCGCCACCTGGTCGTTCGTGCGCTCAGGGCGGCATTGAAGGAAGCGGACGTAACGGTTCCGGGGCTACGTGTGAGCTGCACTAACTCCATCCCACAGTCTCGCGGCTTGGGCTCCTCAGCTGCTGCCGCTACAGCTGGTGTGGCCGCAGCCAACGGTTTGGCTGGCTTTACCCTGGACGACAAAGCGCAGGTGCAGATCGCTTCGACTTTTGAAGGGCACCCCGATAACGCGGGTGCTTCCGTGCTGGGTGCCGGTGTCGTCTCGTGGACGAATACTCCCATCGACGGGGTTTCTGCGCCGGAGTATCACGCCCGCCGAATCGACGTACACCCGGATATCAAGGCCACTGCGTTCATCCCGGATTTCCATGCGTCGACGGAGGCGATTCGTCGCGTCCTGCCGTCCGATATCAGCCACGTGGATGCTCGCTTCAATGTTTCTCGCACTGCAGTTATGACGGTCGCGCTGCGCGACGATCCGGAATTGCTGTGGGAGGGCACCCGTGACCGTATGCATCAGACGTACCGCGCTGAAGTGCTACCAGTGACCGCAGAGTGGGTGAACCGCCTGCGAAACCTGGGGTACCCGGCATTTCTTTCCGGTGCAGGCCCGACGATTCTGGTGCTCAGTACCGAGCGGGTGGATAACGCACTTGTGGAGGAAGCTCGGGGGCGTGGAATGAAGGTTCTAGAGCTAGATGTCGCCGGCCCAGTTGAGGTGGACGTTACCGGCTAGTCATTAGCCGGCGCCGGGGCGAGGGCAGTCTGCTTCTTCTCGCTACGGCTCTTTTGCACGACGCCAAACAGCGCCGGAACGATGGAGAACGCAACGAGACCGAGGAAGATGGCCTCAATGTTGTTCCGCACGAACTCCACGCCGCCAAGCAGGGATCCCAGGTAGACGATGCCGCTGGCCCACAGCACACCGCCGATGATGTTGAAGACAATGAACGTCCGGTAGCGCATACCCGACATTCCGGCCACCAACGGGGCATAGGTTCGCACAAAGGGGACAAAGCGGCACAGGATGATTGTGATCGAACCGTACTTGGCGAAGAATTCCTCGGAGCGGTGTAGGTGCTCCTGCTTAAAGAAGCGTCCATCCTTGCGCTTGCGCAGTGCGGGGTGGAAGCGGTGGCCGATCCAATAGCCCACCTGATCACCTAAAATTGCTGCAATTGGGGTGATAAGCAGCACCTGCCAAAGTGGTGCAAAACCATCGGGCTGGCTGGCCAGCAACCCAGCGGTGAAAAGCAGAGAATCGCCCGGCAGGAATGGGAAAAACAAGCCGGATTCGATGAAGATAATCACAAAAATAGCGGGCAGGATTGCCGCGCCGAAGGGGCCAGAACCCGATAGCAAGTGCATCGGGTCGAGCCACTGTGGCCCTAGAGCCATCACAGTTACATCGGTCATGCAAAGAGACGCTACTCTATTTTTATCTGCAATAGTTAAAGGCGAGCTGTGAGGTTTATGCTCCGCCTAAATCGTGATGACGTCGAACTTCCCTTCGCGGAAGTGGCGGCGCAAATCTTTTTTGTCGAACTTATCCACGCTGGTTTTATCGATGTGCTCAACAAAGGTCCAGTTCTCCGGCACCATCCAACCTGGAACACGTTGTCGCAGTTCGTCGGCTAGCTCTTGAGCAGTGTCAACGCTCCAGGGGGTGCCGTCGGCCAGTACCACCACTGCCAGCGGACGCTGCCCCCACTTTTCGGAGGGGATGCCAATGATCGCCGCCTCGATTACAGCGGCCGGTTCCATAAGGTAGGTTTCGAGTGCCGCAGAGTAGATCCACTCACCACCGGAACGGATGATGTCGGCTTTGCGGTCGTGGATCGTCAGGTAACCATCCTTGTTTACCGTGGCGATGTCTCCGGTGCGGAGCCAGCCATCGGGAGTGAAACGAGGACTATCGTCCTCATAGTAGGATCCCGTCACGGTGTTGCCGCGCACCTGAAGCTCGCCGGAGTTACGGTCATGGGCTTCGAGCTCGTTGCCGTCATCGTCGACGATGCGATAGCGCATACCTGCATGGAAGCGACCCTGGCTTTCGCGATATTTGGCACGTGCGGCGCCGGCTACGCCTGCCGGAGGGTGGGCGACCGTGCCCACAGGGCCTGTTTCGGTCATGCCCCAGGCGTGGACGATGTCCACACCGAAGCGTTCCTCCCATGCGTCGATGAGAGCCGGGGGAACCTGCGACCCACCGACGTAGATCTCCTGCAGACTCATCTTCTTCGGCTGGTGTTTGGTGTAGTGCACCAGCAGGCCAGTCCAAACGGCGGGGGAACCGTGTGCCTGGCGTGGCATCGCGTCTTCAACAACGTGCGCGATGTGCTCCGGGTCGGCACGATGGCCGGTAAACACAATGGGGGCGCCTGCCATAAACGCAGCCAGCGGCACACCCCAGCTGAGCACATGGTAGATCGGTACGCCGCACAGGAAACTGGTGCCGTTGCGGATACTGAAGCTATCGGCGGCGCGCAGTTGCATCGAATGCAGCCATAGTGCTCGGTGGGAGTACACCACACCTTTCGGCGGGCCTTCAGTGCCGGTGGAGAAGCAGATCGCCGCGGGGTCGGTCTCTTCGATAGCTGGCCAGTCGAAGTCGGCGCTGCGTCCGTCCAAGGTGGCTTCCAGATTGAGGACGCGCAGATGGCGTTCGTTGCGCAGACCCAGTTCCTCTATGAGTTGTTGCACCGTAGTAGTAGGGGCTTGGTCGGCGCCGATGACAAGTACAGCTTCCACACAAGGGCAGTCTGCGAGGATGGGCACGATCTGTTCGCTGCAAGTGACGTCGATCACCAGGACGCGTGGAGCGGATTTATTGATGATGCTCGTGATCTGGCTGCCCATAAGGTGCCGGTTAATGGGGCTAAAAACCGCTCCCATAGACGCGACCGACAGCATGATCTCAAGATGTTCGGTGCAATTGGGCAGGACGGTTCCCACACGCTCGCCTTGCTGGATGCCAAATTCGTCACGGAACATGTTGGCCATGGCAGCGGCGCGGATGCCGATATGCAGGAAGCTGGTTTGTTCCGCAGTTTCATCAAAATACGTGGTCACAGACGTATTTCGGTGAACACTGGCGCCGTACTCCAGAATCCTGGCTACGGAAAGCGGGATCTCCTGCATTGTCGACTTCATGCGTTTCAGCCTAGCTGTTAGGTGCAGGGCGTGGGGGAGGTGCTATTGTAAGCAACGGAAGCCGGATGCGAGGCTCGTTTTCTCCACTTTTCTTTCTTTACGACGCCACCCCGCGCTACACCCGCCGCCAGTCACATTTTGGGACTTTGAGGTGGCAATCTTTCTAGAAGATTCCCGCAATCTTTGGGTTAAATTTAAAACTGTTGTCGAACACGCATGTCTGGCCGATCCTGGGGCTTCGCAGGCTTTTGAAGGGTCATGGAAAGCATCAGACGTGAAAGGACTTTTGTGAGCCTGTCCGATATTTTGGCTCGTGGCCAAGCCAATGGCCTCGCCTCGTTGAAGTTGCCGGAGCTGCGCCAGGTCGCGGCGGCACAGGGGCTGAAGGGTACCTCTGGTCTCCGCAAGGGCGATCTCATTGCCGCTATTGAATCCGCTGGCAGCGGTGGGGGAGCTGCGTCAGCATCTCGACCGACGAAGGTGCGCGAGCCCAAGGAAGAGCCGGTTGTGGAGGCGTCGGAGGGGCGTCACAAAGAAGACAACCAGGCCAACGAGAACGCCGAAGAGAAAACTAAGCAGAACGATCAGCAAAGTGATCAGCAGGGTTCGGAGCAGCGCGAAGCTCGTTCCCGCGACCGTGACGGTGGGCGCGACGGTGGCCGTGAGGACAATCGCGGAAACCGCCGTAATCGCCGTAACCGCCGTAATCGCCGTAACCGTGGGCGGGATAACAACCGCAACGGTGATAACCGAGATAACCGGGATAACCGTGATAGCCGCGATAACGGTGGCGACGGTAACGGCAATAACAATGGGAACGGCGGCAACAACCGTGAGCAGAAGCCGGAAGAGCTGACGCCGGTCGCCGGCATCCTCGATTTCGTTGATGCTAATACTGCCTTTATCCGCACCACCGGCTACCACGCAGGCTCGACCGACGTGTACGTGCCGATTAACACGGTGCGCAAGTACGGAATGCGTCACGGTGATGCGATTACCGGCACTATTCGTCCGAAGAACAACAACAATAACGGTGGCGGCCGCGGTCGAAACCGTCAGAAGTACACGCCGATCTACCAGGTGGAGACCGTTAACGGACTCACCCCGGAGCAGGCGGCGGCACGCCCGCACTTCGCGAAGCTCACTCCGCTGTATCCAAACCAGCGACTGCGCTTGGAGGCCGACCCGAAGATCCTGACGACTCGCGTGATTGACCTGATCATGCCGATCGGTAAGGGCCAGCGTGCATTGATCGTGTCCCCACCGAAGGCTGGTAAGACGACGATCCTGCAGGACATCGCGAACGCGATCTCTACAAACAACCCCGAGTGCTACCTGATGGTTGTGCTGGTCGATGAACGTCCCGAGGAAGTCACGGACATGCAGCGATCCGTCAAGGGCGAGGTCATCGCCTCGACGTTCGACCGCCCGCCGGGAGAGCACACCAACGTTGCGGAGCTAGCTGTTGAGCGCGCAAAGCGTCTCGTCGAGCAGGGCAAGGACGTTGTTCTTTTGCTGGATTCCATCACCCGTTTGGGTCGTGCGTACAACAACTCTTCGCCAGCTTCCGGACGCATCCTGTCCGGTGGTGTGGATTCCAATGCACTGTACCCACCGAAGCGCTTCCTGGGAGCGGCTCGAAACATCGAAAACGGCGGTTCCCTGACCATCATTGCCACGGCAATGGTGGAGACCGGCTCTGCTGGCGACACGGTGATCTTCGAGGAATTCAAGGGCACCGGCAATGCCGAGCTAAAGCTGGACCGCAAGATCGCCGAGCGTCGAGTTTTCCCGGCTGTGGACGTCAACCCGTCGGGTACCCGCAAGGACCAGTTGCTGCTCAGCCCGGAGGAGGCGCGCATTATGCACAAGCTGCGCCGCATTCTTTCGGCGCTGGACCCGCAAGCAGCCATCGACCTGCTGATCAAGCAGCTGCGTAAGAACAAGACCAACCGGGAGTTCATGCTGCAGGTTGCTAGCTCCGCGCCTCTGGCGGGCGAGGACGAGGAGGATTAAACCATGAGCCAATCACCATCAGTCATCGATGACATCCTGGCTGAGTACCAGGGGCTAGAGATGCAGCTGGGCGACCCCGAGCTGCACAACGATCCGGCGGCAGCTCGCAAGGTAGGCAAGCGTTTCTCCGAGCTGCAGCCGATCATCCAGACGCACCAAAAGCTCGAACAGGCACGAGAAGATCATGAAGCAGCCTCCGAGATGGCGTCCGAGGATAAGGAATTCGCGGAGGAAGCTAAGCGCCTGGAACAGGAAATCGGACAGCTGGAGGAACAGCTGACTGACCTGCTGGCGCCGCGTGACCCGCACGATGGCGACGACATCGTCATGGAAATCAAGTCCGGTGCCGGCGGCGAAGAGGCCGCACTATTCGCCGGTGAGCTTGCGCGTATGTACCAGCGCTACGCAGAGCGCCATGGCTTTAGCACCGAGATTCTTGGACTCAATGAGACCGACCTGGGTGGTGTGAAGGATATGACCTTGTCGATCCGCTCCAAGCAGCCGTCCCGCGACGGTGCCTGGTCCGAGTTCAAGTTCGAAGGCGGCGTGCACCGCGTGCAGCGTATCCCCGTCACAGAGTCGCAGGGTCGCATTCAGACCTCCGCTGCGGGCGTGCTGGTATACCCGGAACCCGACGAGGTGGAGGACGTGGAGATCGACGAGAAGGACATCCGCGTAGACGTCTACCGCTCCTCCGGTAAGGGCGGCCAGGGCGTGAACACCACGGACTCCGCCGTGCGTATCACCCACCTGCCGACCAATATTGTGGTGACCTGTCAGAAGGAACGCTCTCAGATCCAGAACCGCGCTCGTGCGATGCAGGTGCTTGCTGCGCGTCTGCAGCAGATGAGGGAAGAAGAAGCTGAGGCAGAGGCAGCTGAGGGTCGCGCTGCACAGATCCGCACTATGGATCGTTCCGAGCGCATCCGCACCTATAACTTCCCAGAGTCGCGCGTGTCCGATCACCGGATTGGCTACAAAGCCAACAACCTGGACGCCGTTTTGGGCGGAGACCTGGAAGCACTGTTTGCGGCTTTGAAGGAAGCCGACCGCGCACGCCGCCTCGAGGCGGAAGACTAGCTTCCGTCCTCAGCGCAGGTAGCTTGTGAATATCAACCTTGTGAATATCAACGAGGCAATCCGCGAGGCCACCGCGCAGCTCCACGCCGCGGGGATCGATTCTGCCGTGGTCGACGCGCGCCTGTTGATGCGCTATCTGCTGGCCGAGCCCGCTACGGACAATAGCCCCCGCACCGCAGTGGATCCGGGCACCCTCTTCCTCCGCTCCGATGAACCAGCACCCGCCGCCTATGCGGGGTGGGTTGCTCGTCGCGCCTCCCGTGAGCCCTTGCAACACATCGTCGGCTCCGCTCCCTTTTGCGGGGTGGATCTTTTTGCCGAGCCGGGCTGCTTTATACCCCGCCCCGAAACCGAGCTGCTAGCCGAATGGGCCGCGCGCTCCCTTGCGAACCACCCCGCGCCGCGCGTGGTTGATCTTTGCTGCGGGCCTGGCACGCTGGGGCTTGGGGCTTCTTTTCTTTATGACGCCCCCATCTCCCTTTTGGGCGTAGATATCTCGGATCGCGCTCTGCGCTTGGCTGAAAAGAATGCACGGTTGATCCCGCAGGTAAACGCTACTTTTGTTAAAGCAGATCTGGCAGCCGACGATCCCGAGGCGTTTGCAAAAGCCTGTGAGCTCGGGTGGGGTGCCAACGCACCTGCCGATGTTGTGGTGTGCAATCCGCCCTATGTGCCGGAATCTACACACGTCACTCCAGAAGTCGCTGCCGATCCGCACGCAGCCGTGTTCTCCGGACCAGACGGGCTGGACCTCATGCCCCGGGTGCTGTTGTGGGCTGAGGCGCTGGGACGGCGAGGTGGGGGCGTCGGCATCGAACACGATGACTCCAACGGCGAACAAGTAGCAGAGATGATGCAGCGCCGTGGGTGGCAAGAAGTTACTCAACACCGCGACTTGGCAGGTCGGCCACGCTTCGTAACCGCCCTGCTGCCGCAATAGTTCGGACGATGGGGCTAAGGTAGAGCACGTAATTCATAAGCAAGAAAGGGCTGCAATGTCGAGAACCGTAGACGCAACCGATCCGCAGAACCGAGAGGCCGCGATCGAAACCGCGGCGAATGCGGTCAAGGGTGGGCGGCTGGTCGTATTGCCGACCGACACTGTGTACGGAATTGGCTGCGACGCTTTCGACAACGAGGCTGTATCCGCACTCCTGCGAGCCAAAGGACGCGGCCCCGACATGCCAGTTCCCGTGCTGGTGCCCAGCTGGACCACCATCGAGGGGCTCGTGCGCGAATACACCTATAACATGCGCAAGCTCGTGGAGGCCTTCTGGCCGGGCGGGCTATCCATGGTTGTGCACCAGGCTCCGAGCCTCCCGTGGAACCTGGGCGACACACGCGGCACAGTCATGTTGCGCATGCCCAACCAGCCGATCGCACTTGAACTATTGGAGCGAACTGGCCCCATGGCCGTCTCCAGTGCCAATATTTCGGGTCAGCCGCCGGCTACGAATGTGCAGATGGCGGAAGATCAGCTGGGTGCGGACGTGACCACCTACATCGACGGTGGGGAAGCGCACCACGGTGTGGCATCCACTATTGTGGATCTTTCCTCTGGCCGACCGCGTATTCTGCGCGAAGGAGCTGCCACCACCGAGCGCGTAGCAGAGGTGCTGGGGATGAGCAGTATGGAGCTGCGGGGAGAGATTTAATGCAATTGCTCGCCCAGCCGGCCATCGGCGCAGGAATTCCCCTGCGCGAGTTGGTGCTGGTGCTTCTCGTTGCCTGCACAGTTACTTACTTAGTAACCGGTGCAGTGCGGTCGTTGATCTTGCGATATGGACGCATGGCCGCCCCGCGCCAGCGTGATGTGCACACAGTCCCCATGCCCCGGTTAGGTGGTGTGGCGATGTTTACGGGCCTGGTTGTGGCAGTGATTGTGGCCAATCAGCTACCTGCGTTGACGCGCGGATTTCCACCCGTGACACCCGATATGACGGCGGTGTTGATAGCCGCATTTGTGATCGTTGTGGTTGGTGTGGTCGATGACCTCTATGACATCTCTTGGGTCTTGAAGCTGGGCGGACAAATCGTGGGTGCCGTGGTGATGAGCTTGATGGGGCTCAGTTGGTACCTGTTCTACGTGCCCTTTGGCGACGGCACCACACTGATTCTGGATCAAGTGCAGTCTACGATTCTGACGGCACTGTTGACCGTGACAATTGTGAACGCAATGAACTTCGTCGATGGGCTGGACGGATTAGCCGCCGGACTGGGAGCAATTGCAGCGGGAACTATTCTGATTTACTCGTTGACCATTCTGCATGACCAGAGTGGCACAGTGGCGGCATACCCACCGGCGATTATTTCTGCGGCGTTAGTCGGTATCTGCATGGGCTTTTTGCCACACAATTTCTCACCAGCTCGCATTTTTATGGGAGATAGCGGGGCAATGTTGATTGGTTTGTTGCTGTCCGCGGCCTGCACTTCCGCATCTGGGCGGATCAACGCTGCGCTCTATGGACCCGCGGATATGATGGCGCTACTGTCGCCCATGATTGTGGTGCTGGCAGCACTATCCATTCCATTGCTGGACTTGGTAATGGCGGTGGTGCGCCGCGTGTCGAAGGGCAAGAGTCCTTTCTCCCCGGACAAGAAGCACCTACACCATCGACTTCTTAGTATTGGCCACACTCAAAAGCGTGTGGTGTTGGTTTTGTACACCTGGGTTGGGGTAGTGGCATTCGGTGCCGTGGGGTTGACCGTTCTACCTCTGCCTGTCATGGCGATTTCTTTTAGCATGCTGGTGATTATCGCCATTTCGGCAACGGTCGTTCCACTGCGGCGAGCAAATCGGAAGTCAAACACTGCTCAGGTAAGCTAATCGCCATGAGTGATGCGACTGAGAACACTGGGAACGCTGGGAACACTGGGGACGCTGGGCACAACGGTGCCAAAGAGCTACCCGAACTAAATGATGTATCCCAAGTGGAAGACCACGTCGCGCCGCTGAAAGCTGCGATGCGTGCTGGAGTGCTGGTTCTCCTGGCTCTGGGTGTGGTGTCCCTCCTGGTGTGGGGGCTGATTAGCGGTACAGCAGGCTTGTGGGGAGCCGGCATCGGTTGGTTGGTCGGCGGCGGGTTTATGCTGATGACCGTTGTAATTGTGTTGGTGAGTTCCAATACGTCGCCCTCTGCCACGATGGGGTTGATCTTGGGAAGCTGGTTGGTTAAGGCCGCGGCACTGCTGGGAATCCTGTTCTTCCTTAAAGACAAGACTTTCTACGACACGCCAGCACTGGCCGTGACCGTTATGCTCAGCATGATTGCCGTGCTAGTCATTGAGACGCTGGCAGTTACCCGCACTCAAAAGCTGTACATTAGCTAGGGAGTAGGGCGCTCAATGCGCCCCTTCAGCTAAAAAGCTGGAGAGGGGGAGTGTGGAGTAGGCCGCAAATGATTCTTGCTCCAAAAACGTTGAAAAGCACGACCAAGTGGGGGGACCCGCGCTGCGTTTCACTTAGCGATTCGCGAAGCAATACTGATATTGTCTTAGCGGGCCTTTTATTGGCACACGTATGTGTGAACAGTAGATACGGCACCGGCTGATTCTGTAGGGACGTGCGACGGAGTCCCTTAATTATCGGCCTAACTCTTCGAAAAGAGACCTCCATCGCACCGCAGTGATTCCATGCAATCTTGCGGCCCAATCACGGGAGAGAACGCTGAGCGTAACAACCTTGGCCATGAAGGGCGAATTCCACCCGCCTTCATTGGAGCACGAATTCTTCCCGGGGCAAGTGGATAGCAACCACCTGTGGTTCAGTGAGTTTGCCGGTGGAGCGTTCGCGCTCGACCGCCTCATGGTCATCCGTATTGTGATGATTCTGCTGGTTTCTGCATTCTTCTTCTTTGCAATGCGGAAGCCGAAGCTGATTCCGAGTGGCGTTCAGAACGTTGCTGAGCTCTTCTTGGACTTCGTTCGAATTCACATCGCGGAGGATATCTTGGGCAAGAAGGAAGGGCGCCGGTTCCTGCCGATCATCGCCTCTATCTTCTTCACCGTTCTTGCCGTCAACATGTCGACGATCATCCCGTTCATGAATGTTTCAGCCAGCGCTCGCGTGGGTCTACCCCTGGTGCTGGCTGTTGTCGCATACATTGCCTTCATCTACGCGGGTGTGAAGCGCTACGGCTTCGGCAAGTACGTCAAGTCCTCGCTGATCATTCCTGGTTTGCCGACATGGCTCCACTTCATCGTGGCGCCGATTGAGGCATTCTCCACATTCGTCCTCCGTCCGGTAACGCTTACCATTCGTCTTATGGCGAATATGCTGGCTGGACACATCATCCTCGTCATGCTGTTCACTGCTACGAACTTCTTCTTCTGGCAGATGAGCGGCTGGAGCTTGGTTGCTGGCGGCACGATCCTCTTCGCGATCGCCTTCACCCTGTTCGAGCTCATGGTGATCTTCTTGCAGGCATACATCTTTGCCCTGCTGACCGCCGTGTATATCGAGCTGTCCCTCCATGCGGACGAGCACTAATTCGCCCCTTTTTAAGTACTAAAATGACCAGGCCGGACAACAAAAACAGAAAAGCTGCAACCGGCCGGTTCTCAGAAAGGTAATGGAAACCAAATGAACGACATCTTCCTCATCGCGCAGGACACCACCACCAAGTTCCAGGGCTTCGGCACCATCGGCTACGGCCTGGCTGCTATCGGCTCCGCTATCGGTGTGGGCAACGTTGCAGGTAAGACCGCAGAGGCTATGGCTCGCCAGCCTGAGATGGCCGGCCAGCTGCGCACCACCATGTTCCTGGGTATCGCTTTCGCCGAGGCACTGGCTCTGATCGGCTTCGTCGCCGGCTTCCTGTTCTAATTTCAGTGCGATTGGCCGCTCGTTAAGAGCACTTTCTAACCACCGCACCAGAATCGAAAGCTGGAGACTATGACGAACACCTTTTTGTTAGCAGCTGAGAAGCTGCCAATGGAGGAGTCGGTTAACCCGCTCATTCCTCCGCTGTACGACATCGTCTGGTCCATCATTCCTTTTGCAGTCATCCTGTTTGTCTTCTGGAAGTTCGTTCTTCCGAAGTTCCAGGAAGTGCTGAATCAGCGCGAGGATCAGATCGAGGGCGGCATTCGGCGTGCCGAGTCCGCTCAGGCAGAAGCTAAGGCTGCCTTGGAGAAGTACAACGCTCAGCTCGCTGAGGCACGCACTGAGGCTGCACAGATTCGTGATGACGCCCGTTCTCAGGGCCAGAAGATCATCGCGGACATGAAGGCTCAGGCAACCGAAGAGTCCAACCGTATCGTCGAGTCGGGCCACAAGCAGCTCGAAGCACAGCGTTCCGCCGTTGTTACCGACCTGCGCAAGGAGATGGGTGAGAACTCCATCAACTTGGCTGAGCGCCTGCTGGGCGAGCAGCTGTCGGACGACGTAAAGCGCTCGGGCACCATCGATAACTTCCTCGCCGGACTGGACAACGTCGGCGCATCCGGGAAGTGATCGGTATGCACGCAGCGAGCCGAGAGGCAATTGAGCGCCTCGAGAAGACCCTGGATCAGGGTCTGAACGAGACCTCCGACAAAGTGGGCACCGGTGTAACCACCGGCACCGAGCTGTTCGATGTTGTTGAACTGCTCGACAGTGACCGCGGCCTGCGTGTCGCGCTGATCGACCCGGCGAGGGATGCCAACACCCGCGTCGAGCTGGCCAAGCGCCTGCTCGGTGGAAAGGTATCCGCCTCGACGGAAGAAATCGTGTCTGCTGCTGTATCCCAGTCGTGGTCCAACACCCGTGACCTGCGCGACGGACTTGTGAAGCTGGGCCGCCTGGCCCTGCTGCGCGCCGCCGACGCCCAGGGACAACAGGATCGCGTTGAAGACGAACTGTTCCAGCTGGCTCGAATTATCGAGCGTGAGCCGGAGCTAGAGCTGAAGCTGGCCGACCGTGCTGCATCTTCGGATGCACGCCGAGATCTGCTGGCTAAGGTCCTGTACGGAAAGGTCACCTCCACGACGGAGGCTCTGGCACTGCAGGCGATCGGTCGCCTCCGCCAGCGCCCAGTCGAGGAGCTTGACTCGTTGACTGAGGAGGTAGCTGCTTTGGAAGGACGCACCGTTGCGCGTGTCCGCTCTGCAGCTGCCCTGGGTGAACAGCAGAAGTCGACTCTGTCGGACAAGCTGGAAAAGATTTACGGTCGCAAGATTGCGGTCCACTCCGAGGTTGATACCAGCCTCCTCGGCGGTGCCGTAATCCGCGTCGGTCACGAAGTTATCGACGGCAGCACTGCAGGACAGCTGCGGCGCCTGCGCCAGTCGATTGCTTAAGGGCGTCATAAAGAATCGCTCCTTAGAAGTAACCGACACCGACCCAAGCAAGAGAATTAATGCTGGAAGACGAAACCGAGAGCAGGAAGAACATGGCGGAGCTGACGATCTCCTCCGATGAGATCCGTAGCGCGATTGCGAACTACACCTCGAGCTACTCCCCGGAGGCCTCCCGTGAGGAGGTCGGCGTGGTCACGGCGGCTGCAGACGGTATTGCCCAGGTAAGCGGCATGCCTTCTGTGATGGCTAACGAGCTACTCGAGTTCCCAGGCGGCGTTATTGGCGTTGCACAGAACCTCGACACCGACACCGTCGGCGTCGTAATCCTGGGTAACTTCGAGTCCCTCAAGGAGGGCGACGAGGTCAAGAGGACCGGCGAGGTCCTGTCCATCCCGGTCGGGGAGAAGTTCCTCGGCCGCGTTATCAACCCACTGGGTCAGGCCATCGACGGCCTGGGCGACATTGAGTCCGAGGAAGAACGCGCCCTCGAACTCCAGGCGCCCTCCGTTCTGATGCGTCAGCCCGTCGAGGAGCCGATGCAGACCGGCATCAAGGCTATCGACGCAATGACCCCGATTGGCCGTGGTCAGCGCCAGCTGATCATTGGTGACCGCAAGACCGGTAAGACCTCGGTCTGCATCGATACCATCCTGAACCAGCGCGACAACTGGGCATCCGGCGACCCGAAGAAGCAGGTTCGCTGCATCTACGTTGCCATCGGTCAGAAGGGCTCTACGATCGCTTCGATCCGTAAGACCCTGGAAGACCACGGCGCGCTGGAGTACACCACCATCGTGGCAGCACCGGCATCCGACTCCGCCGGCTTTAAGTGGCTGGCACCGTTCACCGGTGCAGCTCTGGGCCAGCACTGGATGTACCAGGGCAAGCACGTCCTGGTTATCTACGATGATCTGACCAAGCAGGCTGAGGCCTACCGTGCGATCTCCCTGCTGCTGCGTCGCCCGCCGGGCCGCGAGGCATACCCCGGTGACGTTTTCTACCTGCACTCCCGTCTGCTGGAGCGTGCAGCGAAGCTCAACGACGAGCTGGGCGGCGGTTCGCTGACGGCACTGCCGATCATTGAGACGAAGGCAAACGACGTATCTGCCTTCATTCCGACCAACGTCATTTCCATTACCGACGGTCAGGTCTTCCTGGAGTCCGATCTGTTCAACCAGGGTGTCCGACCGGCTATTAACGTTGGTGTGTCCGTCTCCCGTGTGGGTGGTGCCGCACAAACCAAGGGCATGAAGAAGGTGTCCGGTTCCCTGCGTCTGGATCTGGCCGCTTACCGCGACCTGGAGGCCTTCGCAGCCTTCGCATCCGACCTGGACCCTGCTTCCAAGGCACAGCTGGAGCGCGGTAAGCGCCTGGTTGAGCTGCTGAAGCAGAAGGAGACCCAGCCGCAGTCCGTCGAGGATCAGATGGTTTCCATCTACCTGGCTGGCGAGGGCGAGTTCGACGACGTTCCGGTTGAGGACGTCCGCCGCTTCGAGTCCGAGCTGCTGGAGAACCTGCACGCTTCCCACGGTGGCGTGTTCGAGCAGATCAAGGGTGGCACCCCGTTCAACGACGAGTCGAAGGCCGAACTGGCCGGTGCCGTCCGTGACTTCAAGCAGGGCTTCCAGACCACCGATGGCACCCCCGTCATCAACGAGCCTGAGGCTCGCCCGCTCGGCGACGATGAGGTCTCGAAGTCTCAGATCACTGTCTCCCGCAAAGCAAAGTAACCGCGGAAGGTAAGTGAGCACAGTGACCACCAAGAACATTAATGAAACAGAAGGGAGGCGATAGTTATGGCTAGTCTTCGCGAGCTGAGGACACGCATCAAGTCCGTGAACTCAACGAAGAAGATCACGAAGGCCCAGGAGCTCATCGCCACCTCGAGGATCACCAAGGCTCAGGCGCGCGTTGAAGAGGCAGAGCCTTACGCGGAGGAAATCACCCGCGTCGTTCAGCGTCTGGCATCCGCAAGCTCCCTGGATCACAAGATCCTGCAGGAGCCTGTCGGGGCTTCCCGTGCCGCGATCCTCGTGGTTTCAAGTGACCGTGGCATGTGCGGTGGCTACAACAACAACGTCTTCAAGAAGACTGCAGAGTTGCGCAAGCGCCTGGAGAACGAAGGCAAGGACGTTGTTCTGTACGTCTCTGGTAACAAGGGCATCTCCTACTACAACTTCCGCGGTGAGGACATCGCAGGCGCCTGGTCGGGTTACTCCCAGGATCCCGACTACGCAGCCACCCACGATGTTCGTCGCCACCTGATTGATGGCTTCGTCGCCGGTTCCGAGGGAACCGCTAAGTGGCGTGAGGGCCTCAATGTGGAAGAAGGACAGGGCATTCAGGGATTCGACGAGGTGCACATTGTGTACACCCGTTTCGTTTCCATGCTGAGCCAGACCCCAGAGGCACACCGACTGTTGCCGATCGAGACTGTGGTTGAGGAAGAAAAGCTGGAACTCGGCGAGGACTTGGTCTCCGACAAGGCCGACCATGTCGCTGCCGACTACGACTTTGAACCCGACCCAGACACCCTGTTGAAGGCTTTGCTGCCGCAGTATGTCTCCCGAGGCATCTTCGCAGCAATGCTGGAGTCTGCGGCGTCGGAATCCGCAGCGCGTCGTACCGCGATGAGCGCCGCAACCGACAACGCGACCGACCTGGTCAAGCAGCTCTCGCGAGTGGCTAACCAGGCTCGTCAGGCCCAGATTACCCAGGAAATTACAGAGATCGTCGGTGGCGCATCCGCGCTCGCCGATAGCGGAGAAAGTGATTAAGTATGACTACAGCAAACAAGATTCAGCAGCCCGCTGAATCGGCTGTTGCGGGCCGCGTCGTGCGAGTTATCGGCCCGGTCGTCGACGTGGAGTTTCCGCGTGGCCAGCAGCCAGCACTGTTCAACGCCCTGACCGTCGAGGTTGACCTCGAGGCAGTGGCAAAGACCATCACCCTGGAGGTCGCACAGCACCTCGGGGACAACCTCGTTCGCGCCGTGTCCATGGCTCCGACCGACGGTCTGATCCGTGGCGCCGCGGTTACCGACACCGGTAAGCCGATTTCCGTGCCCGTCGGTGACGTCGTCAAGGGCCACGTCTTCAACGCGCTGGGCGACTGCCTGGACGAGCCAGGTCTGGGCCGCGACGGCGAGCAGTGGGGCATCCACCGCGAGCCGCCGGCATTCGACCAGCTCGAGGGCAAGACCGAGATCCTGGAGACCGGTATTAAGGTCATCGACCTGCTGACCCCGTACGTCAAGGGCGGCAAGATCGGCCTATTCGGTGGTGCAGGTGTGGGTAAGACGGTGCTCATCCAGGAGATGATTACCCGTATTGCTCGCGAGTTCTCCGGTACCTCCGTGTTCGCAGGTGTTGGTGAGCGTACCCGTGAGGGCACCGACCTCTTCCTGGAAATGGAAGAGATGGGCGTGCTGCAGGATACCGCGCTTGTGTTCGGCCAGATGGACGAGCCGCCGGGAGTCCGTATGCGCGTGGCTCTGTCCGGTCTGACCATGGCGGAGTACTTCCGCGATGTACAGAACCAGGACGTGCTGCTGTTCATCGACAACATCTTCCGTTTCACCCAGGCCGGCTCTGAGGTATCGACCCTGCTGGGTCGTATGCCTTCCGCCGTGGGCTACCAGCCCACCCTGGCTGACGAGATGGGTGTGCTGCAGGAGCGTATTACCTCGACCAAGGGTCGTTCCATTACCTCCCTGCAGGCCGTGTACGTGCCGGCCGATGACTACACCGACCCGGCACCGGCTACGACCTTCGCCCACCTGGATGCGACCACCGAGCTGGATCGTTCCATCGCCTCGAAGGGTATTTACCCTGCTGTGAACCCGCTGACCTCTACCTCTCGTATCCTCGAGCCGGGTATCGTCGGCGAGCGTCACTACGAGGTTGCTCAGCGCGTGATCCACATCCTGCAGAAGAACAAGGAACTGCAGGACATCATCGCCATCCTGGGTATGGACGAGCTCTCGGAAGAGGACAAGATCACCGTTCAGCGCGCACGTCGCCTGGAGCGCTTCCTGGGCCAGAACTTCTTCGTTGCGGAGAAGTTCACCGGCCTGCCGGGCTCCTACGTGCCACTGAAGGACACGATCGATGCCTTCGAGCGCATCTGCGATGGCGAGTTCGACGCTTACCCGGAGCAGGCCTTCAACGGTCTGGGTGGTCTCGACGATGTCGAGGCTGCTTACAAGAAGATGACCGAAAAGTAAGGGGTTAAGCACATGGCTGAGATTGCCGCACAACTGGTTTCCGTGGAACGTCCGCTGTGGGTTGGTACCGCAACGTCCGTTACCGCGCAGACCACTGAGGGCGAGATCGGCGTGCTCCCTGGTCACGAGCCTCTGCTCGGCCAGCTGGTCGAGAACGGCGTCGTCACCATTCGGACTAACACCGGTGAGAAGCTGGTCGCTGCGGTGCAGGGCGGTTTCCTGTCCGTATCTTCCGAGAAGATCACCATTCTGGCGGATTCTGCGACGTGGGCCAACGAGGTCAACGTTGCGGACGCCGAGGCTCGCGCACAGTCCGCTGAGACTGAGCACGAGAAGGCCGTTGCCGAGTCCGAGCTGCGCGCTGCGAAGCGTATGACCGCTAACTAGTTTTAGCCCATACGTCCCTTTTTAAGCGGGCTCCACTCTATTTCTTAGGGTGGAGCCCGCTTTGCTTTTCGAAACTTCCTTCAGGGCTGTAAGTTAAATATATGGCGTGGTTGTGGTACTTAATCCTGGCGTTGGTGGCGCTCGTCATCGTTGCTATCGTGTGGCGATTTTTCGCTTTACGTTCCCAGGGCTATCCCGTGGTTTTGCGGCGCCTGCCTAACTCCGATGGCAGGCACTGGCGCCACGGGATTTTGAAGTATTCTGGCCTTTCCGCCCAATTCTATAAACTGCGCAGCCTCCGCCCTGCCTCCGATGTTGTGCTAACGCGCCTGGGCACTCATATCGTTTCTCGCCGCGAGATAACGCAGCGCGAGTCGGCTTTCCTGGAGGATCACGTTCATATTGTAGAGGTCTCTCACCGGGGCAGGCATTGGGAAATTGCCTTGGACAGTTCGGGTGATACCGCGCTCGTAGCATGGCTGGAGTCGGCTCCGTCGGAGCGCCGTATACCCCGCCATTAGTAGAGCACTTCCGCGCCTTACTGGTTGGCCCGCGCGACCGTAGCGTAGGCTGAACAACCATGCGCTTAGTCATTGCCCGCTGCTGTGTCGATTATGTCGGCCGTCTTGAGGCCCATCTGCCACCCGCTGATCGCTTGATCCTGGTCAAAGCCGATGGTTCGGTTTCCATCCACGCGGACGATCGAGCTTACAAGCCCCTCAACTGGATGATGCCGCCCTGCACCTTGGAGGCCGTCGATGCTTCTTCTTTCGAGGGTGGTGACGCCCCCACCGAATATTCGGAACTAGACAATGAGGGGGTCGAACAGTTGTGGATCGTAGCGAATCCAAAGGGAGAGCAGCTGCGAATCCAGATCTTCGAAATCTATTCAGATACCGAGCATGATCTGGGGGAGGATCCTGGCCTGGTAAAGGACGGTGTGGAAGCCCACCTGCAGGAATTGTTGGCCGAGCAGATCGAGATTCTGGGGGAGGGGTACACACTAGTGCGCCGCGAATATCCAACTGCCATCGGCCCGGTAGACATTCTGTCCAAGGACTCCACCGGGGCGACAGTCGCGGTGGAGATTAAACGCCGCGGCGGCATCGACGGCGTGGAGCAGCTGACGCGCTATGTGGAGCTACTGAACCGCGATGAGCTGCTTGCGCCGGTGTCAGGCGTGTTAGCAGCGCAGGAGATCAAACCACAGGCGCGCACTCTGGCAGAGGATCGGGGATTCCGGTGCGTTACGCTGGACTACGAAGCAATGCGAGGAACCGATTCCTCGGAGTTCAGGCTCTTCTAAAACATTAAGAAGCTAGCAGAAGCCGAAGAAAGGATCTTTCTAAGGTGACGAATCCTTCCAATACTCCTCCGTCTCGGTTCGTTGCGGGTGCGGTGGATCTCGGTGCGGTGAAGCAGCAGGCGGAGCAACGCGCGCAAGCCCAAGCGGCACAGGCTCAACGCGCTCAGGCTGGGCAGGGAGCACCGGGCACCCAGGGAGCTGCAGCCGGTGCAGCCGGTGGTGCTGCCACCTTCGTATCTACGATTACTCCAGAAAATTTCGAGCTTGACCTGGTCGTGCGTTCGACTCAGGTGCCGGTGATCGCGCTGCTGGGCTCCGCTCGCTCGGAGGCCTCGGAGCAGATGCGCCAGGATTTCACCCAGATGGTGGAATCTCAGCAGGCACCAACAAAGTGGCTTTTCCGCTACGTGGATGTGGATGCCACCCCGGAAGTCGCGCAGGCCTTTGGCGTGCAGGCGATCCCCACTGTGATCGCTTTGGCAGCAGGTCGCCCTTTGACCAACTTTGAAGGCGGTCAGCCGGCAGCTCAGCTCAAGGGCTGGGTCGATGCTGTTGTACAGGCAGTGGACGGCAAACTCCGCGGGCTGGCCGCGGAGGAGGATCCAGCTCATGGCGCTGCCGGTGCAGAGGGCGCAGATGGTGTTGGCGGCGCAGGAGACACCGATCCTAACGCCGGCGACCCGCGACTTCAGGCTGCCGCCGAGAAGCTGGAACAGGAAGACTACGCGGGTGCTGTGGCGGAGTATGACGCGATTCTTGCGGCGCCAGGACAGGCCGATGAGGAGACTGTGGCAGAAGCTCGGGCGGCACGCGCGAATGCGCTGCTTATGCAACGCCTTGCCGACGGGGGAGACGAGTTTGCGGAATCTGACCGCTTATTGCTGGCCGGCGATAAGCCCCGGGCTTTCGATCTGCTGATCGAACAGCTGCGACCTTCTGCCGAGGGAAGCGAGGAAAACAAAAAGCAGGCGAAGACCCGCCTGCTTGAGCTGTTCAGCTTATTCGACCCGGCAGACCCCGAGGTTATTGCAGGCCGCACTCGCATGGCCTCGGCACTGTTCTAAGCGCTTTCGCCTCTTTGACCCCGCTGGAGCCATACGACCCCGGCGGGATCTATCCCTCCAGGACGAACCAGCGCGCGCTGTGCGCCGGGATCTGCAGTACGGCAGAGGCATCCATGCCGTGCGAACCGGTTGGCTCGGTGTGCAGATCACCACTGACACGCCCAGCACCCTCGTACTGCACGTCGTCGGTATTGAGCACCTCGCGCCATGTTCCGGCCTGCGGCAGGCCGATGCGGTAGTCCTCCTGCGTGATGCCCGAGAAGTTAATCACACACGCCAGCTCACGCCCGTGGTGGCGTCGAATAAAAGAGAGAACATTGTTCGACGAGTCATCGTTGGCGATCCATTGGAAGCCCTCGGGGGAGTGATCCTGGCCGAGTGCAGGCTCGGAGTGATAAAGCTCGTTGAGCTGGCTGGTCAGGGCGCTAATGCCACGGTGGAACTCGCCCTCCCATCCCTCTAGGTTCTGCCAATCGAGACCGCGGGATTCGTTCCACTCCTCGGTCTGGCCCCATTCCTGACCCTGGAACAATAGCTTCTTGCCGGGGTGAGCCCACATAAAGGCCAGGTAACTCCGCACCATTGCGGCCCTGTCCCACGCAGAACCTGCAGGCATTCGCGACCACAGCGTGCCCTTGCCGTGCACAACCTCATCGTGGCTGATCGGCAACACGTACTTCTCGGAGTACGCATAAACCATGGAGAACGTGATCTCGTTGTGGTGGTAGCTGCGGTAGGCCGGATCTCGCTGGATGTATTCGAGGCTGTCGTGCATCCAACCCATGTTCCATTTCAGGCTAAAGCCCAGCCCGCCCTCGCTGGTGGGGGCGGTCACGCCCGGCCAGGAGGTCGACTCTTCTGCAATGGTCAGCGAGCCCGGGCATTCGCGGTGCACGGTGGCATTCATTTCCTGCAGGAACCGGACGGCATCCAGGTTCTCCCGCCCGCCGTGCTCGTTGGGTAGCCAGTCATCGCGGGAGTAGTCCAGGTAGAGCATGGAAGCCACAGCATCCACGCGCAGACCGTCGATGTGGAATTCCTTGCACCAATACAGTGCATTGGCTACGAGGAAGTTGCGGACTTCGTTGCGTCCAAAGTCGAAAACGTACGTTCCCCAGTCCGGCTGCTCTCCACGGCGGGGATCCGGGTGCTCGTAGCAGGCCTCACCGTCGAAGCGCCCCAGAGCCCAACCGTCCTTGGGGAAGTGCCCGGGAACCCAGTCCATGATGACGCCGATGCCCGCGCGGTGAAGGGAATCGATCAGCAGGCGCAGATCGTCCGGAGTTCCATAGCGGTTATTCGGCGCATAGTAGCTGGTGACCTGGTAACCCCACGAGGGCTCGAACGGGTGCTCGGAGACGCCCATGAGCTCCACGTGGGTGTAGCCCATCTTCTTGACATACTCCACGAGCTCCACGGCCAGCTGCTGGTAGCACAACCCCTTGCGCCAGCTACCGAGGTGCATCTCGTAGATACTCATCGTCTCGTCAACGCCTACGGCGGCGCGGTGAGCCAACCATTCGTCGTCGCTCCACTGGAACTCGCTATCCACGACAACAATCGAGGCGGTCGCAGGGGCAGGTTCCGCTAGGCGTGCCATGGGATCGGCCTTATCCAAACGCACGCCGTCGCCGGTGGTGATGGAGAACTTGTAGCGGGTGCCGGCCCCGATACCGGGGATCCACAGCTCCCAGATGCCACTGCTGCCCAGTGCACGCAAGGGGTGCTGGTTAGCATTCCAGCCGTTGAAATCGCCGATCACGGACACGCCTGCCGCATGCGGAGCCCATACGGAGAAGGCCACGCCACCGTCGACTATGTGCGCGCCGAGAACCTTCCACAGTTCCTCATGGCGGCCTTCGCCGATGAGGTAGCGATCCAAGTCGCCAACGGTTGGCAGATGGCTGTAGGGGTCTTCCAGGGTGGTGGTGCCCCCACCCATCCACGTGACCTCGAAGATGTAGGTGTCAACGAAATAGTCCACGGTTGCGGTGAATAGCGCCGGGTATTCGTCGGTTGGTGTCATCGGAAGGAGATCACCACCGTTGATACGGACGGCGACGGACTCCGCCCCGCACTGGACCGTGCGGATTGTGGTGGTGCCGTCGCCGTTATCGTGCGCCCCTAGGACGTCGTGAGGGGCGTGGTGCCTGCGTTCTGCGAGCCGGTGGTAATCGTGGTTCATACCCGCCAATTCTACCTGCGGGGATCGTATTCTTCCTGACCTCGCATGCAGACCCGCTCGCGCTCACCCTCACCAAGGGTGGGCAGTGTGAAGATGTGCGCAACCTGGAAATCTGGATCCAAGCGCACATAGTTGTTGGCGCCCCATGTGTAGGTCTGGTTCGTCGGCAGGTCAGTCACCTCGAAGTGTGCATCGTGCGGGGCGCCCAGGCCGAGCGCCTCGGTATCGAGGTTCACCGAACCCTCGACGATCTGACTCGGGTTCAGGTTCACCACGACCAGCACCGTATTGCCGGTTACCCCGTCGACCTTCGAATAAGCCAGAAGGTCGTCGCTGGTTGTCTCGTGGAGGCGCAGGGTGCGTTGCTGCTGTAGCGCCGGGTTTTCTCGACGCCACTTGTTCAGATCCCGGATCCATTCAGAGCAATTGTCCGCCGTGTAGTCGCGCGGGCGTAGCTCGTACTTCTCGGAATCTAGGTACTCCTCCGAACCGGCGTGCACCGGGGTGGATTCGTAGATCTCGAAGCCGGAGTACACACCCCACAGCGGAGACATCGTGGCAGCCAGCGCAGCGCGAATGGCGAACATGGCTTTGCCACCGGTCTGCAGGGACTCGTGCAGAATGTCCGGGGTATTGACGAAGAGATTCGGGCGGAAAACATCGGCGTAGTTCGCGATATCTCCCGCGAACTCCTCCAGTTCTGCCTTTGTGGTTTTCCACGTGAAGTAGCTGTAGGACTGAGTGAATCCAGCCTTCGCCAGGCCATAGAGGCGCGGCGGGCGGGTGAATGCCTCGGAGAGGAAGACTACATCCGGGTCGGTGGCGTGGATCTCCGAGATCAGCCACTCCCAGAAGTTCGCGGGTTTGGTGTGGGGGTTATCCACGCGGAAGATCCGCACGCCGCGGCCAATCCACAGGCGTACGACCCGCAGCACCTCGTGGTACAGGCCCTCCGGATCGTTGTCGAAGTTCAGCGGGTAGATGTCCTGGTACTTCTTCGGCGGGTTCTCGGCATAGGCGATGGTGCCATCTGGCAATACGGTGAACCACTCAGGATGCTGCTGCGCCCATGGATGGTCGGGGGCACATTGCAAAGCCAGATCCAGCGCGACCTTCAGGCCAAGGTCGCTGGCCGCGGCGACGAAAGCCTCAAAGTCCTCGACAGTGCCCAGGCGTGGGTGAACAGCCTCGTGGCCGCCGTCCTTAGAACCGATCGCCCACGGAGAGCCAACGTCCTCCGGGGTAGGGGTCAGCGTGTTGTTCTTGCCCTTTCGGTTGATTTCCCCGATCGGGTGGATCGGTGGCAGATAGACCACGTCGAATCCCATGTCCGCGATGCGAGGAAGATCCGCTGCGGCGGTGGCGAAGGTCCCGTGTACCGGGTTGCCCTCGGCATCCCAGCCGCCGGTGGAACGCGGGAACATCTCATACCAGGAACCCACACCAGCGGTCTTTTCCTCCACCAGTACGTGGAACTCCGGACCGCGCGTCAGCAGGTCGCGTAGTGGGCGCTTGTCCAGTGCCTCTTTGATCTCCGGAGAGAGCGCAGTGGCCAAGCGCTCGTCAATGCTCAGTGATTCATCGCGCAGCTGGCCAGGTACGGAGGAAACCAGCTCGCGGTGCTTGCGGGACGCCTTTTCCGATGCCCGCTCGAACAGCCGCGCGCCGATCTCGAAATCGTTGGCCAAGGCATGGGCATCCTGGCCTGCAGCTACCTTCTTGGTGATCGCGTTGAACCAGGTCGCGGCTGGATCCGACCAGGCGTCAACACGAAAGGTCCACATACCCGGCACATCCGGAACGAACACGGCGTGGCGACGGTCGACGTCCTCGGGGTCGGGAGTCATTGTGATCTTCGCACGCCCGCCCTCGGCGCCGGCAGGGCGGCGAACGACGAGCGTGGCGGAGATGGCGTCATGTCCCTCACGCCAGACGCTGGCGCTGACCGGGAACACCTGGCCGACAATGGCCTTGGCGGGGGTGGCTCCGTGGGAAATGACGGGGGAGATGCAGTCGATGCCGAGGCGGCCGGTCATGGTGGAAACTCCTTACACATGGCGTTTGTTGTGGCGTTACACCGTAAGCCTATGTTGTTGGCACACTTCGCGCGGATCATGAGGCACCATGGGGGAGTGAGCGACAACGTGACGAACCTGATTTCTGCCCCAGCTACCGCCCAGGTCGACGAGGACGACCTGATTGTTAACATGCGCGGCGTATCCGTTGTGCGCGATGGCCGAGCCATTCTGGCACCCATGGATTGGCAGGTGGAGCTGGACGAACGCTGGATTATCGTCGGCCCTAACGGGGCCGGCAAGACCACTTTGATGCGTCTGGCTTCGGCACAGATGTTTCCGACCACCGGCACCGTAAAACTGGTGGGTGAGCAGGTGGGTAAAGTCGACCTGCGCGAGCTGCGCACTGCCATCGGTATGAGCTCCTCGGCGTTGGCACAACGCGTGCCGGGTGAGGAGAAGGTCGCGGATATCGTCATCTCCGCCGGCTACGACGTACTCGGCCGCTGGCGCGAGGCTTATGACGAGTTGGACTATGACCGCGCTATCGAGATTTTGGAAAGCATCGGCGCCTATCACCTGGCCGAGCAAACCTGGTCCACGCTGAGTGAAGGCGAGCGCAAGCGCGTGCTCATTGCCCGGGCATTGATGAACGATCCGGAACTGCTGCTGCTGGACGAACCGGGTGCCGGCCTGGATTTAGGCGGTCGGGAGGATTTGGTGGCGCTTTTATCCGAACTAGCGGCGGACGCGGACTCCCCGGCAATTGTGATGATTACTCACCATGTGGAGGAAATCCCGCCGGGATTTACTCACGCGCTGCTGTTGGACGAGGGGGAAGTCGTCGCCCAGGGCATCCTGGAGGACGTGATGACCAGCGAGAACCTGACCCGCACCTTCCATCAACCAATTGAGGTCAAGTACGAACAAGGTCGCTGGTTTGCCCGCCGCAGCCGCCAACGCCGCGGCAGCCACCGCTCCCGGGAAGATCGGTAGACTCTGATTCATGTTGGAAAACCGTTTGGGCCCAGTGCAGCCACGCCACGCGTCAACGGTGATTCTGTTGCGCGATACGTTGTCAGGGATCGAGGTGTACGTCCAGGAACGTGCCTCGACCATGAAATTCTGCGCCGAGATGACGGTTTTCCCAGGCGGGGGCGTGGATTCCCGTGACATGCCAGGTGACGTAGACGGCGATGGTCACGAATCGCCAGCGATTAACTGGCAAGGTGCGGAGGTCAAGTGGTGGGCTAAGCGCCTGCAGAAGCCGGAATCCATGGCACGCGCCCTCGTCTGTGCCGCGGTGCGCGAAACCTTCGAAGAGTCCGGCACTCTGCTGGCGACGCACCGCGATGGTTCCCCTGTGGTTGACACCACCCCATTTCAGGCGGAGCGCAAGTTGCTGGAGAACCACCAGCTGAGTTTCTCGGACTTCATGAGCAACAATAACCTTGTTCTCCGCTCCGACCTTTTACGCCCCTGGGCGAACTGGGTTACCCCGGTTGAGCAGCCCATTCGCTATGACACGGCCTTCTTTGTCGCTGCCATGCCGGAGGGACAGCAGACTCGCGATGACACTCCTGAGGCCACTTCTACGGGATGGTTCCGCCCCTCCACGCTGTTGGACGGCTGGCGCTCCCGCAAAATTTCCCTGATGCCCCCGACATGGGCGCAGCTGAAATTGCTGGATACCTTCCGGACTGTCGAGGAAGTATTGGACTTCTCCTCGAATCTTTCTGTCGACCCCGTACTGGCTGAGCCTGTCGATGAGCCCTACATGGCCGAGTACTACCTGATGGAGCAGCAGATGTACGGCGCGCCCGCCCGCCAATTCGCGCCGGGTATGAAGTTCGCCGTGGATCCTGCCGAGCTTCCCGCTAACCCCTTCGCTAGCCGCCCGGACTCCTACGAGCAGTAGGCCCCGCACAACTATGGCCTTTACTGCATCTGAACTGGACTTTTTACTTGCCGACTCTGCCGCTGGCTCGCTCTTTATTAATGACGCCACCACGTATCAGCTGACCAAGAAATCCCTCGTGCAGGACCTTTCCCACCTGCGCAAGACATATGGTGAGCACGCCCGCGCCCTCGTCGAACTCGTGCAGGCTCGCCGTGCCGACAAGCTGCCGCAAAGCTGGTTGATGGATAGTGAATCCACTCAGCAGGCCACCCCGCCCGTAGTGGCCGCGTGGCGCGCAGAGGTCTTGAAGAACGCCGGGGTGGGCAATGCCGTGGATGTCACTTGCAGTATCGGCACCGAGTTGCAAGCGCTTGCCCAAGCCGGGTTGCAGGTACTGGGTGGAGATCTGGACCACCAACGCCTCCGCATGGCTCGCTTCAATGTGCCAGAGGTTCCCGTGGTGCGAATGGATGCACTACGCCCAGCTTGTACGAGAGCCGTGACCTCCGGTGTAGTCGTAGCCGACCCGGCCCGACGCAATTCTTCGGGACGGGTGACGAAGTTGGAAGACCTACAGCCACCGCTGCCGGAGCTCACGGAGCGGTACGAAAATTTAGTGGTCAAATGCGCGCCCGGAATTGACTACTCTGAGTTCGACGGCCATGTGGAGGTCGTGTCAGTCGATGGAGGAGTAAAGGAAACGTGCCTTTATACTCCCGGCATAGTCGGGCGGGGACGCCGCGCGGTGGTGATGCGGGCGTCAACAGTTAAAGAGACAATTAGCTGTGACGAGCCTGAAACGGATTGTGTGAGTGGGGTGGGGCGCTACATTGTGGATCCCGATGGAGCCATAGTGCGCGCCGGGTTGGTACGGCATTATGCTGCGCGGCACGGCCTATGGCAGCTTGACCCGCATATCGCTTATCTCAGCGGGGATCAGGTGCCTGCCGGGGAGCGCGGTTTTGAGGTTCTAGAGGAAGTTCCGCTGAAGAAGGCCCGCACTGCATTGGTGGGGCTGGGGGCAAAGAATGTGGAGATTCTTGTGCGGGGTGTGGACGTGGATCCGGATGAGCTGCGCAAAAAATGGAAGCTGAAAAAGGGGAGTAATGAAATGTATTCCGTCATCGTGACGCGACTGGGGGAGGGTGCCGCCGCGAAGGCTATGGCCTATGTGTGTCGCCCGTGTCAGGGGGCGCGGGGGTAGTTCTAAAACAATATAGGAAAGTTGTGGCGGTGATCACCTAGTGGTAGGTACTATGGTGCCAAATCACAATACCCAAGCAGGAAGGTCAACGAATGTCGAACATCGTTGTTCTGGTTAAGCAGGTGCCGGACACCTACTCCGAGCGCAAGCTCACCGACGATGACTTCACCCTCGACCGCGACAGCGCAGACGCTGTCCTGGACGAAATCAACGAAAACGCTGTTGAGGCTGCGCTGCAGCTGAAGGAAGCTGACAGCTCCCGCAACGTCATCGTCCTGTCTGTCGGCCCGGAGCGCGCAACCGAGGCGCTGCGTAAGGCTCTGTCCCTGGGCTGCGACGAGGCCAAGCTGGTTGTCGACGACAACCTGGCCGGCTCCGATGCACTGGGCACGGCATGGACCCTGTCCAACGCTCTGAACCAGATCGAGGACATCGAGCTGATCATCACCGGTAACGCCTCCACCGATGGCGGCGCTGGCTCCGTTCCGGGTCTGCTGGCTGAGTACCGCCAGATCCCGGCTCTGACTCACATGGAGGAGCTAAACGTAGAGGGTGGCAAGGTCACCGGTAAGCGCGTTACCGAAGAGGGCGTTTTCGGTCTGGAGGCTCCGACCCCGGCCATCGTCTCTGTGACTGAGAAGTCCAACACCCCGCGCTTCGCTGCCTTCAAGGGCATCATGGCTGCTAAGAAGAAGACCATCGAAGAGCTGTCTTTGGAAGAGATCGGCGTGGACGCTGCAAACGTTGGTCTGGCAAACGCCACCACCTCCGTTTCTGCTTCCACCCCGAAGCCGCCGAAGTCGGCTGGTGAGATCATCAACGACGAGGGCGACGGCGGCAAGAAGCTGGTCGAGTTCCTGGTCAAGGAAAAGCTGGTTTAAGGGAAGTAGGGATTTAAGGACATGACCAACGTACTAGTACTGGTTGAGCACGGTGAGGGTCAGCTGAAGAACTCCACCGTCGAGCTGATCACCGCTGCACGCGTGTTCGGCACCGTCGGCGCCGTCGTCGTGGGCGCTCCCGGAACCACCGAGAAGCTGCAGGGCGCACTGGCTGAGGCTGGCGCAGAGAACATCTACGCCGCTGAGTCCGATCAGGCAGAGTCCCTGCTGATCACCCCTGAGGTTGACGCACTGTCCGGCCTGGCAGCCCAGCTGCAGGTTCCGGTTCTTGTTTCCGCTACCGCTACCGGCAACGAGGTTGCTGGCCGCGTCGGCGCTCGCGTCGCTTCCGGTGTTCTGTACAACACCAACAACATCACCGCGGAGAAGACCGCTGAAATCAGCATCTTCGGTGGCGCTTACACCGTTACCGCTTCCGCCGCTGGCGCATCCCCGGTCTTCACCCTGGCTCCGGGCTCCCTGGATCCGGAGCCGCAGGCTGCCGCTGGCAACGTCCAGCAGGTAGAGCTGCCGGGCGCTGGCCCGACCGCTGTCACCATCACCTCCTTCGCTCCGGCAGAGCAGGGTGACCGCCCGGACCTGACCGAGGCCAACATCGTGGTCTCCGGTGGTCGTGGCGTGGGTGGCCCGGAGGGCTTCGCCGACGTTGTCGAGCCACTGGCCGACGTCATGGGCGCTGCTGTTGGTGCTTCCCGTGCAGCTGTGGACGCCGACTACTACCCGGGCAAGTTCCAGGTCGGCCAGACCGGTGTTACCGTCTCCCCGAACCTGTACATCGCACTGGGTATCTCCGGCGCTATCCAGCACAAGGCTGGTATGCAGACCTCCAAGACCATCGTTGCTGTGAACAAGGACGAAGAGGCTTCCATCTTCGAAATCGCAGACTTCGGTGTTGTGGGCGACCTGTTCAACGTTGCCCCGCAGGCTACCGAGGAGCTGAAGAACCGCAAGTAGTTCTTCGGCCTAGGTGTTGAAAGCCGCCCCCCTCGGCGGCTGCATCAAACCGGCGCCCTTCCGCCAAGCTTTCACGCTGGCGGGGAGGGCGCCGGTTTTTTATTTGTCGTGCAGGCTAAATGTCCTGCTGCCGGATATAGTCCTCCATATACGGCAGCGTGAAGCGTACGACCCCAAAGCCGGCCGGTTCAATGAGATCGCGGGTAATGAGCCGGCTGCGCCAAGTGGAAAGTCCCCGCGGTTCCACGCCGAGGCGGGAGGCGATGTCGCCGGTCTTGACGCCCCTTTCGTCGGCACAAATCGCAGCCATCGCGCGGAGGAAGTTCATTTCGCCCTCCGGCAGGCGGCTCAGCGCGGGGCGGTGCACGTGGCTGGTCATGCGGTCGATCGCCCGCTGGGAGGCAGTTTCCACGTGTGCGGCCTCGATGGTGTTTGACCCGTCGATTCCCGCGGCAGCCCACGACAGTGCGCCCACCACCTGAATGAGGTAGGGGTATCCGCGGCAAATGTCAGTGGCGCGGCCTAGGGCGTCATCACTAAAAGGGCGACCAGAGTCCGCAGCGGTGATGGCGAGAGTCTTGGAAACCTCCTCGGTCGGCACAGCGTGGAGATCCACGCGGAAGGCGCGGCGCAAGAACGTGGTGCCCTCGTGCTGCAGCAGGGTGTCCACGCCGTGGGGGAGTCCCGCGCAGACGAAGGCGATATCGCGCTCGTCACGCATGAGGTCCTGGACTGCCGTGGCTAGGCGGTGGAGCTGGTCGAGGTCGGCGGACTGCAACTCGTCGAGGGTGATGAGGATGCCAGCGCCCGTGATGGCGCCGGAGAGCTCGCGTAGACGGGTGATGAGTGTGGGCACACTGCGGAGCTCCTCGGCTCGCGAGTGAACCTCCGTGCGAAAGCTGCCTACGCCGGTGAGGGAGGCGCCGGAGAGTTTGCGCTCTGGGGGTTGCTCGATGTTGGCGATAGCGGTGGGGATGGTTGTCTCGACCAACTCGGAGATCATGTCGCTGTTGGGGTAGGCGCGCAAGATGATCCAGCCTTGTGTGCGGGCTTTGTCCTCGATCTCGTTGAGTAGCACTGTCTTGCCCACGCCACGCAGACCGCTGGCCAGGATTGTGCGATGCGGGGAGCCGGGCCCTTCGGCTAGGCTGAGTTCGAAATCCTGTAGCAGCTCCGCCCTGCCTGCCAAGTAATATGGCGATGTGCCGAAACTGGGGCGGAAGGGGTTGCGCTGGCTGGGTGTGGGCGTCTGATGTGGGTGCTCGGACATGCCTCATAGCATAGCGCCACCCTGGTGGATTGTGTTAGATCCGTTAGATCTTGGCGGTCTTGTTAGAAGTGTTAGATCCCGGTTTAATTGTTAGATCTTTGAAGTGAAAGAAAAACCAGGATCTAGCTCCCATGACCCTGAAGCATCCGAATTCGAGAAACAAGTAGGGTAGGGGCGTGAACGAGACAAACCACGCAGCGAGCGCGCAAGGGCGCCTGTATGTGGACAACGCAGCATCCCAGGCCTTGCGCCCCGAAGCGCAGGAGGCGATGGAGCGAGCCGCAAGTCTGCTGAACCCTGCAGGCCAGTACAAGACCGGCCGCGAAGCCCGCCGCAGCCTTGAGGAAGCCCGCGAACAGATCGCAGAACTCCTCGGCGCGGATGCAGCAGAGGTAATCTTCACCGGCTCCGGCACGGAGGCGGATAATATCGCCATTCAAGGGCTCGCATTTGGCTCGAAGGCTCATCGGGGTGCGCACGTTATCGCCAGCTCCGACATCGAGCACCCCGCCGTAGTCGAGTCCGTCGACTGGCTTACCATGGGGCCGCTCGATCTGAGCTTTGACCGTGCCGTTCTTCCTGTGGACGCCACCGGTCGCGTCCGCGCCGAAGAGTGGATAGCCGGTCTAGAAGGCGGCGCGGACACACCTAGCGACCTGGCGCTGTTGACTTGCATGTGGGCCAACAATGAAACCGGCGCGATCCAGCCGGTGCAACAACTGGCGGAGTTCGCCCGGGAGCACAACGTTCCCTTCCACACCGACGCAGTGCAGGCAATCGGCCACCTGCCAGTCGACTTTCATGCCCTCGGTGCCACCACACTGGCCGCAAGCGCCCACAAGTTCGGCGGCCCAAAGAACACCGGTTTGCTGCTTGCCCGCCGAGATGCGGACATCCTGAGCCCCGTGCGTGGAGGCGGACAGGAGCGAAAGCTCCGTTCCGGCACTGTGAACGTCCAGGGTGCGGTGGGATGTGCGGCCGCGCTGGCGTCATCAATAAAGGAACTAGACCAAGCAACCGCCAGAATGCGCATCGCGCGCGAGACGCTCCGGGCGGCGGCGCAGGAGATCGACGGAGTACGGATCTGGACGCCTGAGGACGGCGCGCTGCCCGGGCACCTGCACATGAGCTTCCCTGGCGCCGAGGGCGACTCGCTGATCATGCTTTTGGACGCCGCCGGGGTGGACGCCTCGACGGGCTCGGCATGCAGCGCCGGGGTGAACCGCGCCAGCCACGTGCTCACTGCCATGGGAGTTCCCGTAGATGTGGCCCGAGGCGCGCTGCGACTCACCATCGGTGCGGACATCGCCGATGAGCAAGTCGAATACCTGGCAGGAATCTTGCCGCGCGTGGTCGAACAGGCGCGTGCCGCTGGAATGGCCTAACCGGAATGGCCTAATCCACCGGAACGCGAGTAGGGTGCCACTCATGCGAGTAGTAGCAGCAATGAGTGGCGGTGTAGATTCCGCCGTGGCAGCGTCCCGAGCGCTCGAAGCCGGGCACGAAGTGATCGGTGTGCACCTGGCGCTTTCCCAATCTCCGGAGGCCGTGCGGGCCGGTTCGCGCGGATGCTGCTCCCTGGAAGATTCCGCGGATGCGCGTCGCGTGGCAGACAAACTGGGGATTCCGTTCTACGTGTGGGACTTCTCCGACCGCTTCAAGGCGGACGTGATCGACGACTTCGTAGATTCCTACGCTATTGGCGAAACCCCGAACCCGTGCCTGCGCTGTAACGAGAAGATCAAGTTTGAGGCACTGCTGGATCGCTCCATCGCACTGGGCTTCGATGCCGTGGTAACCGGCCACTATGCCCGCTTGCACGATGGCGTGATGCGCCGCGGAGTGGATCCCAACAAAGACCAGTCCTACGTCCTAGGCGTGCTGACCGACGAGCAATTAGCGCATTGCATGTTCCCGGTTGGAGACACAATTAAGCCGGAGATCCGCGAGGAGGCGAAAAGCCATGGCTTCGGCGTGGCCTCCAAGCCAGATTCCCACGACATCTGCTTCATCCCCGACGGGCAAACGCAGGCCTTCTTGGGCAAAAAGATCGGCCTGCGGCCGGGGCTAATGAAGGATCAGGACGGTTCCACCGTCGCCGAACACGAGGGCGTATACGGATTCACCATCGGCCAGCGCAAGGGGCTGGGGCTGCCACGCGAAGGCCTGGATGGAAAGCCGCGCTATGTAACGGATATTGACGCTGCCACGGGCACCGTAACCGTCGGTCAGCGTGACGACCTACGCATCGGCGGGATCACGGCAGATCGTCTGAAGCGCCTGGACCCTTCCGTACACGGTCGCGAGTTTGAGTGCGAGGTGCAGGTTCGTGCGCATGGAGGGGTAGTGCCCGCCACCGCACGACTGGTCGACGACCCGGAGGGGATCACGCCGGCAGGGCGCGTCAAGAAGGACGGCGAGAGCCCATGGCGCCTGGAGCTAGAACTGCATGAGCCACTGCAGGGCGTGGCGCGCGGGCAGGCGGCAGTGGTCTACCAGCCGGATGCAGATGGTGACATCCTATTGGGCAGCGGCACCATTCGTGCCACCACGCCGTGGAGCAGCGCAGGTGCGGCGGATACAGCTCCTGTTGAGTCTGCAGCGCCTGCAGCAGAGGCGTAGCGCGAACTATGGCAGATGACGCAACACAACCCGAGCCCATGGGGCGCCTGGGTTGGTGGGAAAACACCGTCACGGACCACGCGGATCTGCGCGCCGCCGCCCAATCCGCACTCACCCGCACGTGCGACGTGGATGAGGATACGGGCGTGCCGCCCACCCTGTCGCTTCCGCGGTGCGGACGGGCAGGGGATCTCACGGCGCTGTCTGCCAGCTTTGCTCAGCTGCCGATTCGCGCGAACCCGCGCGGCTGGGAGCTGACTGCCCACCCTAGCCTCGAGTCTCGCCGCATGGACGGCTGGGTGCGGGAGGCCTCGGACATTGCCGAGGAGTTGCTTGCGGGGAAAACCGAGCGGCTGATGCTGCACGTCACTGGTCCGTGGACGTTTGGCGCGGACGTGGAGTTCCGCGGCCATCCAGTGCTGCGCGACCGTCCGGCGTTTAAAGACTGCGCGTTGCACCTGGGCTTTGGTGCGGAACAGATCACCCGCACACTGTCGGCCACGCTTGGCTGCGAGGTGATTGTAGCCCTGCACGAGCCACGCGTCTGCGAAGTCATGGGTGGCTTGCCCGGAGCCACGCGTTTCGAGACCATTCCCGCCGTCGACCGCGAGTTCATCTATGGAGTGTGGCAGCGCTTCCAACAGCAGGTTGGGTGCCCCGTGGTGTTGGACACGGACTCTTTTATCGACGACGCCCTCTCGCACGCGCCCGGCTTCCACCGCATCGTGGTACCGGTGGATCAGTTGCTTACGACTGGGGGAAAGGATCTGGTCGGCGGGATGCTCGGGCGTGGTCAGGGGATCGGTTGGGCAGTGTCGCCGACGGGCACGCCGGGGACTGGCTCGGATGCGGCAGAGGAAGCCGCCGGGGCGATCGCCCGTGCCGTGTTGCGTCAGTGGGAGCAATGGACACTTCCCGCCGATCAACTGCCGAATTTGGTGGACATTGTGGTGCCCGAGGGGAAGCGTACAGCGGCGCAGGCCTCCGTGGCCGCCGCCCGCGCCCGCCACGCAGCGGCATTGCTCTGGCGTAACTGATGCCGCGCTAGATGTACGGACCGGAGACGTTGATCGATGGGACCGGCATCAGCCGACCATGTGCAGGGCGATTGATTCCTTGACCTGTTCGATGAACGCCCGAGACGCGGGGCTCGGATTGAAAGAGCCCCACGCGACGTACTCGGCCCGGCAGGGGCCATCGGCCACGGGAACTGCTCGCAGCGCTGGGTTAGCCGGCACACATTCGACGGGCAGCAGGCAGACGCCCAACCCACGTTCGACGAGGGCGAGCATGAACTCGGTCGACATCGCCTCGAAGCCCACGCGGCGCTGAAGGCCTGCGGCAGCGAATGCCCGATCGCCTTGGAGTCTGCCTGGTGACCCGGCCGGGAAGTCGATGAACGTCTCGTCGACCAAGTCAGCCAGGGCCAGGGTACCCGTGTGCGCTAGCCGGTGTTGTGACGCCATGACGGCGACGAGACGCCCTCGGGCGATCTCGTGCGCGGTGAGTCCGGACGCTGGGGCGACGTCGGCGTCCACGCCGAGAAAGGCCACGTCGAGTCTTCCGCTGCCGAGGTCGCGCATGAACTCATTGCTTCCCCCGCCCCGCACGGTGAGGTCCACGTGGGGATGGCTGGCGTGGAAGGCCGCGATGATGTCGGGCACGCTGACGGCTGTGACCGTCGGGATGACACCTACCGATAGGCTTCCGCGGACCTGGCCCACGGCCTCGGCAGCGACCGCCACGGCACGGTCGGCGGCTGCGAGGCTGGCGCGTGCTTCCGTGAGGAAGGCTTCGCCGGCGGCGGTCAGCTCCACCCGACGGGATGAGCGCACGAACAGTGCCGTGCCGAGTTCCTGTTCGAGGGCCTTGATCTGGTGGCTCAGTGCTGATTGCACGACGAAGCAGCGTTCTGCTGCTCGCGTGAAGTTGCGCTCCTCGGCGATCGCCACGACGTACCTGAGCTGTTGGAGTTCCACTAAACCATGATTGTAGGTCATTGTTTGGGTGAGAACAATGTGTTGGACTCAACGCTGGTGGGCGACTGACAATGGATCTGTGAACACTTCTTCCCATGGGGCCCGCAGTTCGTTGCTGTGGACCTGTCTGACGGCGCTGGCCCCCGCTACGTGGGGGACAACGTACATCGTGACCACCCACCTCCTCCCAGCCGGACACCCCTTGTTCGCCGCGTTCATGAGGACGCTGCCGGCAGGGATCATCGCGGTGGGCCTGTCGAGGAAGCTGCCGCGCGGCTCGTGGTGGTGGAAGAGCTTCGTGTTGGGCGGTCTGAACATGGCCGCGTTCTTCCCCCTGCTGTTCTTGTCGGCGCAGCGTCTTCCGGGCGGGGTCGCGGCCACGCTGGGTGCGGTGCAGCCCATCATCGTTGTCCTGCTGGCCGTGGCTGTCCTCCACGAGCAACTCTCCGGCTGGCGCCTGGGGTGGGGTGTCGTGGGTGTCGTGGGGGTGGCTCTCGTGGTTCTTGGGCCGAGCGCCGCCCTGGACCCGGTGGGTGTGGCTGCAGGACTCGGTGGCACAGGGGCCATGGCCACGGGCGTGGTTCTGACCAAGAAGTGGAAGCTCCCCCAAGGTGTCTCGCCCATCGCATTGGCCGGTTGGCAGCTGACGGCCGCCGGCCTTCTGCTGGCGATCCCGGCGCTGCTGGTGGAGGGGCCACCGGCAGTGATTTCCGGTCGTGGCTGGCTTGGGTACGCCTGGCTCGGCCTGGTCGGGGCACTGGTCTCTTACAGCCTCTGGTTCACCGGCATCCGACGCCTGCCCGTCACGTCCACAGCCCTCCTGGGGCTTCTCTCGCCGTTGGTCGCCGCTCTGCTCGGCGTCCTGATCGCGCACGAACACCTCGGAGCCGAGCAGTACCTCGGCTTCGCGATCGCCCTGGCCGCCATGGTCTGTGGCCAGCTTCCCGCACCCACCCATCGTCGAAAGGACAATTCATGAACATCACGGTTCTCGGAGCTACCGGCATGGCCGGCGCAGCGATCGCGCAGGAGGCCACACGCCGCGGCCACCACGTCACTGCCGTATCGCGGAACCCACAGGAGACCAACGACCCGCATACCACCGTCACTCGTCTCGATCTGACAGACCTCGAGGCACCCCTGCAGCCCGTCCTGAACGACGCAGACGCCGTCGTGCTCGCCGTGCGCATGGCCCCCGGCGACGAAAGCCGTGTGGCTCCGCTGACCAGCCGTGTCCTCGACCACGCCGCCGTCGCGGGGGTCCGGGTCTTGGTCGTGGGAGGAGCAGCGCCCTTGCGTTCACCTCACGATCGAGAGATGCTCGTCCTGGACGACCCCGCCTTCGTGCCGACCCAGTGGCGTGACGTCGCGTTGGCCAGCCTCGACCAGTTCAACGCGTGTACCGAACATCCGAACCAGAACTGGATCTACCTGAGTCCGTCGGCAGTCTTCGAGCCCGGACAGGGAACCGGCGCCTATCGCCGTAGCGGTGACACGCTCCTCATCAACCACGATGGCACGTCGCGGATCACCCCTGCGGACCTGGCCCTAGCGGTGCTCGACGAGCTCGAGCAGCCCAGCGCCGTACATCACTTCACCGCCATCGAGCTGGCAAAGGGTCTGGCTTAGGGCCAGCGGTCCACAGAGGAATCCACGCTAACAACCGTGAGGGGGTCGAGCTATCGGCCCCCTCCGTCTATTCCAAGGGGACGCTCTTGCTCCACGCCAACGCAGCACTGACCCCGCGCCACCGCTTGATCGTCGGCCAGCTCGTGGTCGACCAGGGCTGGCCGATCAGCGAGGTCGCCGCCCGGTTCCAGGTTTCCTGGCCCACTGTGAAGCGCTGGGCCGACCGCTATCGCGCCGGCCAGTCGATGCAGGACCGCTCGTCACGGCCGCATCACTCGCCGAACAAGACCAACGCGAAGACGACGAAGCGCTGCATCCAGCTCCGTCTCCGTCTTCGAGAAGGACCCGTGCAGCTCGCTTGCCGGCTGAGGATCGCTCCGTCGACGGTTCACCGGATCCTCGTCGACGCGCACCTGAACCGGCTTTCGCATGTCGACCGGGCAACCGGGGAGCCGGTCCGCCGCTACGAGCACGACCAACCCGGGGCGATGCTGCACGTCGACGTGAAGAAGCTCGGCAACATCCCCGACGGCGGCGGCTGGCGCTACGTCGGCCGCCAGCAGGGCGAGAAGAACCGCGCCGCCACCCCGGGCAAGCCCAAGAACAAGTACAGCGACCCGTTGATGGGCAAGGCCTACGTCCACACCGTCATCGACGACCATTCCCGCGTCGCCTACGCCGAGATCCACGACGACGAAACCGCCCTCACCGCCACCGCGGTCCTCGTTCGGGCCGTCGAGTGGTTCAACGCACGCGGGGTGACCGTTGAGCGGGTCCTGTCCGACAACGGCGGCGCGTACCGCTCACACCTGTGGCGAGACACCTGCCACGAGCTCGGCATCCGGCACAAGCGCACCAGGCCCTATCGGCCGCAGACCAACGGGAAGATCGAACGCTTCCACCGCACCCTGGCCGACGGCTGGGCCTACGCCCGCTGCTACACCAGCGAGACCGAACGCCGCGGAGAACTCGACGGCTGGCTGCCCTACTACAACCACCACCGGCCCCACACCGCTTGCGGGAACCAGCCGCCCTTCTCACGCTTGACCAACGTACCCGGTCAGTACAGCTAGAACTCTTCGTAGACTGCCGGATCCTGGTTCTTCCGGCGCCCATCAGGACGTCCCAGCGCGGTAATGGCCTCGATCTCCTCATCACTAAGGGAGATGTCCAACGAGTCGAGGTTCTCGCGTTGCCGATCCGCCGAGGAGGCCTTCGGGATTGCCAGCACCCCGCGGCCACGGTGCCAGGCCAAAACGACCTGTCCGGCAGTTGCGGAGTGGGCGTCCGCAATATCAGCAATGACTGGCTCCTCCAAGACCGCGCCGCGCAGCAGCGGCGACCAGGCCTGCGTGACTATGCCCAGCTCGCGGTGTACCGCAACGGCCTCGGCCTGCGGGAAGTGCGGGTGTAGTTCGATCTGGTTGACCACCGGGTATTCACCCGTGGCCGCGTGCACGGCCTCCAAGTGTTCGGGCAGGAAATTGCACACGCCGACGTGCCGGATAAGCCCGCGTTCGCGCAGCTCCAGCAGCGTTTCAAAGGCCTCGACGTAGTGCCCCTGGCGCGGGTTCGGCCAGTGGATCAGGTGCAGGTCGATGCGGTCTAGCCCCAAGCGAAACAGGGATTCCTCGACAGCGGCGACAGCGTCGTCATGCCGCTGGTAACGTCCAGGCAGCTTGGAGGTGACGATCACATCGTCGCGGGAGATAGCGGGCGCGGAGGCATCGGCGCCGGTCGCTGCGCGGATGCCCGCGCCAACTGCGCCTTCGTTCTCATAATTGTAGGCCGTGTCGATCAATCGATAGCCTGTGCGGATGCCCGCTGCCACGGAGTCCGCGCCGGCCTGGCCCTGCATCTTGTACGTACCCAGCCCGATTTCTGGAAGGGATAGTGCTGACTTCTTAGTCATCGTTTCCTCACTTTCGACTCTGTACACTCAACTCTTTTGATGCCCCGCTGATAACTGATGGCCTGTTAGCTGCCCGCGTTACCCGGAGCGCCGCTGTCCAGAAGCTTCTTGAAACCATCCTCGTCCAGCACCGGTACCCCCAGATCCTGCGCCTTCGTCAGCTTCGAGCCAGCCTTTTCTCCCGCAACCAGGAAGTCAGTCTTCTTTGATACGCTGCCCGCCGCCTTACCGCCGCGTGCCTCGATGGCCTCCTTCGCCGCCGTGCGATCGAAATCCTCCAGCGATCCGGTGACCACGATCGTCAGACCCTCCAGGAGCGCCGCATTCATGCCTTCGGCTGCGCCGGACGCATCCGCGGCCTCCTGGTGCATCCGCACACCCGCGGCGGCCCAGCGCTCCACAATGCGCTGGTGCCAATCCACGGAGAACCACGCGGAAATGGATTCAGCGATCGTCTCACCAACCCCGTCGATCCCGGCCATGTCCTCCACCGTGGCTGTGGAAATATCCTCCACGGAAGCGAACTGCTTAGCCAGCGCCTTGGCTGCGGTGGGGCCGACGTGCCGGATCGACAGCGCGACCAGCACCCGCCATAGATCTGCCTCCTTCGCGGCCTGAAGCTTCTCCAACAAAGTCTCGCCGGACTTATTCAACTTCCCGGCTTTCGTTGCATAGGAACTGGTCTTTTCCAGATCCTCCGGGCTCAAGTCGAACAGCTCCGACTCATCCGCCAGCACGCCGGAGTGGATCAGATCGTAGGCGCCCTTTTCCCCCAAAGCGTCGATATCAAACGCCTTGCGGGACGCCAGATACGTCAGCCGCGTATGCAACTGGCCAGGGCAGTATTGAGTGTTAGGGCAGCGCCAGTCGGCGTCACCAACCTTCGAGGGAGCCAACCGCGTGCCGCACTCGGGGCAGAACGTTGAGAACAGGAAAGGTCGCTCTGTACCCGTGCGCTTGTCCTCGACTGGGCCTAGCACCTCCGGGATGACTTCGCCGGCCTTGCGGATGGTGATGGTATCGCCGAGCATCACGCCCTTGCGGTGCGCTTCCGTCGGATTGTGCAGCGTGGCCATTGAGACCGTGGAGCCTGCAACGTACTTCGGCGCCATCACAGCATACGGGGTGGCGCGCCCAGTGCGACCAATGCCAACGCGGATGTTATGCAAAGTGGTCATGGCTTCTTCTGGCGGGTATTTGTAGGCGATCGCCCACCGCGGGGCACGGCTGGTGTGGCCCAGTTCCAACTGCTCGTCCAGGGAATCGACCTTGACGACCAACCCATCCATTTCGTGCGCCGCATCGTGCCGGTGGTTGCCCCAGTACTCAACTTGCTGCTGGACCTCCTTAGCGGAGTGGACCTGCTTGGTATAAGGGCTCACCGGCAGCCCCCACGCAGCGATCGCGCGGTATGCATCGTGCTGTGAAGCAGGGGAGAAGCCCTCGCGTGCACCGATCCCGTGGCAGATCAACTTCAGGGGACGCTTGGCCGTGTCCGCGGAATTCTTCTGCCGCATGGCACCGGCGGCGGCATTACGGGGATTCGCGAACATCTTTAGGCCCTCGGCCTGGCGCTGTGCGTTCATCGTGGCGAAGTCCTCGACGTCGATGAACACCTCGCCGCGAATCTCTACCAGTTCGGGGACGGGGAATTCATCGGTGCCGTGGAGAGTGTCCGGGATATCGTCGAGGGTGCGAGCGTTGTGAGTGATGTCCTCGCCCGTCGTACCATCGCCGCGGGTCAGCGCAAGCTCCAGCTTGCCGTTGATATACAGCAGATTTATCGACGCCCCGTCGATCTTCAACTCCGTCAGGTATGTCTTCGCGGGCGTACGCTCCAGCCAGCCGGCGAGTTGCTCAGTGTCGAAAACATTGTCCAAGCTGAGCATCGGCTCGCGGTGGTTTACGTTTCGAAACGGGCTGCTGGTGGGTGGCGCCGGAGCGACCTCTTCGGTCGGGGACGGCCCGGTGACGATTTCAGGATGCGCCTGCTCCAGGGCTTTGAGTTCCTGCAGCAGGGCGTCGAAGTCCGCGTCCGAGATTTCCGGATCGCCGTAGTAGTAGAGCTGCCGGTGGTGGCGCACCTGGTCAGCGAGTTCTTGCCAGCGGGAATGAGTACTCACCCCCGCTAGTCTACTTGCGGAATATTTACTTGCGGCGGACGGCGGTGAAGTAGACCGCCACGGCAGCGATCAGGATGATCGCCAGGATTGCCAGGCCGACGTACAGCACGGTGTTGCTCTGCGAGGTGTTCTCGATGTCCTTCGCCTGTGCGTCGGACTTGTCCTCGTTACCGGCGTTGGCGCTTTCGGCGCTTTCGCCACCGTTGTCGTTGTTTTCCTCGTTGCCGGCGGGCTCGAGGGTTGGCTCTGGTCCGGGCTCTAGGGGTTGACGCCATTCCGGTCCATCGACCTTGTTGCCTTCCAGGGCAGTGGACAGGCGGAACTCGATGTCCTTATCCTGCTTTCCGTTGTCGCTGTACCCCTCAAGGGTGACCATCACGTACCACTGGCCCGCATCCGAGGCTTCCTGATGGCTCACGTTTTCTTCGCGGTTGCGGTAGAAGACATAAGGCGTGTCTACGGCTCGTGCGGTGGTGGGGACATCTTTATCGAGCGTCTGCGTGGTCTCCTCCGATGTAACTTTTCGGCGGGGAGATGCCACGTAGATGTCTCCATTGCGGGAATCATCGGTCTGCTTCTTATCGAATTCCACTTCTGCGATGGGGCGCTGGCCCCAGTCGACGTTCATGCGATAGAACTTTGTTTCGCCTGGTACTAGGGTGTCGGATACAGTGCCCGGGGTGATTTCGGTGGCCTGGTTGTAGGACAGGCCGCCGGGGGTAGACTTCGGGTCAGTGTGTGGCACCTTGACCTTGTCCTTGTCGTCGCCCTCCGGGGTTTCGCGATCATTTTCCGGACCTGCCTCTGCGCCGTCGACCTGGGGTGGGAAACCAACCATGATCTCGACGGGCAGATCCCGATCAATGCCGGTGCCGGAATGGTTGAGTTTCACGCGATACTTCGTCGGATCACATCCGTCCTCCGGAGTGATGGTTACAGTTTCCGCCTCCGGTGGACCCGGCCAACTAGAGCCACTGTAGTAGCCAGAACCGCTGTCACTACAGGTTTCGTTCTTGTACTCGACGTCCACGTCGTAATAGATGTGGTCGCCACCCTCGAAGCCAATGGGCACCAGGTTTGCGGTGACCTGAGCTGTCTTTCCCTCCGGGATGCTCAGGCTGAACCACTTATCATCGCCGTCCTCGTTGCTGTCGCGTGCGGTGGGCAGGGTGCTTTGGTAGAGGCCTTCGCCTAGGTAGAAACCAGAGGTAGCGTCGTCGGATAGCTGGACGGGTGTGCCTGCGGACTCATATTCCCCGGCGACGCGTTGCGCGACGTCGCTGAGTGCTTCTTGGAGTGCATCCGTGTCGTCGGCAGAGGAATAGGTGCCGCCGGAGACCTCGGAGATACATTCGAGTTCCTTTTGCGCTTTGTTGTCGACTTTGAAGCCGACCGTGTGGATGGCTAGGTCGATGCCATCGCCAGCGATGTCTTTCGCTACTTCGCAGACTGGTGGTGGGGCACAAGTGTCGATGCCATCAGAGACGAGGATGATGTTGCGTGTTCCAGAGTCTCCGAGTTCGGCGGCTGCCTTCTTGATGGCGTTGCCGATGGGGGTGTAGCCCTTTGGAGCGAGTTCGTTGATCTTGCCTTCCAGATCCTCGGGCTTGTTCTTGCCTAGGGGCGCCAGCGTGGTGATGTCTTTGCAGCCCTTTTCGCGGTTGTCAGGAGCGTTGGATTCCTTGGAGCCGTAGGCGATGACGGTGGTTTCGGCTTTGTCGGCCAGAGTTTTCACCGTGTCGTTGGCAGCCTTCTTGGCTGCGTCCATGCGGGTTTCACCGTTGCCAGCATCTTTTTCGGCCATGGAGTCTGAGGCGTCGAGAACGACAGCGACCTTGCCATCGCCGTCGCCACCAGCGTTGCCGGAGTTTTCATTGTCTTCGGCGTTCGCGTTGACTGCGAGGATCGGCAGCAGCGCCATGATAGTGAGGAAAGCGAGCACCGCCGCAGCAAGCCGTCCTGTACCAGGCCTTTGTTTCACTTTTATCTGGTGAGCAGATTTAACTTCGTGCACGGGGAATCAGCGCCTTTCTGGTTTGGATATGCCGTTTAGTTGCTGGCTTAGCCTGAGAGAGTTTTTCCTTACGAGGGTGTGACGCTTCACGGCAACGCAATGTTCCCGATGCGTGGAAAGTTCCTGTGAGAAAGCTCCCAATCTGGGTAGAAATCTTAGGGAACATCGATAGATTCCGCAGGAAAAGGATTCTTTCCTTCGGGTGTTCAGGGGGTGTCCGGCGCTCGTTATAAAGTGGTCGACATGACTGCACCGCATTTTGATCCGGCACACATGTTGAGCTTTGACTTGGAAACCACCGGCGTAGATCCAAAGACAGCCCGCATCGTTACCAGCGCCCTGGTGACGATCAACGGCAAGGAAAGAAAAGACCTAGAGATGCTGGCTGATCCGGGCGTGGAGATTCCGCAGCAGGCTTCTGATGTGCATGGCATCACTACCGAATACGCCCGTGAGCACGGCGAAGACCACGGTGAAGTGCTGGCAAAAACCATCGAAGGAATTCGGGAGGCCTGGCGCGCCGGAGCCACATTGATCGTCTACAACGCCGCCTACGACCTCAGTGTGTTGCGGGCATTGGAGCCCAGCTTTACCGTCGACGGGCCAGTGTTCGACCCCTATGTTGTTGATAGGGCGAAGGATCAGTATCGCAAAGGCAAGCGCACCTTGGAGAGTGTGTGCGAACACTACGGTGTGAGTTTGGATAACGCTCACGAGGCGACGGCGGATGCGGTGGCCGCCGCCCGCGTGGCGTGGATGTTGGCGCGGAAATACCCCGAGCTGACACAAATGGCAGCAGATGAACTGATGCTCTCCCAGGCCACCTGGTTCTACGAGTCCCAGAAGGGGCTGCAGGAATGGTTCCAGAAGAAGGGCAGGGACGTGCCCGTCAACACCGCCTGGCCACTAGCGGAGTAGCGCCACCGGCGGCGTAGCGCTACTGGCGGAAAATTGCTACTGGCGGCGAACGGCGGTGAAGTAGACCGCCACAGCAGCGATCAGGATGATTGCCAGGATTCCGAGGCCAACGTACAGCACGGCGTTGCTCTGGGAACTGTTCTCGTTTCCGGAGCTGGCGTTATTGGCACTTTCGCCGCTATTGCTGTTGTTTTCGTTGCTTGTGGGCTCGAGGGTTGGCGCCGGACCGGGCTCTAGGGGTTGACGCCATTCCGGTCCATCGACCTTGTCGCCTTCCAGGGCGGTGGACAGGCGGAACTCGATTTCCTCGGACTGCATGCCGTTATCACTGCTTCCATCAAGCGAGACCATCACGTACCACTGGCCAGCTTCCTTGGCATCGCCTTGGGATGAGCTTCCTTCGCCATTGCGAAAGAAGACATAGGGCGTGCCTACTGCGCGGGCGGTAACTGGAAGATCCTCATCCAGTGATTCCGAAGACGAATATGACGTTTGAACACGTCGCGGAGAAGCGACAAAGATTTTTCCACTGCGGGAATCATCGGTCTGCTTCTTATCGAATTCCACCTCTGCGATGGGGCGCTGGCCCCAGTCGACGTTCATGCGGTAGAACTTTGTTTCGCCTGGAACCAGGGTGTCAGAAACGGTGCCTGGGGTGATCTCAGTCGCCTTGTCATAAGACAGGCCACCAGGGGTCGACTTCGGGTCAGTGTGTGGCACCTTGACCTTGTCCTTGTCATCGCCATCCGGGGTTTCTCGGTCGTTTTCCGGACCGGCTTCGGCACCGTCGACTAGAGGCGGGAAGCCGACGACAATTTCCACCGGGAGTTCGCCGTCAAAACTGCTACCCGCAGAGCTGATATTCACACGGTACTTCGTGGGGTCGCAGTCACCCTCCGGAACGATTGTTACACTTTCCGCCTCCGGTGGATCGGGCCAGCTATTTGAAGTGGAATAACCACTGACTTCGTCACTGCACGAGTCATTTTTATATCCCACCCGGGTGCCGTATGAGGCTGAATCGTCCTTAGCGGATCCCAGGGGAACAGCATTGACGGAGATCACAGCTTTCCTCCCTTGAGGGACGCTGATGTTGAACCACTTATCGTCACCATCATTTCCGCTGTTGCTGGAACCGGGCAAGGTGCTTTGGTACAAACCCTCGCCTAGGTAAAACGCGTCGGTGGCATCGTCGGATAGCTGGACGGGTGTACCTGCAGCTTCATAAACTCCGGCGACTCTGTTTTCGTCGTCGGCGTTCGCGTTAACGGCGAAGATCGGCAGCAGAGTAATGCCGGTGAGAAACGCGAACACTGCAGCAGCGAATCGCCAGGTTTGTGGAAGCTGATGGGTCTTTGCTTGAGGAGCCCGCACGAGGAACTAGCGCCTTTCTGGGTTTGTTGGTGTTCTATAGGGATGGGATGAAGCGTGGCCACGCAATGTTCCCAACGCGAAAAAGTTCTCCACTGCAAAGAATCAATGCTGCAAAGAAACAATGCTGTGGAGAATCAATGCTAGGGAGAACACTAGGGAACGATTCACCTTTTCGCAGGAATAAGCTTCTGCTTCGTACCCTCAGGGGGTACTGCTCGCTATAAAGCGGCTGACTTAGCTGCGCTGCACTGTGGTGCTGCACAGTGCTCCAGCAGCTCCAGCAACCATTTATTCGAACTTCCTTCTAAGAAAAGGCAGGTCAACACTGTCCGCCCGCTGGACGAAAATCCTCGGGGAAACCTATCGCTTTCTCTATTTGTTTCTTATCTTGGTGAAGTAGCACAATAAAGGTGTTGAGGTTAACTCCTGCGTGGTTTTTGTGACGCCCACACGGCTCCCACCGAGCCCCATGGCTGTTGCGGACTGACAAGGGGGAAAAGATCAGCACTTTCAAGAGTCCATCTCATAGACATCGAAATGGGGCACTAGGGATCCATGAACGACAAGCACAATCCCCAGGGCGCAGACCACAATGCGGATCACGAAAACGCGCAGCAGCATGACGTTGATCACCACGTCACCGAGCAAAAGGCGCAGGAAGTAAAAGCTTCGTTGGGGGCTGCGGTAGCTAGCTCCCCGCAGATCGCGGAGCCGAAGAAAGAGAAGAAAGACAACACACACTGGCTATACATCGGCGTGATCGTCGCCGTGATCGCCGGCATCATTTTCGGCCTCGTGGCACCCGATGTCGCAAAGGGGTTCAAAGAGCTCGGAACCACCTACGTCACGCTGATCAAAATGATCATCCCGCCGGTGATCTTCTGCACGATCGTGCTGGGAATTGGCTCGGTGAGGTCTGCGGCGTCAGTAGGCAAAGCAGGAAGCATGGCACTGGCCTACTTCATCACGATGTCCACCTTCGCCCTCGCAGTAGGCCTAGTCGTGGGAAACCTGCTGCAGCCGGGCGAAGGGCTGAACATTGGAAATACCGGTGGCTTCGACGCCAAAAAAGGGCAAGAGACCGGGTTCGTGCAAAGCATCATTCCTGAAACCTTCTTCAGCGCCTTCACCTCAGGCAAGATTCTGCAGGTACTGCTAATCGCCCTGTTGGTCGGCTTCGCAACGCAATCCATGGGCAAGGCCGGCGAGCCGATCCTGGGCTTCGTGGCCGCTCTGCAGAAGCTGGTCTTCAAGATCCTGTCCTGGATCCTGTGGTTGGCCCCGATCGGCGCGTTTGGTGCGATGGCTGGCGTAGTCGGCGGCACTGGTATTAAGGCAGTGCTGCAGCTCGGTATCTTGATCCTAGGCTTCTACATCACCTGCATCATCTTCATCTTCGTGATTCTGGGAACCATCTTGCGAGTCTTCACTGGCTTCAATATTTTCAAGCCGGTGAAGTACCTGGGGCGCGAGTACCTGCTTATCTTCGCTACCAGCTCCTCTGAGTCCGCGCTGCCGAACCTGATGCGCAAGATGGAACACGTCGGCGTGGACAAGTCCACGGTCGGAATCGTCGTGCCGACGGGCTACTCCTTCAACCTGGACGGCACCGCGATTTACCTGACCATGTCAGCCATCTTTATTTCGGACGCCATGAACGTGCACCTGAGCATGGGGGATCAGATCAGCTTGCTGATCTTCATGATTATCGCCTCCAAGGGTGCCGCGGGTGTGTCCGGCGCGGGTATCGCAACCCTGGCTGTCGGTCTGCAATCGCACCGTCCGGAGCTGTTGGACGGCGTGGACATCATCGCTGGCATCGACCGCTTCATGTCTGAGGCCCGCGCCCTGACCAACTTCTCCGGTAACGCAGTGGCCACTCTGCTGGTTGGCAAGTGGACTCACACCGTGGATAAGGAACAGGTCAAGCGCGTGCTCAACGGCGAGGATCCATATGTTGGAACCGCAGATGACCATGATGTCGACCTCAAGTACCCGTCGGTGAAGAACCCCGCAACGGATCACCTGCAGCCCACCCCGCAGGTAAACCTGGACGACTACCGTCAGCAGTAACTGCAGTCGTGCAAACCCGTCTGCCGCAGAGGTGCGGTGGACGGGCACTGCCGTGTAAGGGGGATCACCGGCAGGACTATACTGAAGCGCATGTCACATGAAGCTTCACAAGCCCCCGCTGCCACGGAATCTGCTGCCACCGGCGCGGACTATCTGAAGAAAATCGTTTCCGCACCCGTGTATCGCGTGGCCAAAAACACCCCGCTTGAGTACATGGACACGCTGTCGAAGCGCAGTGGAAACGAAATTCTGGTCAAGCGCGAAGACTTGCAGCCCGTGCATAGCTTCAAGATCCGCGGCGCATTCAACCGCATGGCACAGCTCACGGAAGAAGAGCGCCGCCGCGGAGTCGTCGCCGCCTCCGCCGGAAACCATGCACAGGGCGTGGCACTATCCGGCACGGAACTGGGAATCCGCACTGTCATTGTGATGCCGGAGGTCACCCCCAGCATCAAAATCGACGCAGTGCGCAGCTTCGGTGGGGAAGTACTGTTACACGGCGCTAACTTCGACGAAGCCAAGGCAAAGGCCATGGAACTATCCGACCAGGAGGGCATGGTCTGGGTCGCCCCGTTCGACGACGAGGCGGTCATTTCCGGGCAGGGAACCGCTGGCCTCGAAATCTTCCAATCCCGACCGGACGTTGACCGCGTGTTCGTACAGGTCGGCGGCGGTGGTTTGGCAGCGGGCGTAGCCGTGCTTCTCAAAGAACTGAACCCCAAAATTCAGGTCATCGGAGTGGAGCCGGAAGAATCCGCCTGCCTCACCCAAGCCCTCGCAGCAGACCAACCCGTTGCCCTCGACCACGTCAGCCTCTTCGCCGAAGGCGTAGCCGTCAAACAAATCGGCGCAGAGACATTCCGCCTCTGCCGCGACTACCTCGATGACGTGATCACCGTAAGCTCCGACGAGATCAGTGCTGCCATCAAGGACATCTTCGACGACACGCGAGCCATCGCCGAACCCGCCGGCGCCGTCGCACTGGCGGGGCTGAAGCGCTATGTTGCTACCCACAAAATTCAAGACGAAACCCTGGCTCACGTCCTCTCCGGTGCGAATGTGAACTTCCACTCCCTGCGCTATGTCTCCGAGCGTGCGGAAATCGGTGAGGGTGGCGAGGGCATCTTCGGCGTGACAATTCCCGAGCGCGAAGGTGCGTTCCTCGAGTTCTGCAAGATCCTCGGCCAGCGTTCCGTCACAGAGTTCAGCTACCGAGTCGGCCAGCGTGGTGGGGAAGAACCAGCCCGAATCTTTGTGGGCGTCAAACTGAAAAACGGCGAGGAGGAGCGCAAGAGCATCGCCGCGGATCTCAGCAGCGCAGGTTATGGAGTGGTCGACCTCTCCGACGATGACGTCGCCAAGGAACACGTGCGCTACATGATAGGAGGCACACCCGGTCAGCGCGTTGACGAGACCGCGTATAGCTTTGAATTCCCCGAGCACCCCGGCGCACTATTGCGCTTCCTGGAAGTGCTGGGAACCCGTTGGAATATCACCGGCTTCCACTACCGCAGTTTCGGCATGGACTACGGTCGCGTGCTAGCGGCGTTTGAGGACGTATCCGGCGATATCGAGTTCCAAGCACACCTGCAGCAGCTGGGATACCACGCGACCGATGTGACGGATAGCCCGGCGTATAACTTCTTTATCCGCAGCCAATAGTGCCGGCGGGCTGCCGGCGGGCACAGTGGCTATCTAAAGACAGTGGCTAACTAAAGAACGCCCCAAAGATAGCGCCGAGCTGCCGCAGGTGTTCTACCTCGCTAAGCAGAAAGTCCGGCCCGCCCGGGCGGCCGACTATGAGCAGTAAGTCAGTTCCCTTGATTGGCGTTCCCGCCAACGCGGACTCCATCACAACCCAGTTCTCGGGAATCCAATCCTCGCGCTCTGGGTTCAACACGCGGGCCTCGGTTAGTGGCGGGTGGTCGAGTTCCAGCCCGTTATCCTCCGGGGCGGCGGAGGAGGCAGCTACCCGGTGCGTTCGTGGCGACGTATCCAACACCAGCGCCCAGCCCGCCGTCATGGAGCGCGGCAGATCCTGCATCATGATCTCTAGCGCTTCTTGTAGTTGACGCCGCTTTTCCGCCACTCCAGACAGCATCTGAATCTGGCCACGTCGGTCGATCTTGCCGGAAAAAGGTCTGATCGAATCGACATAGAAGCCATCGAGCTCCTGCGTGGCGGTGATGAGACTATCCGGCAGATGTCCCGAGGGGATGGAAACGACAATGTCGTCGATGACGGAGTCCGGATCATCCTCCGCTGGTCCGACGATATCCACGCCACGAATATCGCCGCCGACAGTCCCCAGTGCCATGGCTAGCAAGCCAAGGGATCCGGGGGAATCAGGCATACGGACACGCATGAGGAAAGACATGGAACCGATACTAGCGCCACCTGAAGTCCACGGGGGCAGGTTGGCTTGGCTAGAGTAGAACCCATGTCTGAGATTTCGCGCGAAGATGTTGCCCACCTGGCCCGCCTGGCTCGCCTGGACCTAGGGGAACAGGAGTTGGATGAATACGCAGCTCAGATCGATGGAATCGTCGATCACGTTGCAGCGATCAGGAAGGTGGACACCGAAGGCGTTGAGCCATTGAGCCACCCCACCCAAAACGTTGACGGCGACGTTGCCGTCATGCGTGAAGACGTGGTCGTTCCGAGCCTTACGCCCGAGCAGGCACTCGACCAGGCTCCGAAGCAGAGCGAGCAGCGCTTCGAGGTGCCGCAGATCCTCGCGGACTAGCCACAACGCCAACAGACCGTTTAGAACCCGTTAGAACAACGAACGTTAGAGAAATAAGGAACTGTAGGAACACTCATGGCTGAGAACAAGTACATCGTCGGTTCCCGGGATGACTCGGACTTCACCACCTGGACCGCCGCGGAAATGGCGGAAAAGATTCACGCGCGCGAGATCAGCTCTCAGGAGGTTACCCAGGCTCACCTGGACCGCATCGGTGAGATTGACGGGGATATCAACGCGTTCCTGCACGTTGGTCCCGACGAGGCTCTCGCCGCAGCCGCGAACGTCGACGAGGCGCTGGCCGCAGGCGATCAGCCGACCAGCAAGCTGGCGGGCGTGCCGCTGGCGCTGAAGGACGTGTTCACCACCATGGACGCGCCGACCACCTGTGCATCGAAGATGCTCGAGGGCTACATGAGCCCCTATGACGCGACCGTCACCATGCGCCTGCGCGCAGCGGGTATCCCGATCCTGGGCAAGACCAACATGGACGAGTTCGCCATGGGCTCCTCCACGGAAAACTCCGCATACGGCCCGACCAAGAACCCCTACGACCTGGAGCGCACTCCGGGCGGTTCCGGTGGTGGCTCGTCCGCAGCTCTGGCTGCAGGCATGGCTCCACTGGCTATCGGAACGGACACCGGTGGTTCGATCCGCCAACCCGCCGCACTGACCAACACCGTGGGCGTGAAGCCCACCTATGGCACCGTTTCCCGCTATGGCCTGGTGGCTTGCGCTTCCTCTCTGGATCAGGGCGGCCCGACGGCGCGTACGGTACTGGACACCGCGCTGCTGCACGAGGTTATTGCAGGCCATGACGCCAACGACTCCACCTCCTCCACCCACGCCGTCGCACCGGTCGTCGAGGCCGCAAAGCAGGGCGCTTCCGGAGACCTCAACGGGGTGAAGCTCGGTGTAGTCAAGCAGTTCGAGCGAGCTGAGGCTTTCCAGCCCGGCGTGCTGGAGGCGTACCACGCCAACTTGGAACAGTTGAAGTCTCAGGGCGCTGAACTGGTGGAAGTTGATTGCCCGAACTTCGACCATGCCATGAACGCCTACTACCTGATCCTGCCCTGTGAGGTCAGCTCCAACCTGGCTCGTTTCGACGGCATGCGCTACGGCCAGCGCCGGGGAGACGACGGTACCCGCTCCGCCGACCAGGTGATGAGCCTGACCCGCGCCGAGGGCTTCGGCTCCGAGGTGAAGCGCCGCATCATGCTGGGAACCTACGCCCTGTCCGTTGGCTACTACGACGCGTACTACCTGCAGGCGCAGCGCGTGCGTAACCTGATCTCTCAGGACTTCGCCAAGGCCTATGAGCAGGTCGACGCTATCGTCGCACCGGTTACCCCGTCCACCGCATTCAAGCTGGGGGAGAAGGTCGACGATCCGTTGGCGATGTACATGTTTGACCTGTTTACCCTGCCGCTGAACCTGGCGGGCGTATGCGGCATGTCCGTGCCCGGTGGCTTTGCAAGCGATTCCGGCCTGCCGACCGGTCTGCAGATCATGGGCCCAGCACATGGCGACGACCGTCTGTACCGCGTCGGCGCCGCTTTCGAAGCCGGCCGCGCCTAAGCGTGCCTAAGCACGCCGAAACTGGCCATTGACTGGCGGCTAGCCGTCTAGCTTTCGGCCAGCTTTCAACTAGCTTTTAGCTAGCTTTTTTGGCGGGGCGGGATCCGCCCATAGCCGCACGCGTATGGTGGAAGTCATGGGTAAGCTTCCCGAACTTTACACAGGCGATGGTTTCGTCGAAGACCCCGACGGCTCCCGCCGCTGGGGTGTGCTCGGCGCCGCGGGGCTGTTTCTCGTCACTGACGACCGCCACGTTCTGATGCAGCACCGCGCCAAGTGGACGAACCGTGGCGGAACCTGGGCTCTGCCCGGGGGAGCGATCGACGTCGGCGAGTCACCTACCGACGGCGCCCTACGAGAAACGCGGGAAGAAACAGGCGTGGGGGCGTCAGCAATAAAGGTCCACCAAGAAATCGTGACCTCGACCGTGCCTGTCAAGAAGGCGTACTGCCGCCTTCCAGTTCGCGAAGAAGAACGGCACCTCTTTGCGGGGATTGAAAAGATCATCGAGCGCAACGGGGATCCCCGCCAAGCCCTGCAGGACTTTCCGGTTCGGCACCCTAGCCTGGACGCCGACTTGGAGGCTCACGGCATCTTCGGACTCGGAGGCACGTTCTGGTGGCAGTACGTCAACCCGGAGATCACTGAGTGGACGTACACCACTGTCCTAGCCACCTGCGCCGAGCACCTGGAACTTCATCCGACCGCCGAATCGCTGGAGCTGCTGTGGCAACCCATTGACCGGTTGGAGGAGCTGCCGCTCATGCCGGAGTTTCAAGCAAGTTTGTCTGCTTTGAGGGCGGCAGTAGACTCACTGTAAGTGAACGCACAGCAGCTCCCACCCACACACCGCACTCGCTCTGCAGAAGAAACCTATCCTGCACTGCCTCTGCCGCTGTCACAGGCGTGGCGCGCCCTCGTGGCGTTGTGTATCGGGTTTTTCATGATCCTGCTGGATCAGACGATCGTGGCCGTCGCCACGCCAGCATTCCAAGCAGACCTGCACGCCGACTACGGGCAGGTGCTGTGGGTCACCAGCGCTTATTTGTTGACATTCGCAGTGCCCCTGATGGTCACAGGCCGTCTAGGAGACCGCTTCGGGCCAAAGAACCTATATATAGCGGGCATGACGATCTTCACCCTCTCGTCATTGGCCTGCGGCCTGGCGGGCAGTATCGAAATGCTGATTGCCGCCCGCGCCGTGCAGGGTATCGGCGGGTCACTTTTGACGCCGCAGACCATGAGCGTGATCAACCGTATCTTCCCGCGCGACAAGCGCGGAGCAGCATTGGGTATCTGGGGTGCGACGGCAGGAATTTCCACGCTCGCCGGGCCGCTGCTCGGCGGCTTAATCACGGAGTACGCCACGTGGCACTGGGTGTTCTTTATCAATGTGCCGATTGGCGTGCTGTCCGTAGTAATGGTTGCCCGGTGGGTGCCGCGCTTCCGGCCGACGCGCGACCGCATTAATGTGCCGTCGATCCTGCTTTCCATGGTGGCGATGACGATGGTGATCTACGGCATCCAGGAAGGCGACCCCGCCGGCTGGGCTCCGTGGATTTGGGCGCTGCTGGTCGGCGGCGTGGCGATGATGATCGCCTTTGTTTGGCTGCAATCCTGCCTGTCCGCGGGCAGCGCGTTGGTACCCATCGCGCTGTTTGCCCGTCGCCATTTTGCCTTCGGTAACGCTTCGATTTTCACTATGGGGTTCACCATCGCCGGCATGATGGTTCCGGTGATGTTGTTCCTGCAGGAAGTCCATCGCTTCGGTCCAATGAAAGCCTCCTTCGTTGTAACTCCCATGGCCATCATCGCGGGGGTGATGGCGCCATTCGTCGGCAGGCTTGTTGACCGCTACGATCCCCGGCGTTTCGCCGTGTTGGGCTTCTGCTTGATGGCCATTGGAGTGGCCGCGCTGGCGCTGTCCATGCGACCCGAGCGCCCGCTGTGGATGATCATCGGATCATTCGTGATCCTGGGCTTTGGCAATGCTTTTGTCTGGGCGCCGAACTCCACCGCCACGCTGCGAGACCTGCCGCCGCAGTTCGCCGGTGCGGGCTCCGGAATGTACAACGCCACCAGGCAGCTCGGTGCAGTCACCGGCGCTGCGGTGATCGCCGCGGTCGTGCAAGCACGCGTTAGCGTAGTCGGCCCCCAAGCCTTCGGAGAATCACTGCTACCCGCCGTAGTCATGCTCATCCTCGGCGCACTGGCTTCCAGCATGGCTCGGCAAGAGGCGAGCCACGGAGACGAGTAGGCGTCCATAGGCGTACATTCCCTTGCCGTCCGGCAGATCCGACGCCATATCGCTAAACTTTGAAGCATGCGTATTGCGACCTTGACCAGTGGTGGAGACTGCCCAGGATTGAACGCCGTCATCCGAGGCATTGTGCGTACGGCGGCAGGGGAAGGCCATACCGTCGTTGGCTTTGAAGACGGCTGGCAGGGACTGTTGGAAGATCGTCGTGTGCAGTTGTACGACGACGATTTCATCGATCGTATTCTGCGCCGCGGAGGCACCATCTTGGGTACCGGTCGCCTGCACCCGAAAGACTTTATGGCAGGCATCGACCGCGTGAAGGCTAATCTCGCCGACGCGGGCATCGACGCTCTGATCCCCATCGGTGGCGAGGGAACCCTAAAGGGTGCGCGCTTCCTGCATGACAACGGAGTCCCGGTGATCGGCGTGCCGAAAACCATTGACAACGATGTCAACGGCACGGATTACACCTTTGGTTTTGACACTGCCGTCGCCGTCGCGACCGACGCCATTGATCGCCTACACACTACCGCTGAATCACACGATCGCGTGATGATCGTGGAGGTCATGGGCCGCCACGTTGGCTGGATTGCGTTGCACGCGGGCATGGCCGGCGGTGCGCACGAGATCCTCATTCCGGAGTTTCCATTCGACATTGATGACGTCTGCCGTCGCATGGCACGCCGCTTCCAGCTGGGGGAGAAATACGGCATCATCGTTGTCGCCGAGGGAGCGCTGCCGAAGGAAGGCACCCTGGAGGTTGCGGAGCGTGAAGTGGATCAGTTCGGCCACGAGAAGTTCCAGAACATGTCGGCATTGATTGCCAAGGAGATCGAGAACCGGTTGGATACCGACGTGCGTTCCACCGTCCTCGGACACATCCAGCGCGGCGGTACGCCCACTGCGTTCGACCGCGTACTGGCAACGCGCTTTGCCGTGAACGCCACCAAGGCTGCAATCAACGGCGATTTCGGCAAGGTCGTGGCGCTTAAGGGCGGCGACATTGATCTGATTGACTTTGAAGAAGCCGTCGGAACGTTGAAGGAAGTTCCCGAGAAGCGCTACGAGACGGCACGTTCCCTGTTCGGGTAGTGACACACCGCGCCATCCACTAGAGCGGACGGCAAGGCATAGGAGTCGGGCGCCTGTCAAGGGAGAATTGTTTTCCCTGTGGAAAACCGTTTTTTCGGAGAGAGTTATCCACAGGGAGTTTCTTGCGGCGGGGCGAGAAAAGGCGCGATGTTTTAGCGTTGGCGCTATGGAAAAACTGCGGCAGCTCGGGGAGCTTCAGCGCCAAGTGGCAGCGGCCCAGCGCCACGGCGCTGATCTGCTGAGCGAAGCCTTTGGCGTTCCTGCCGAGCAGCTGCCCTTGGAAAAAGAACTCGCTAGGAGAGTGGCGCGGGCGGCGGAGCACTTCTCCGGGCCGGCGTATTCGCGTTACAAGAAGCGCGCGCTGGAAGCTGCGCGCCGCAATCGTCACGGCCTGGACGTGCTGATGCTCATTGCCGAGCGGGCGCGCACATTGGGTATCAAACATCGCTACGTCTTCACGGAGCAACTGTGCAACACAGCCGGAGACCTGACGGCGATCTCTCGCCGCGCCACACAGCTTCGACGCCGCATGCAAGGGCCACGAGTGCCAGACGATGGCGGACGTCGCATCCTCCACGGAACGAAGACCACCATCCAGTTCACCGGACCGGCACACGAAATGTCGGAGATTTGGGAGTCTGCACGCCTAGACCCATTGGCATGGTTAACCGAGAATCGAACCATTCAGCGCAGCACGCTGACCACCAATGTTGTCGTCGAGCTAGACGAATACATGCAGGTGCTTAGCGGTCAGGGCGATGAAGTGGAATTACGTGCGACCAATGGAGCAGTCCTCACCGGAGCGGAGTACGTCGCCCGACGCTTCGCAGAATCCAGTGGGGTAGAGCCGCATGCCGTTGAAGTGAGCGCCGCCGAGTTGGGCGCCTCCGAGTTGAGCGGCGTTGAAATGAACGGCGTTGAATTGAGGAATGGGGATTACATAACTCTGATATCGGCGGAGCAAGGACCGGTGAACCTATATCGGGTGAGGCGGTTGGCGTCACAAAAGCAGCGCCGAATGCTGGAAGCCGAAACGACGCAATGTGCCTGGCCGGGGTGTGGGCGTCCTGCGAGTGAATGCCAAGTACACCACCTTCAGGAATTTGCACGAGGAGGGGAAACGAACCCCGAGAACATGTCGCTCTTATGCCCGTACCACAACGGAGTAAATGGACAGCCAAACCGAGGGAGGATGGCGCGGGTAAGCGGACGCGTCACCTGGTTGCCACCCGGGCGGGCAGCGCCCAAGGACGCCCAGCGGTAGCGACCCCAACGACACACAGCAGCGGGGACGTATTAAGATGGCTGGCATGACTGCGCCTGTCTACGATTACTCCGATGATGTGATGGACTTCGACGAAGTGCTGGAGCGCTTCGACCCGGTAATGGGCATGGAAGTCCACGTCGAACTCGCAACGAAGACGAAGATGTTCTCCACCTCTTCCGCAGAGTTCGGCGATGCACCTAACAGCAACGTTGACCCGTGCAGCCTTGGCCTGCCGGGTGCGCTGCCGGTAGTGAACAAGCTGGGCGTGGAATGGGCAATCAAGATTGGCCTGGCACTGAACTGCAAGATTGCTCCGAAGTCCCGCTTCGCACGGAAGAACTACTTCTACCCGGACCAGCCAAAGAACTACCAGATTTCCCAGTATGACGAACCGATCGCCTACGACGGGTACCTGGATGTTGTCCTGGAAGACGGAACCGAATGGCGCGTGGAGATTGAACGCGCTCACATGGAGGAGGACACCGGCAAGCTGACGCACCTCGGCGGTGCCGACGGTCGCATCCATGGCGCAACCGCCTCCCTCGTAGACTGCAACCGCGCCGGAGTGCCGCTGATTGAGATCGTGACCAAGCCGATCGAAGGCGCCGGCGAACGCGCTCCCGAGGTTGCGAAGGCATACGTCTCTGCGCTGCGCGATCTCGTGAAGGCCCTGGGTGTCTCCGACGCGCGCATGGACCAGGGCTCCATGCGCGTCGACTCGAACCTGTCGCTGCGCCCCGTGGGAACCACTGAATATGGCACGCGCACCGAGACGAAGAACATCAACTCCCTGAAGTCCGTTGAGCAGGCAGTGCGCTTTGAAATGCAGCGTCAGGCAGCATGCCTTGTCAACGACGTGGAGATCGTGCAGGAAACCCGCCACTACCAGGAAACCGACGGAACCACCTCCAAGGGTCGCCCGAAGGAGACCATGGCGGATTATCGCTACTTCAACGACCCGGATCTACCACCCGTACTGGCGCCCGCCGAATGGGTGGAGGAGATTCGCTCCACCCTGCCGGAAATGCCGTGGATTCGCCGTGCTCGCATTCAAAAGGAATGGGGACTGAAGGACGAAGAGATGCGAGACCTGGTCAACGCCGGTGCCCTCGATCTCGTCATCGACACCGTCGAAGCGGGAGCCAAGCCCGATGAGGCGCGTTCCTGGTGGGTCTCCTACCTCGCAGGAAAGGCAAACGAACAGGGCGTGGAACTGTCTGCGCTAGACATCACGCCAGCCCAGGTGGCGCGGGTGGCGTCATTGGTAAATGAGGGCAAGCTGACCACCAAGCTTGCGCGCCAGGCCGTGGACGGCGTACTAGCCGGTGAAGGCGACGTCGATGAGGTCGTAAACGCTCGTGGTTTGGAAGTTGTCCGCGATGACGGCGCCATCGAAGCTGCCGTCGATGAGGCACTTGCTGCCAACCCCGACATCGTGGAGAAATACCGCGCAGGCAACAAGAAGGTCACTGGTGCGATTGTCGGCGCCGTGATGAAGGCCACTAAGGGCAAGGCTGACCCTGCTCAGGTGAACCAACTTATTGCCAAGAAGCTCAGCTAAAGGGGCAGCAAAGCGGGCTGCTGCTATTTAAGCGTCCGAGACATGCCGAGTGACCTCCCCCACAAGCTCTAAAGGTCGGAATAGTCTGGGTGGCGTGAATAACAACGCGAAGCCAAACAACCCTAGGCCCACTAGTCCAGATGACGATCTGGCGGATGACATGCACAATGACATCGACGTGCCGGTCTACCGTCGTGAAGCGAATGAGCCCGCCGCTGAGGAGCCTGCTGTGGACGAGCCCTCAGTCGGTTCGACGAAAATTGAGAAGCCGAGCGAAGTTGAGGACGAGCCCGGAGCTGAGGCTGCGCCAGCTCCAGAATCAGCCGCGGAAGGTAAGCCTAAACCCGCGAAGCGGGATATCTACGCCTTGGCTGGTCGCGCCCGGCCCCAGCGAATTGAGAGCAGGGCAGCGGAACCTACTCCCGCTGAGTCCAAGGATTCTGACGTAGATCTGACTAACCTTGACGCTCCCACCAAATCCACGGCAGCCGGCACAGCTGGCGCGGCAAGCGCCACTGGCGCCGCTAGTACGACTGCGGAGGATCGCTGGGACAAGATCGATGATTCCGACGTTGCGCAGTATCCAGATTCGGGAGCTAGCGACCAGTCCTTGCCTGAGGAGAAGCGCCCACTAGAGGCCGGCGTCGCACCCGCGGAAACGGAGAGATCCGCAGTTGCTGCGCCTGAGACCGCAGCTGCTCCAGAGAGCACTACTGCGCCTGAGACTGTTGTGGCGCCCGCAGCCGTTGGGGCACCGGCAGCGGTTGGAACGCAGAACACCGCAGAGACAGGTGACACTGTGGGGACGCCCACGGAAGACGCTTCTGCAACCGCGAAGCGCGGAACCACAAGCTTTGGCCTCTTCGTGCTGCGGGCAGCGTTAGGCGCATACCTGCTAGTTCGTGGACTGCAGACGCTATTCTCCTTCGGCGGAGACCCCGGCGTGGATGTCTTCCAGACCCAGCTGGAGAACTACAACTTCGCGGACATCCTGGCTATCGGCATCCCAGTAGCGCAGGTTGTAGCCGGTGGACTGCTGTTGCTTGGTCTACTCACACCGTTCGGTGCGGCGCTGGCTACGGTGGTTGCAGGTTTCATGGCATTCCACAACCTCAACAACTTCCAAGGCTCCCTTTGGCCATATGGAATGAGCCCTTATATCCAGCTATGGGTCGTTCTGACAGTGGTTTCGATCAGCCTTATTTTCGTCGGCCCTGGCCGTATCAGTCTTGATCGCAGCCGAGGATGGGCAACTCGTCCACTAGCCTCGGCGTGGATCTTCTTCGTGGTTGCAGTGGCGGCGACTGCTGGTCTCTGGCTCGCAGTCGGCGGAGGTAACCCGTTCAACTAGGGAACATTCGTCGTAGCACTCAACTGCGCTCGGCCAGTATCCGCCCCGTCGCGGTGTCCGTTTGGGCCACTGCGGCGGGGCTTCCATCTGCCACAACTTGCCCTCCGCGCGTGCCTGCACCTGGTCCCATTTCAATCACTCGGTCTGCCTGGGCGACAACGCGCATGTCGTGTTCCACAATCACCACCGTGTTCCCGTTGTCGACTAAGCGCTGCATCTCTGCCACCAGCAGGTCTACGTCCGCGGGGTGCAATCCAGTGGTCGGTTCGTCCATGAGATACACGGTGTGCCCACGCTGCGCACGCTGCAGCTCGGTCGCCAGCTTGATCCGTTGAGCTTCGCCACCGGATAGCTCCGTCGCCGGCTGGCCGAGCCGCAAATAATCCAAACCCACAGCAGATAGCGCTTGCAAAGCGCGAGCGATCGGCTCTTCGTTCGCGAAAACGTCTTTGGCTTCGGCGACCGTCAGCCCCAGTACATCCGCGATCGTCCTCCCGTTCCACGTCACTTCGAGTGTCTCCGCGTTGTATCGTGCACCGTGGCAGTCTGGACAAGGAGCATAGCTGCCGGGCAGGAAGACCAACTCGATCTCGATCTGCCCTTCGCCGCTGCAAGTCGGGCACCTCCCTTGGGTGACGTTGTAGGAGAATCGGGAGACGGTCCACCCGCGCTGCTTCGCCTCGCGGGTCTGGGAGAACAATTTCCGAACGCGGTCGAATAGCCCGGTATAGGTTGCAAGGCAAGAGCGAGGAGTCCTGCCGATGGGCTTCTGAGAGATTTGTACTAGCCGGTCGACACCATGGTTTTCACCACTACTGTTCTTGCCCTTCGATTCCACGTCTCCATCGTTCACGGCAGTCTTGACTTGTTCGCGTAGAGTACTGGCGAGAACCTGGAGGAGGGTGGATTTGCCGGAACCGGATACGCCCGTGAACGCGGTGAACGTGCCGAGGCCGATAGTCACGGTGAGGTTGTCCAGGGTGCGCTGGTTGATGTCCCGGAGTACGAGCGACCCGGAAGGGGTGCGAGCCTTAGAGTCGCTGGTCAGCTCCAAAGGCCCGGCGGAGAGCGCTCGTCCGGTGGGGCAATCCATCTCGGCCAGTCCGCGCTGTCCCGTTGTAGGACTGACGGGGCCGGAGTAGAGCACCTCGCCGCCGAGTTCGCCCGCGCCAGGACCGACGTCGACAACCCAGTCGGCTTCTGCAACTAGGTGCATATCGTGCTCGACGAGAAGGACACTGTTGCCCGCGTCCAGGAACCTGCGGATAAGTTTCGACACTGCGCGGCGTTCTTCGGGGTGCAGCCCCGCAGAGGGCTCATCCAGTACATAGGCCACGCCGAAGAGTCCCGAGCGCAATTGAGACGCCAATCGCAGTCGCTGCAGCTCACCCGCTGACAGCGTCGCCGTTGCTCGGTCTAGGCTGAGATGTCCGAGCCCCAAATCCACCACCGACTGTAATGTGGGAATTGCCTGATCCAGCAGGATCCTCTCGGCTTCAGCGGCTGCGCCGTTGAGGGATTCGGATGTGTTTGGGAGGTCGGCTCGACGCTCTATGAAATGCTCTACCACCTCCTCTAAAGGAAGCGCTCCGAGGCTATCGATGGGGTAGTCGAGATAGTTAACGGAAAGCGCCTCGGTATTTAGCCGACGCCCTTTGCAAGTGCCGCAGCGTGACGAGCGCATAAACGATAGCACCCGCCGGCGCGTGGAATCGGATCCTGTTTCGGCCAATGTCTTCCGCAGATAGGAGGCCACCGAACGCCAGGTGCCTTCATATGTTCGCTGAATCTGATCCGCCCCGCGATGTGGATGGATTGTCACGACGGGGCGCTCATCGGTGAAGAGAATCCAATCTCGGTCGGCACGCGGGATGTCACGCCAGGGAATATCCATCGGAAATCCAAGTTCCGCCACGATATCGTGGAAGTTCTTACCCAACCAGGCACCCGGCCAGGCTGCGATGGCGCCCTCGTCGATGCTGAGCGACGGATCCGGAACCATCGATTCCTCCGTCGGCTCATGCACCACTCCAGTGCCTTGGCACTCCGGACACATACCGACCGTGGTGTTAGGAGAGAAGCAATCAGAATCCAGCCGGCCACGGTGCTTCCGCAACGTCGACGGATACTCCCCGCATCGGGAGTACAGCAGACGGATCGTATTCGACAGGTTCGATACCGTTCCTACCGTCGAGCGCGCCCCTCCCGCGGATGCGCCTTGTTGCAAAGCGACCGTCGGTGGTAGCCCCTCCACGGAACCGACCCGCGGGTCCACGGCTCCACCGATCAACCTCCGTGCGAACGGTGCGACCGACTCCAGATACCGGCGCTGTGCCTCCCCATGCAGCGTTCCAAACGCAAGTGAAGATTTCCCCGATCCAGAAACACCCGTCACTGCCACAAGCGCATTGCGCGGAAGCTCAACGTTCTGATGTTTGAGATTTCGCAGGTGCGCGTCGCGGACGCGGATCATGCCATCCGTGCTGCCACCATCTGTTGCGTTGTGTGCGGGGGACTGGGAGGTGGAATCTTGCATGCTTCCCAGTCTACGGACGGCGCAATGGCTGCCGGCAGGGCACTACCTGACTTCGCGGACGGCTCCGCGGTCTGCGGAAGTTGCCATGGCGGCATACGCGCGCAGTGCCTTGGTGACCTTTCGCTGGCGGGTGGTGGGGGTCCAGGGCTTGTCGGAGGCCTCCATCTCGGCACGGCGCTGCTCGATCTCAGCGTCGGAGATGTTTAACTCGAGGCGACGTTCGTGGACGTCGATCGTGATGGGATCGCCATCGCGAACCAGACCGATCAGACCGCCGTGCGCAGCCTCGGGGGAGATGTGGCCGACGGACAGGCCAGACGTACCACCGGAGAAGCGTCCGTCGGTGATCAGTGCACATTCCTTGCCCAGGCCAGCGCCCTTGAGGAACGCAGTCGGGTGCAGCATCTCTTGCATTCCCGGCCCACCGGCAGGCCCCTCATAGCGGACGACTACCACGTGTCCGGGCTTGACCTTCTTGTCCAGGATCACACGTACGGCTTCTTCTTGAGATTCAACAACCAGCGCGGTGCCTTCAAAGTGCCAGATTGACGGGTCAACACCCGCGGACTTGATCACAGCACCGTCTTCGGCGAGGTTGCCGCGCAGGATAACCAATCCGCCGTCCGTGGTGTATGCGTGCTCTACATCGCGGATGACGCCACCTTCTGCGTCGGTATCCAGGCTGGACCAACGGTTCTCTGTGCTGAATGGCTCGGTCGTGCGGACCCCACCGGGGGCAGCATGGAACAACTCGATGGCTTCTTCTGTGGCGGCGCCAGAGCGGATATCCCAGGCCAGCAGCCACTCCTTCAGCGTGGCGGAGTGGACGGAGTGGACGCCTTCGTTCAGTTTGCCGGCACGATAGAGCTCGCCCAGAATGGCGGGGATTCCGCCTCCGCGGTGGACGTCCTCCATGTGGTAATCGGAGTTCGGGGAAACCTTCGACAGGCAGGGAACCTCGCGGGAAAGCTGGTCGATGGAGTGGAGGTCGAAATCAACTTCGCCCTCCTGGGCAGCTGCCAAGATGTGCAACACGGTGTTCGAAGATCCGCCCATTGCCATGTCCAGTGCCATGGCATTTTCAAACGCTTCGCGAGTCGCAATGTTGCGCGGCAGGACGGAGGCGTCACCTTCGCCGTAGTAGCGGCGGCAGAGTTCGACGATGGTCGTGCCAGCCTTGGTGAACAGATCACGGCGCTTGGCGTGGGTAGCCAGCGTGGAACCATTGCCCGGTAGCGAAAGCCCCAGTGCCTCGGTCAGGCAGTTCATCGAGTTGGCGGTGAACATGCCGGAGCAGGATCCACACGTCGGGCAGGCGGCGGACTCAACTTCCAACAGAGACTGCGCATCAACCTTGTCGGAAGCAGAGGCCGAGATGGCGGTAATGAGATCCGTCGGAGCTTGCACGACGCCATCGACAGCCACCGCCTTGCCTGCCTCCATCGGCCCACCGGAAACGAAAACCACCGGGATGTTCAGACGCATGGCGGCGTTCAGCATGCCGGGTGTGATCTTGTCGCAGTTGGAGATGCAAACTAACGCATCGGCTGCGTGGCCGTTGACCATGTACTCCACGGCATCAGAAATCACTTCGCGGCTTGGCAGCGAATAGAGCATGCCCGCGTGCCCCATGGCAATGCCATCGTCTACGGCAATGGTGTTGAACTCGCGGGGCACACCGCCTGCCTCGCGGATGGCGTCGGCGACGATTTCGCCAACGTCTTTCAGGTGCACGTGCCCCGGGACAAATTGTGTGTAAGAGTTCGCGATGGCGATGATGGGCTTCTCGAAGTCCTTGTCCGTCATGCCTGTGGCACGCCATAGGGCGCGAGCGCCTGCGGCGTTACGGCCTTGGGTGGTGACGGTGGATCTCAAGGGGATGGCATTCATGCTGTTCTCGGTTCTCGTCTTCGTCGTTGAAGGTCTGTTCTGTTTTTAGCAGTTTTCGACTGGCCACCGTGCGCAACTGCTGATTTTGGTTTGCGCTATTCGCTAGTTTCAGTGTTGCGCTCGGCGTTTCCCCGCTCGGCGTTTCCTTGCTTGGAGCTGCCTTCCGGTACTTCAGCTTCTGTTTCCACTCCCGCTTCGCGGCGGCGCTGCTTTTCGTACTCCTTGTACTCGTCCTTGTCCATGAGAACGGCGTATCCGTCCTTGTTGACCACCTGAACCTTGTCCTCCGTCGCTTCGCGTGCTGGGGTGACAGGGTCGGGGATACGTCCGCCACTTACCTTGTGTAGGTCGATAAGGGAGTTGAAAGTAATGCCGGGAAGCCAGAAGCTATTTTCCTGCTTGTCCACTGCGTAGGCGCGTCCGGCTCGGTTAAAGCGCAGCGCCCGGAAGTCTTCCCACTGCATGGTTTTGCCTGCGCGGAAGAGGTAGCGCGTGGTGATGGCTTTGTCGGTGACGGTGGTGCGCACTCGCAAAGTCCACAGAATAAACACTAGCGGCACCAGTGGAACCCAGAAAAACCAGGCGACCTTATAGCCCGTGAAAAGTAGGCAGATCAAGAACATAACGATCCCGCCGAGGATGTGTTCACGGCTGGGATGGAAAACCTTCGAGCTCATGTATGTCATTTAATCAGCCGCGGGTGGTGTCGGTCGCATTGGGCTCGTTCTGCGCATTAGGGTTTTGCGTTGCGCTTTGACCGCCATTAGCAGGCGCACTCGTGCGCGCCTGTCCGTTTTGTCTATTGGGATTACCAGCGGATGTTTCGGCGGTGCTTCCGGAGGAGCCGCCGTCTACACTTTGACTGTTTCCGCCTGCTTCGGAGTTGTTTTCGTTGGCATTGCCGTCTGTCACATTGCGGTCTGTCACGCTGCTGTCCGCGACATTTCCGTCCGTGGCATTGCTTTCTGTTGCGTTATCGGCGGTTGCGCTCTCGCCCGTTGCATCGGAGTCGGACGTCTCATTTGCCTTTGGATCCACTGTCGATTCGCTCTTGGGTTGGCGATCGCGCCAATAATCCGGGGAAAGCCATCCGGTGTCGCCACCCTCCGGGTTGGACGACGCCAAGGCCAACCCGCCGACCAGGAGCAGCGCCAAGATCAGACCCGTTGTTGATGGGCGGGTACGGCCTCCTATGCTCATTAGCTTCTTGAACTTTGACTTGTACTCAGCGTTGCGCCAAATGCCCTCGAACTCGGCCGACTCTTCGTCGCCTGTCTTATCTTCGATTGACTCGGCTGCAATGTCCGCATCATGTGTGCTGCCTTTAGCGGCTGTATCAGCGACTGTTCCGTCCGAGGTGACCTGGCCAGCGTGTGCGCCTCGCGTACGGCCAACGGTACCGTCGCTATCAAGTGGCTTGACTCCCGGACCATCGTCCTTCGAAGCGGGATGAAGCGGGTTATCAACTGTGGATGGAGTAGATCCTTGCTCTGCCTTAGCCGCGTCGCTTGCGGCTGCATGGGAATGCTGAGTGGGCAAGACTTCCGTGGGAGCCAGCGCGTGCTCTGCCGCTACGGCCTTACGGGGGTCGGTAGAGGGAGTTTCAGCACCGCCGAGGAACGCCCGTGGCATGTCGTAGCGATCCCAGAACACGTTGACCAGCGCCGACCGCAGAACACGTTCCACTGCCCATTGGCGCGCTGGGTTCACAACGACCATCACACGAAAGTTCACCTGCCACGGCTGCCCAGCAGCGGTGGGGGCGACAATATCCGTGGCAGGCAAAACTTCTAATTCGCCCGTCACGTCGTCGGCGATCGATTCGTCTTCCAAAGCGCGACCTGCAGTCGTTTCGACGCGCTGCGTTAGCTTCGACATGGACTCGCCCGGCTGCAGAGGAACGGCCAGGTCGACTACCGCGCGCGACCAGTCTTGGGAGTAGTTGGTAATTACACCGGCTGAGCCGTTGGGGATGGTTACGACCTCGCCGGAAGCCGTGCGAACCTTCGTGGCACGCAATGTCAGCCCGACGACGGTGCCGGAAATGTTGCTGGATGTTCCGTCGAAGGCGACGAAGTCGCCCACACCGAATTGACGCTCGGAGATGATGAAGAAGCCTGCGAGGAAATCGCCAATCACGTTCTGTGCACCGAAACCAATAGCAGCCGACACCACCGTTGCTGGCAGTGCGGCGCCCATTGCGGGTACGCCGAGATTGGTTAGCCCGAGCATGATGATTGCGAAATACGCAATTGCCTGCAATACGTAGACCAGTGCGCCGACGAGAGCTAGGCGCGACTTGGTGGCCTCTTCGCCCTCGTCAAATCGACTGCTAACAATGCGAATCGCCAAACGACCCAAGCGCGGGATCAAAATTGCGATAATTATTAATGCGCTCAAAGGAATGCCGTGAACGACTAGCCATTCCCAGAGTTGGAAAGCATAGAACTTCAACATGGTATTCCACCGTAGTCAGGGAACCTGTTGGGAAGCTGGCAGTCGTCGGCAAAAGGCCGGTTTTTGGCTTGAGATCGGCCGGCCGTGTGGCGCCGGGAAACACAGGTCGGGGGCGGTTTTAGGATGTTCAATATGTGAGATCACGGCGCCATACTTTGAGAAACATGTGGTCAAACGCTTGACTGCCTTGCTGGAAAGCGCTATATTTAGAGCCATGAAATCCACGCAACTAGTACGAGTACTCATTATCGAGGGGCGCCACTAGCTTCCTCGTCGAGCTCGACACGGCGCCCCCGACAACCGACTCACAGGGTCGGCTGCTTGGGGGCTTTTGTTGTTTGTTGTGTGGAGGACATACATCCAAACCGAACAAGCGATTCCACACCGAAGATTTTCGGCTTTTCGCTTCCTAGAGGCGGTAGGCGACCCAGAGTTGCGCCAACCGTTCCGGGAGCTAAGGGCAAAGAATTGAAGGCAGGACGGACTCAAGGACTCAAGGAGCGAAGGAAAACGTGACACACACATCACGCTCGCAACCCAGCCCCGCCACCTTGGCGAAGCACCCCCGCGGCAAGCAGCCGGAGCGAATTAACGGCGCACAGGCCGTGGTGCGCTCGCTAGAAGAGCTAGGCGCCGACGTAGTATTCGGCCTGCCTGGCGGCGCCGTGCTGCCGCTCTACGAGGCTCTTTACGACTCCGAAAAGCTGAACCACATCCTCGTTCGCCACGAGCAGGGCGCTGGTCACGCTGCCACCGGCTACGCGCAGGCTACCGGCCGGGTGGGCGTGTGCATCGCAACGTCCGGGCCGGGTGCGACGAACCTGGTAACCCCCATCGCTGACGCCAACATGGACTCCGTTCCCCTGGTTGCGATCACCGGCCAGGTGGGAAAGGGGCTGCTGGGTACTGACGCCTTCCAGGAGGCAGATATTCGCGGCGTCACCATGCCGATCACCAAGCACAACTTCATGGTGACTCGCCCGGAGGACATCCCTGGCGCCATCGCGGAGGCCTTCCATGTAGCCTCCACTGGCCGCCCGGGTGCGGTGTTGGTGGATATCCCAAAGGATGTGCAGAATGCAGAATTAGATTTCAGCTGGCCACCGACGTATGAGCTGCCCGGCTACCGGCCAGTCACCAGCCCGCACCCGCGGCAGATCGAGGAAGCTGTACGGATGATCAGCGCTGCAAAGCGCCCGACGCTGTACATCGGCGGTGGCGTCATTAAGGCAGAGGCTCACGCGGAGCTGCTGGAATTTGCAGAGGCGAACGACATCCCAGTCGTCACGACTCTTATGGCACTGGGTAGCTTCCCGGCCTCGCACCCGCTGTACATGGGCATGCCGGGCATGCACGGAAGTGTTCCGGCGGTGGCAGCGCTGCAGCGTTCCGACCTGCTGATCACCATCGGCGCCCGCTTCGACGATCGCGTCACCGGTCACGTGGAGAGTTTCGCGCCCGATGCGAAAGTCATCCACGCCGACATCGACCCGGCAGAGATCGGCAAGATCCGCGAAGCTAATGTGCCGATTGTCGGAGACGCTAGGGAAGTACTTGCAGCTCTCCATCAGGCGATGCGTAACCTGGACCTGAAGAAGCCCGCTACCGCGGGCTGGCTGAACTACCTGCGCAAGCTGAAGCAGGACTTCCCCCGCGGCTATGATGAGCAGCCCAATGGCAAGCTCGCTCCGCAGTATGTGATTGAAACGCTGTCGAAGACCGTCGGGCCGGAAGCTATCTATGTTGCCGGCGTGGGGCAGCACCAGATGTGGGCTGCGCAGTTCGTCGACTACGAGAATCCTCGCACCTGGCTGAACTCCGGTGGCCTCGGCACAATGGGCTACTCCGTGCCCGCGGCCATGGGTGCGAAGGCCGGCAAGCCAGATACCTCCGTTTGGGCCATCGACGGTGATGGCTGCTTCCAGATGACCAACCAAGAGCTCGTTACCTGCGCGGTGGAGAAACTGCCCATCAAGGTTGCTCTTATAAACAACGGAAACCTCGGCATGGTGCGTCAGTGGCAGACGCTGTTCTATGACCAGCACTACTCCCACACCAACCTGAAGCCGGGGGAGACGTACCTGCCGGACTTCCTCATGCTGGCGGAGTCCATGGGCTGCGCGGCATTCCGCGTCACGAAGCCAGAAGACGTGGAGCCGACCATCCGTAAGGCGGAGGAAATCAACGACCGCCCGGTCGTCATCGACTTCATCGTTGGCGAGGACGCGCAGGTGTGGCCAATGGTCGCCGCCGGCACGTCCAACGAAGAAATCCAGTACGCGCGCAACCTGCGACCGTTGTTCGACGAGGAATCCTCGGCGGCGGAAGAGCCCGCGGAGATCCACGAGATCACCCAGGAAGGTGAGGAAGACTAATGAGCACGAGTAAGGAACAGGTCCACACTCTGTCCGTCCTGTGTGAGGACGTTGACGGTATCGTCTCGCGAATCTCCGGCATGTTCACCCGCCGTGCGTTCAGCATCATCTCGATCAGCTCGGGGCGCACGGAAGTGGAGGGTATCAACCGCATCACCATCATTGTCGAAGGTGAGGATCATGTGGTCGAGCAGATCACGAAGCAACTGAACAAGCTGATCCCCGTTATTAAAGTCACCCGTCATGATCCGGAGGTAATCGTCTCCCGCGGCTTGATGATGGTGAAGGTTTCCGCAGACAACTCGAACCGCACCCAGGTTGTGGAGTCCGCCAAGCTATTCCGTGCCCATGTCGTGGACGTCGGCCCGGAGTCGGTCATCATTGAGTGCACCGGTACGCCGTCGAAGTTGCGGGCTTTGCTGGATGTTCTGGAACCGTTCGGCATTCGCGAGTTGGTTGAAGCCTCACCGACTGCGATTAGCCGTGGCCCTCGTGCCATGTATCCGGCGAATCTTTAGGTTCTTTGGTGACGCCTTCAGCTTGCAGCCGGGTGGGCGTCACTACCTACGAAAGAGGGCAAGAAGCCAACAGGGTTCACTATGTGGACACAAAAGTCTCACTAAATGAAATAAAGTCTGCTATAAATGTAGATAGTCAACGAAAGGATGCTCCCTATGGCAATTGATGTTTTGTACGACGACGACGCTGATCTGTCGATCATCCAGGGTCGCAAAGTAGCCATCATCGGCTACGGCTCCCAGGGCCACGCACACGCGCAGAACCTGCGCGAGTCCGGCGTGGAGGTTGTTATCGGCCTACGTGAGGGCTCCAAGTCCCGTGCAAAGGCGGAAGAGGCTGGCTTCACTGTGAAGACCAACGCAGAGGCTGCAAAGTGGGCCGACGTGATCATGCTGCTGGCTCCGGACACCTCCCAGGCGAAGATCTTCACCGAGGACATCGAGCCGAACCTGAATGACGGTGATGCACTGTTCTTCGGACACGGCCTGAATATTCACTTCAAGCTGATCGAACCGGCTGAGAACATCATCATCGGCATGGTTGCGCCGAAGGGGCCGGGTCACCTGGTTCGCCGTCAGTTCGTTGATGGTAAGGGTGTTCCTTGCCTCATCGCCGTGGAGCAAGATCCGAAGAGCAATGGTCGCGACCTGGCGCTGTCCTACGCTGCTGCTATCGGCGGTGCGCGCGCCGGCGTGATCCCGACGACCTTCGAGGCGGAGACCGTTACCGACCTGTTCGGCGAGCAGGCCGTTCTGTGTGGTGGCACCGAGGAACTGGTCAAGACCGGTTTCGAAGTTCTGGTCGAGGCTGGCTACGAGCCGGAGATGGCCTACTTCGAGTGCCTGCACGAGATGAAGCTGATCGTGGATCTGATGTTCGAGGGCGGCATCGGCAACATGAACTACTCCGTGTCTGACACGGCAGAGTTCGGTGGCTACCTGTCCGGTCCGCGCGTCATCGACGCGGATACCAAGAAGCGCATGAAGGACATTCTGTCCGACATTCAGGACGGAACTTTCACCAAGCGCCTGGTTGCCAACGTCGAGGGTGGCAACAAGGAGCTGGAGGAGCTGCGTGCTTCCTACAATGATCACCAGATCGAGCAGACTGGCGCTAAGCTTCGCGACCTGATGAGCTGGGTTAAGGTCGACGCTCGCGCCGAGACTGCGTAGGGCAGCCTGCCCAAACAGGCTTCCCTAAAAGCTGCGCGCTCCCAGTCCCCATTTTCAATAAGTTGTCAATAAGGTTGAAGTTGCTTAAAGTGAGGGCATGAACGCTCCAGCAAGTGCAGCTCAACAACAACCGCAGAACCGTGGTGGTGTCGATGAACACCGCCACGGTTCTGCGTATTCGCACTATGTTCCGACGAGTTCTCCGCTGCGCGCGTTGCTTATCGTTCTCGGAGTCACTGGCACAGTCTTCTTTGCAGAGTTGATTGGTGGCCTGATTACCGGCTCCGTCGCGCTGCTCGCCGATGCTATGCACATGCTGTCGGACGCTGCCGGGCTGATTATTGCCGTCGTAGCCATTTTTATCGGCCGTCGAGCTGCTACAGTGCAGGCGACATTCGGCTATCGACGGGTAGAAGTGGTCGCCGCACTCGTTAATGCGGTGACTGTGTTGGGGATTTCAATCTGGATTGTGGTTGAGGCGTTCCAGCGGCTCCACCAGCCGGTTGAGATTATGGCCGGTCCGATGATGATTATCGCCGTGATCGGTCTTCTGGCCAACGCGATCTCCGCGTGGGTTTTGAATCGCCAACGGGATCACTCTGTCAATGTGCAAGGTGCATTCCTGCATGTGTTGGCGGACATGTTGGGATCCGTCGCGGTGCTTGTGGCTGGCGGTGTGATTATCGTGACCGGCTGGCAATATGCCGACGTTATTGCTTCGCTGGTAATCGCTGCGCTGGTACTGCCGCGGGCTTGGCAGCTGATGATGCAGGCCCTACGCATTTTGCTCGAGCAAGCTCCTCCGGGGTATCAACCCGCTGAGATCGACGCTTTGCTGCGGCAGGTCGACAACGTGCTGGACGTGCACGACCTGCACTTGTGGTCGCTGGATGGCACAAGCGCTCTAGCCTCAGTGCACCTTGTGGTTCCGGACGGCTGTGACCCAGCTTCGGTGCTGTGCGCGGCACAGCAGGAATTACAGGAGTGGGGGATTGCGCACGCCACCATTCAGGTGGAGCGTGCCGCACACGCAGGCCATGAGGGGCCGCAAAATGTCTGCTAAGGGCTCGGAAAACTGTTCACAATAGCGGCAAGTCTAGGATATAGGCTTACCTTGTTTAGGTAACCCTAAGTCGGGTAGTGTCTGGGGAATGATGAATTCTCGAAAATCCCTGCGCGGCTCCCTTCGACGCGCCCTTGCCCTCATAGTCGCGACGATTCTAGGAGCCACAACTTTGGTTGCATGCGGTTCCGGTGGCACCAACGATAACGGCGCAAAAGATGGCGAGTTGCGGGTCGTTGCTCTGGACTGGCGTTATGAGGAAATCCTCGAGGCTCTGGGCGTAAAACCGGTAGGAATTGTCGAGATCGGCAAGTCATCCGGGCCGAAAACCCTGGAGGGCAAGCTCGAGAGCATCGAATCGGTCGGCCAGGCTAAGCAGCCAAACCTGGAGGTTATTCAGTCTCTTGAGCCCGATTTGATCCTCGCTAGCCCAACGCGTCAGGAATCGATCATGCCCCAGCTGGAGGAAATTGCGGAGACAAAGTCCTACAGCGACGCCAGCTACACCGACGTCCTTGATGCCATGGATGACATCGCAAAGAAGCTGGGCAAAGAAGATAAGGCAAAGGAGATCCGCGAGCGTATTGAAGGCAAAGTCTCAGAGGCAAAGAAGCTCGTTAAGCCGGACACTCGTGCTGCACTGGTTGGATGGTCGAAGGGCACTCTCTATGCGTGGATCAAGGATTCCTTCGCAGGATCCCTTCTTTCTGACGCCGGCTACGTCTACGGCTACGACGGTTCCCGCACCGCGATCGAATCCAAGACTGACGTTGCTGAAATGACAGGCGATAAGCTCCCGGCGATGAAGCTGGATCGAATGTACCTGTACAACGACATTGAAGGCTTTAAGTCCAGCCCATACAAGGACGTGGTCAAGGACATCGTGGACGTGGAGCAGGACACGTGGTCCCGATCTCGAGGCCCACTGGCCGCAGAAGCAATGCTGGATCAGATCATCGAAACGGAAAACGCTCGCAAATAAACGCACCTTCGAGCGTCAGCGACCGAGGGAAGTGAAGTGCAAAGAGAGCTACAACCACGCCGTACAACGCAGTGGATCCTGCTGGCGCTGGGGTTGGCCGTCATTCTCGCGACGTGGGTTTGGCGCATGAACAGTGTGGAAGTGCCTCCGAACGCGCCAGAACTGGCAGGGGAGGTGCACGCCGTCATGCGCGACCGGCTTTTGGCGGCGACAGCGATCGGCCTGGCCTTGGGTGCCGCGGGTGTGTTGCTGCGCACCGCTACTCGCAATCCACTAGCGGATCCGGAAATCACTGGCGTGAACGCTGGGGCGGCGTTTGGCGCGGTTCTGTGCACGACGATAACGGGATCGGTGTCCGGCGCCGCGGTGCTGCCGGGTGCACTGTGTGGCGCGGCGCTTGGAGCGCTGATAACGGTGGGCATTGGAATGCGTGTAACAGTAGGAGATCCGACCGGTGCTCAGTCGGTACAGAGGATGATTCTGCTGGGCATAGCTGTTTCTGCACTATTCTCAGCATGCACTGCGATCACTTTGGTGATCGATGAGGCCCAGCTTTCGACTGTCCTGTCGTGGCTTTCGGGCCGCTTGGGTGGGGTGCGTTTCGGGGACGTAATACCCAGCATGATTGCTGTTGCGGTGGTGTTGCCTCTCGCGATTGCTGTTGGTCGGGGGCTAGATACTCTCTTTGCTGGTGACGCCCTTTCGTCCTCCGTCGGAGCTAACCCCCACCGGCTACGAATATTTGCGGTCGTGGGCGCCGTGCTACTGATCGCCCCGGCGGTTGCAGCTGCCGGACCGATCGGTTTTCTTGGCCTGATGGCAGCGGTTGTGGCGCATCGGGCGGCAGGTCCGCGGCACCGGGCGGGGCTGGTAATTGCTCCCGTGGTGGGTGCAGCGGTTCTGTTAGTGGCGGATTCCGTGGCGCAGGCGTTGTGGGCTCCCGCGGAGACTCCGGTGGGCGTGGTAACTGCCATTGCCGGTGTGCCACTGCTGCTATGGGGGATTAATCGACTTCAACCGGGCGGTGCGCGCCGATGAACAACAGGAGGAATAGCAGGTTGAATCGCACGCTAATCTCCCGGCGTGGCTCCGGCTTCAAGGCGACTCGCGTTGTAGCGGTGTACGTAGCTCTCCTGGGTCTGCTGGCGTTCGCAATAGTCTTGGGGCTCAGTGTCGGGGCTGTTATGAAGCCTCCAGCGGACACAATTCACGACCTTTTCACGGGCGGGAAACTTATTTGGCGCTATCGCATGCCCCGCGTGCTTGTAGGTATCCTCGCTGGCGCGGCCATGGCTGTCTCCGGTGCGCTATTACAGCTTGCATTGCGTAATCCGCTGGCAGCGCCGGATACTGTGGGCGTCACCGCGGGTGGCGGTCTTGCCGCCGTAGCGGCTCTGTTAAGTGTCGGAGCATTGCCGGCGCAGGCGCTTACTCCAGTGGCGTTCGTTGGTGCACTGGTAGGTGCAGGCCTGGTGTTACTGCTTGCCGGGCGGGGAGCAACTGATCCGGTACGGCTCACTCTCACAGGAGTGGCGGTCTCTGTTGGTTTGGGCGCGCTTACTCAGCTGCTACTGGTGAAAGCTGCCCCGGAAGCCGGTGCGGCAATGACGTGGCTCAAAGGCTCGCTTTACGCCCGCACTCTCGCAGATGCGCAAGTCGTAGGGCCCGTGGTGCTGGTGGTCATCGCAGTAGCAGTCGTGCTCTCTAGGCATCTGGACATGCTAAACCTGGACTCTTCGGCAATGGCAGGAGTAGGCGTCAGCGAGCGCACATGGCGTACGGTGACAGTGTTGTTTGCGATTCTGCTGGGGGCTGCCGCGGTAGCTGCGGCGGGTGTACTGGGGTTTGCAGGATTGATCGTTCCGCATGCTGCGCGCTTGCTTGTCGGCGGGGTGGGAAGGCGAGTGTTGCCTGTATCCGCTTTGGCAGGTGCGGGACTTGTCGTTCTGTGTGACGCTCTCGGCCGCTGGGTATTCGCTCCCACCGAAATCCCTGTGGGGGCGTTGATCTCCATTGTCGGCGCCCCATATTTCATTTATCTCTTGTTACGTATGTCGCGAAGTCCAGCGGGCGCTTCCGCAATGCCCACCACGGATGAAAGGAGTTCCTGATGAGCGAGACTGCCTTGCGTACTGAAAATATCACGGTGGGTTACGGTGGCCCCGATGTCTTGAAAGATGTTTCCCTCCAGGTTCCGGAGGGGAAGATTACCGCCCTTATTGGCCCGAACGGCTGCGGAAAATCTACGCTGCTGCGAGCGTTGGGGCGTCAACAACCAATCGCAAAGGGGCAGGTCTACCTTGGTGATCGCACTATCCAAGAGATGAGCGCCCGAGAGTTTGCCCGGCATGTATCCTTCCTGCCGCAGCAACCCATTACTCCTGAAGGAGTGAGCGTCCGGGAGGTTATTGCTTATGGTCGATACCCATACACCGGTGCTTTTGCCTCGTTGAAGGCGGAGGATCACCGCGCGGTAGAGGAAGCGGCAGAGCGTGCTGGGGTTACCGCTCTCCTTGACATACCGGCAACGGATCTGTCGGGTGGGCAACGCCAACGTGTATGGGTGGCGATGACGGTGGCCCAGCAAACTCCCGTGCTGCTCCTCGACGAGCCGACGACCTATTTGGACCCCGCGCACCAGATTGCAATTCTGGACTTGGTACGGGATCTCAATGTCGCCGGCCGGACTGTCGTGATGGTTGTGCACGACATGACGCACGCGGCTCGTTTCGCTGATTCCATTGTCGCTATGTACGACGGCAAGGTACTCGCGGCGGGGGAGACGGAAGAAGTTATGTCCCCAGGGCTCGTTGAAAAACTCTTTGGGATTTCCTGTTTGGAAGTGCGGGATCCGGAAACGGGTCGAGTGTTGCCAATCCCGTATCGCTAACCGCAACGCACCCCTAATGAAAACGGATCTCAATAACGTGTAGTATCCCTACGCATGAGACACCTGCATAGCCATACTCACGATCACCCGACCGCAAGCGACCCAGAGGTGAGCAGCACACCGGTTACAGTTCTGTCCGGCTTCCTCGGCTCAGGTAAAACCACACTGCTGAACGACCTGCTGGCCAATCGCGGGGGTCGCCGGATCGCGGTGATCGTCAATGATTTCTCGGAAATCAACATCGACGCCGCCCTGATCGCTGGCGAAGGTCATCTGACCCGCGGCGAGGACCGCTTCGTCGAACTCACCAACGGCTGCATTTGCTGCACACTGCGTGAGGATCTGGTGGAATCCGTGGGCACACTCGCACGCAGCGGTGACTTCGACCATATAGTCATCGAATCCACCGGCATCTCCGAACCCATGCCTGTCGCAGCGACCTTCGAATGGCGTTGGGAGGACGGCACTCGTCTTGCAGACGTTGCGCCGATCGACACAATGGTCACTCTTGTCGACGCCGCCCAGTTCCTGCAGCAAATAGGGCAGAAGAAGCTGCTCACAGAGGCGGATTTGCAGGCGACTGAGGAAGATGAGCGGACGATCGCGGACCTATTGGTCGATCAGGTCGAGTTCGCGGACATTATCTACGTCACCAAGGCGGACCTAGTTAGCGAGGAACACTATCGCGCCACCGTCGCCCTGTTGCACAGGATGAACCCGCGGGCGCGCATCGAAAAGCTCATTCACGGCCGTATCGTCACCGCTGGATCGCTGGGCGGGAACGGGACCCCTGGTGGCTTGTCAGGCAGCGCGGCTGAGGTGACGGATACTGCGGACGGCGCCGGGCGGTCGGCCGTCGACGATATCCTCGGCGCCCAGCTATATGACGAGGCCACAGCCCGCGCCTACGAGGGCTACCTCGATGAGTTGGAAAACCCCCACACCCCAGAAACTGAGGAATATGGCATCAGTTCCGTGGTCTTCCGCGGGGATCGCCCCTTCGATCGGGGTAGGTTGATCGAGGCGCTTCGCTCCACGACCGGATTGGTGCGCTCCAAGGGCTACTGCTGGATTGCCGACCGTCCTGAGCTAGCTCAGGTCTGGCATCAAGCTGGCCCCGATCTGCGGATTCAGCCCGCCGGTGGATGGCGGCAGGTTGGGCTCACCCCCTCCAGCGAAGTGGTGCTTATCGGCGTCAATTTCGATGCAGACAGAGCAGTACAGCGTTTCCGGAAGGCAATGCTGAGTGACGCAGAGGTAAAGGATATGCTGTAAGGGTCGCACGTCACATTTGGATGGCGTGGTCCCTTCCCGCGTCGGCGCGGTCGTTTCGGCGCGGGCGAGGCAACGCACGCACCTCAGGAGAAACATTCGTGAGTAACAACCGTCCGGTAGTCCTCATCGCCGATAAGCTGTCCCAGTCCACCGTCGACGCCCTTGGTGATTCCGTCGAGGTTCGCTGGGTCGATGGCCCGAACCGCCCAGAACTGCTGAAGGCAGTCACAGACGCAGACGCGCTGCTGGTCCGCTCCGCAACCACCGTTGACGCCGAGGTACTCGAGGCAGCGCCGAAGCTGCAGATCGTCGGCCGTGCAGGCGTGGGCCTGGACAACGTCGACATCGAGACCGCTACCTCCCGTGGCGTGATGGTTGCCAACGCTCCGACCTCCAACATCCACTCCGCCTGCGAGCACGCCATCAGCCTGCTGCTATCCACCGCCCGTCAGATCCCGGCGGCGGACAAGACCCTGCGCGACGGAGAGTGGAAGCGCTCCTCCTTCAAGGGCGTGGAGATCCTGGGCAAGACCATCGGCATCGTCGGCTTCGGCCACATCGGCCAGCTGTTTGCGCAGCGCCTGGCCGCCTTCGAGACCGAAATCATCGCCTACGACCCGTACGCGAACCCCGCCCGCGCCGCACAGCTGGGCGTGGAGCTGGTGGAGCTGGAAGAGCTGATGGGTCGCTCCGACTTCGTGACGATCCACCTGCCGAAGACCAAGGAAACCGCGGGTATGTTCAACGCGGACCTGCTGGCCAAGTCCAAGAAGGGGCAGATCATCATCAACGCCGCCCGTGGCGGCCTGGTGGACGAGGCCGCCCTGGCAAAGGCCATCAAGTCCGGCCACATCCGCGGCGCCGGCTTCGACGTATACGCTTCTGAGCCTTGCACCGACTCTCCGCTGTTCGAGCTGGAAGAAGTCGTTGTTACGCCGCACCTGGGCGCTTCCACCGTAGAGGCTCAGGACCGCGCTGGTACCGACGTTGCCGCATCCGTCTTGAAGGCTCTGTCCGGCGACTTCGTGCCTGACGCTGTGAATGTTTCCGGTGGCAAGGTCTCCGAAGAGGTTGCCCTGTGGCTGAACCTGGCCACCAACCTGGGTCGCGTGGCCGGCGAGCTGCTGAACGGCGCTCCGAGCACCGTGACTGTCACCGCCCGAGGTGAGCTGTCCACCGAGTCCGTTGACGCACTGGGCCTGGCTGGCCTGCGTGGCGTGTTCTCCGGCGTGATCGACGAGCAGGTCACCTTTGTTAACGCTCCGCAGATCGCCGAAGAGCGCGGCGTGGAGCTGGATGTACAGACCCACGACGAGTCCGTCAGCCACCGCTCCGTCCTGGAGGTTAAGGTTGTCGGCACCGATGGCGCTACCGCCTCCGTCGCAGGTGCGCTGACGGGCCTGCAGCACGTGGAGAAGATCGTTCGCATCAACGACCGCGGCCTGGATCTGCGCGCCACAGGCACCAACCTGTTCCTGGTTTACCCGGACCAGCCGGGAGCGCTGGGCAAGGTCGGTACGCTGCTAGGCGGCAAGGGCATCAACATCGACGCCGCCGCACTGTCCCCGACCAACGATGAGTCGCAGGCTACGCTGGTTCTGCGTGTCGCCCAGGATCTGGATCAAGAGCTGGTCGACGAGGTCAAGGCAGAGCTGAGCGCCTCCAACGCGTTCGTGCTGAACTTCTAATGGTTTAAGCGATAGTTGTTATCGCGTCAGGCCGGGCAGGATCTGCCCGGCCTTTTCTATTGACGCCCCACGCCGCGCAGCTACAGGTAGTGCTGTACCTTCTGCGCGATGTCCGGCCAGTGTAGATCGAGCTGACGGGAGGCGCGGCGGTTTAAGATCCAGGCGACGCCGATGATGATGACCCCGTGGAGCAGTACGCCTGCCCAGCTCAGAAGTGGGATGTCGGCAATGCTGTCGCTGTTGCCAGCGGAGGTCTCCAGTGGGATGAGCGTTAGAAGCGCACCCGGCAGGATGGATAGGCTCAAGGTCAGCATGATCACGAATGCGGAGATGATAGCGCTGGAACCACCGTTACGCTGCTTAAAGGCGTTGGTTCCCGGTGCGGTGGTCTGGGAGGGGAAGTAGGCGGCGCTGAAGTTCGCCATGGCGGAGGCGATAAAGACGGTCCCCAGCGTCAAGGCGCTGGCTAGAAGCCAGGCGGCGCTGAAGCTCTTGAAAGCTCCCGCGGCGATGCAAATAATCAGCCATATTGGGAGCAATACCGTCACGGTGGAAAGGGTGCGGCTGGTGACGATCTGCTTGCCGCGCACACCGGCGACCATGTGCACCCAGTTGGACGGCCCGTCCATGCCCAGGGAGTTGCCCGCCACCTGTTGGGGGCCAAGGGATACAAAGAACATCGCGAACCACAGCATCCAGCTGCTGTCGCTATTGGTCATTCCCATCAGCATGTAAAAAGCGCAGAAGACGACCACGAAGGTCAAGCTCATTACGAAGCGGTTATCGCGGCGCCAATAGCGAATCTCGCGGGAGTACAGTGCGCCAACGGGGGATGCGGGGACTCGCGGCAGTAGTAGGCTGTCTCCCTTCGCTGCCCGGGTAGCATGCTGAGGAGGGAGGGGATTGTTCAGGTCGTGCTTGACGGCCACGCGCAGCACAACAGTGACTGCAAGGATTGAAACGAGGCAGATTACACCCTTGGCGATGCCCGTATTGACGCCACCATTTCCCATGTCGGTCATGTCAGCGGCAGCGCCAGCGGCGGCGGCGAAGGGAGTCCAGGACATGATCGTGGAGCTGGTCTCCACGGCGGCGGTGGGATCCGAGCCATCGGAAAGCAACTGTGGAGAGAGGTACAGTGTCAAAAAGCTGAAAGTGACGACGAAACCGGCGACATTGCCCCAGAGTTCGCTGAACTTGGTGGCAATGCTGCTGAGCGCAGCAGCGAGAGCTTCTCCCGCCAGGAGGGTGAATACTAGTTGGAGTACGCACCCGAGTATCCACAGCGCGCCGGCGCCGGGGGAATCCATCTTCGCAAAGGCGAGGTAACCGAGCACAGACATGATGATCGTGTTGACCAGCGAGATCGCGGCGCGGGAGTTGAGGAACATTGCCGTGACCATGCCTGGCAGGAGGTCACGGTCGGATAGCGGCAACGAGCTAAACATGCGTGGATCTAGCATGCGTTCCTCGCTGGGAAAGATAGCTGATAGCGCCAGGTAGAGCACGCTGCCGAGCCCCATCGTCAGCACGAACATGGCCGGGTTGCCGTCGGACACGAGGATTCCGTAGCTGGTAAAGGCCAGACCAACACAGCCCATCACTGCGAAAATGGTGATGGCTACGGAAGAAATGATCATCTGGATATTGCCTGTAAAGGCGTGTGCCCAGAGTGTGCAGTGGAGTTTGAGAAGGGTCTTGGTTTTCGACACTGGTCCTACCCTTCGTGGTGGTGGGTGGGCAGGTCACGTCCGCTGTGTTCGGCTTGTCCACCGCGCAGCCAGCCGAAGGATTGCGTATCCAGCTGCTTGCCGCCCACGGCCTCCACGAAACGTTCGGAGAGGGACTTGCCCGCGCGCACCTGCTCGGTGGTACCGGCAGCAACGACGGTGCCCTGGTTGATGATTGCCACATGGTCGCAGAGGCCTTCTACCAGTTCCATGACGTGCGAGCTCATGATGACCGTGCCGCCCGCGCCGACATAGCGTCGCAGGATAGTGCGGATAACTTCGCCGGAAACGGGATCCACGGCTTCAAAAGGCTCGTCCAGGATGAGTACCTCCGGGCTGTGCAAAAGGGCACCGGCCAGCAGGATTTTCTTCTTCATGCCCGCGGAGTAGTCGGCGATGTACTTCTTTCCGGCGTCTTCCAGGTCGAGTGCGCGCAGCAGGTCTGCGATACGCTGCTGCAGTTCGTCGCCGGGGATGTCGCGGAGGTAGCCCAGATACTCAAGGTATTCCTTGCCGCTGAGGCGCTCGAAAACGGGAAGGCCGTCCACCAGCAGACCGTAACCACGCTTTGCTGCCAGTACTTCCTCTTCGGGTTGGGTGTTCTCGAGGTCGCTCCACAATGGGTGGCCGGCGATCCAGGAGTTACCGCCATCGGGGCGAATTATGCCCGTTGCTGCGAGGATGGCGGTGGTTTTACCGGCGCCGTTAGGGCCGACAATTCCGTAAAAGCTGCCCTTTGGCACGGTGAGGCTGAGATTATTTACCGCCACCTTGCCAGGGAAATTCTTATATAGATTGCGGATGACCAGCGCTGCGTCGCTGACCTCCGGATTTGTAGTTGTATGTGAGGGATATGGCTCGTAAGTCATGTTCTTCACACTAACAGCGGCGTCTGTTTAGAGGTGTCAAAGAAGTGTTTCTGTCGCCGCGGAGGTGTGAGCGCCTTGGAAGTAATCCATTTTTAGGTTGTTAGGCAAGTGCTGTCCGGGTGTCGTGCTATGGTCATAATTGACCAGCTAGTGAGACAAAGGAGTTCATATAATGAAACTCGCAGTGATTGCCGGTGATGGAATCGGTACTGAAGTAACGGCAGAAGCACTGAAAGTTCTGCACGCCCTGCGCGACGATGTAGAGACCACCGACTACGACCTCGGTGCTCGCCGCTACCTGCGCAATGGTGAACTCCTGACCGACGCAGACCTGGAATCCCTGCGCGAACACGACGCGATCCTGCTGGGGGCCATCGGGGATCCCCGCACCGTACCCGCTGGAGTGCTGGAGCGAGGTTTGCTGCTGCCACTGCGCTTCAAGCTCGATCACGCAGTGAACCTCCGTCCGTCAAAGCTGTATCCCGGATCTTCCAGCCCGCTGGCGAACCCGGGTGATATTGACTTCGTCGTCGTGCGAGAGGGAACCGAAGGCCTCTACTGCGGCAACGGCGGCACTCTGCGCGAGGGTACTGACCACGAGGTGGCGTCCGAAGTATCCCAAAACACCTACTTCGGTGTGGAGCGCGTGGTGCGCGATGCTTTCGAGCGCGCACAGAGCCGACGCAAGAAGCTGACATGGGTGCACAAGACGAATGTGCTGGTGAATGCCGGTGGCCTGTGGCAGCGCGCGATCGAGACAGTGGGGCAGGAGTACCCCGAAGTTCAGGTGGATTACAACCACATCGATGCCGCGACGATCTACATGGTCACCAAACCACAGGAATACGACGTCATTGTGACGGACAACCTCTTCGGAGACATCCTCACTGACCTGGCGGGCGCAGTCACCGGTGGTATCGGCCTGGCAGCCTCGGGCAACATCGACCCCTCGCGAAAGAACCCCTCCATGTTCGAGCCGGTCCACGGCTCCGCACCGGACATCGCGGGCCAGGGGATTGCGGACCCCTGCGCGGCGATCCTGTCCGTCGCGCTCATGCTGCGCCATTTGGGCGATGACGCCAAAGCGGAAGCCATTGAGGCCGCGGTTCTGGCGGAGGCAAGCTCACGCGACGGCGGCCCCGTCAAGACTGCGGAGGTTGGCGACCGCGTCGTCGCAAACCTGAAATAGGAAAAGCTGCCAGCCCGGTACTTAGGCCGGGCGAGTGCGCCGTGGTTTGCCGCGCTGCGCTGTGCTCTACTGTGCGCGCAGCGTCTTCGACCACAACTCCTTGCCACGGGTGGTGAACAGCCGGACGGTGAGATCCTTCGAACCACCATCGATATCCACCTCTCCGAAGTGCTGGAAATCATCCAGCGGCGAGGAGTTCTGCTTATCCTTCGCCGGTGCGTGCACGTACACAACCTCCGGACCGAAGGTGCCGTCCATTTTGTTCGGACCGAATCCGCCGGCGTTCAACGGGCCAGAGACGAACTCCCAGAACGGTGCGAAATCCTGGAAGACCGCGCGATCCGGCGAGTAGTGGTGCGCAGCGGTGTAGTGCACGTCGGCGGTGAGCCACACAACATTTCGCACATCCTTGATGCCACTGAGGACGCGACCGATCTCCGCCTCGCGACCCACAGCCTTGCCACCCGCGCCATTTGATACGCCCTCCTGGTCATCCCCATCCGGCACGACGATGCCCAGCGGAAGGTCATTGGCGATGATCTTCCACGTAGCGGTGGAATTCTTAACTCCGTCGATCAGCCACTTTTCCTGCTTCGGCCCCAGAATGTGCCCCGGCTTGGTGGCAGACGCTCCGGCATCCGGGTTGCGATCCTTGTAGCTGCGCATATCCAGTACGAAGATATCCAGCAGCGAGCCGTAGGAAATCTTGCGGTAAACGCGGCCATCCACCGCCATCTTCCGATCCAGTGGCTGCCACTCATGGAAGGCCTGGAAGCCGCGCTGCGCCAGCAGATTTACATCCTTGACCTGGTACTTGTCGTCTTCCAGGATCTCGCCTGGGTACCAGTTGTTCGTCGTCTCGTGGTCATCCCACTGCACCAGCTGTGCGACCTTGGAGTTGAACAGCTTGTAGTTCTCGTCCATCAGGTTATAAGCGTGCTGGCCGCGGAACTCCTCCAGAGTTTCGGCCACCTTGTTTTTATACGGGCTGGTGAGGTTCTTAAACACGCGACCGTCGTCCAGTTTGTGGTTCGCTTCGATCGGGCCATCGGCGTAGACCGTATCGCCGGAGTGAATAAACAGATCCGGGTTGCGATCCGCCATTGTCTTCCAGCAGTACATGCCACCGATGTCCGGGTTGATGCCGTAGCCCTGACCCGCCACATCGCCGGACCAGTGCAGGCGAATGTTCTTGTGCGCCTTTTTAGCGCCCGGGGCGGTACTCGGTGCGGTGGTGAAGCTGCCGATGACCGGCACGGAGCGCATGGAGGTCTCCTGATCCTCCATGGTCACGCGGTAGTGGATCTTCTTACCCGGCTCCAACCCGACCAAGCGGAGGCGGCCGGTTCCATCCGTTTCTGGGGTAAGAACGCTGTTGCTGCGGAAGGTTTTGGTCTTGTGCCGTGGAAACGCCGGATCTGTCGAGGCTTCGACGATCATCCGCGCCGGTCGATCGACACGGGACCACACGAGACCGCCGTCGGGGCGTACATCGCCGGTTGCGACGCCATGTGTCATCACCGGACGGGAGCGACGAAGTCCCACCGATCCCACTGCGCCGCTGGAGCCCACCGATGATCCGGCTGTGGAACCGGCCATGCTTCCGGCTTGCGAACCAAGAGCCTGCGCGACTCCGGTGCCGAGCAGGATGGCACCAGTGGTACCGGCTCCCGCTAGGAATGCACGGCGGGTGGTGAGGGAAGCAGAGTGTGTGGAAGGCGTGTGCGAGGGGGAATCGAAATTGGAGGATTGAGGATTATTTCTGCGAGAAGTCATAACGGCCAAATTAACGATTCAATCTGTCGTAGCCGTGACGCAGAAACGAACTCACGGTTAATAGGTGAATAGTGGGCACAAGAGGAGGGGCGAAACGAGAGAGCCCAGGCCAGGTGGAGTAGGGTATGAAAACATGCGAATTGCTCGAATTGCACACCCCGAGGGCATGGCGTTTGCGATCGTCGAAGGGGGGCAGCCGGATGGAACCGGCGCCACCTGCCGCGAGATCGCCGGCCACCCGTTCGGCCAGCCAGAATTCACCGGAAAATCGTGGCCCATCGAAGAGGTCCGGCTACTGGCTCCGATCCTGCCATCGAAAATCGTTGCCGTCGGGCGAAACTACGCTGACCACGTCAAGGAAGTCTTCGAGAAGAGTGCGGAACACCTGCCGCCGACTATCTTCCTCAAGCCGCCGACAGCCGTCGTGGGTCCGGAGGCTCCAATCCGCATTCCGGAATGGGCCACGCGCGTGGAGTTCGAAGGCGAACTGGCGATCGTCATCGGCCGCCCGTGCAAGGACGTAAACCGAAACAATTGGAAAGACGTAGTGCTGGGATTCACCATCGTCAACGATGTTTCATCCCGCGATCTGCAGTTCCAGGATGGTCAGTGGGCTCGCGCAAAGGGCCTCGATTCTTTCTGCCCGCTGGGTCCATGGATCGAGACTGCGGTAGACAGCATCGACATTGATAACCAGCCGATCAAGGCGCACCTCACGCACGATGGCAAGACGGAAACCAAGCAGGATTCCAACTCCAACCAGATGATCAAGTCCATCCCGGAGATCGTTGAGTGGGTCTCGTCTGCCTTTACGCTGCTGCCGGGCGATGTGATTTGCACTGGCTCGCCCGCCGGCACCGCAGAGATGGTTCCGGGCGACCGCATTGAGGTGGAAATCCCGGGGCTAGGCAAGCTGGCTAACCCGGTGCAGGCTTACGGCAAATAAGCCCGCGAAACTTCCGGCTTCGCGCTAGATCTTCCGCAGCGCTGCAGGCACATTAAGTGCCCGCAGCGCTGTTTGCAGCTTCGCGGACGTCTCCTCCGCCTCCTTCATCGGATCCGAGTCCACGACGATGCCTCCGCCAGCCCAGGCACGTGCAGTGTTGTCCTCCACGATGGCACAGCGGATAGAGACCATAAACTCCCCATCGCCGCTGGAATCGCACCAGCCCACCGCACCGGAGTAGAACTCGCGTGGGGACTTCTCCTGCGCAATAACCCCCAATGCATCATCGGTCGGCGTGCCACCGATTGCCGGGGTGGGGTGCAGCATCAGCGCCAAATCCAGTGCAGAATACTCGTCATCCCGCAGGGTGCCCGTGATCTGGGTTCCCAGGTGGATCATCTCGTTAGTCTCATGAATCTCGGGAGTATCCGGGATGTCCAGCTTTTCGCACAATGGTTCCAACACACGGCGATAATGCTCCACCACGAAGCGGTGCTCGCGTAAATCCTTGGTGGAATTCGCGAGTTCGCGCGCTGTGGCGTCATCAACAGAGAAGTTTCCGGTGCGCGGCGCGGAACCGGCCATGGGGAAGGCCCGGACTTCTTGGCCTTCGCGGCGGATTAGCATCTCCGGGGAACTGCCGACGAACATCGCGCCCTGGTACTCGTCACGGCCGGTGGCAGAAAGATCCACGGCGAAGCCATCACGGTAAGCGGATAAGTCGATTAGCCGGGCTGCAATAAGCAGCGGGTCGACAGTCTCAGCGAAGGTGATATCCACGGCACGGGCAAGGACTACCTTCTCCAACCGCGACTGCTGGATTGTGGCGACGGCGGCGGCGACCATCGCAGTGTGTTCCTCTGTGGTGGTCTGTGGCTCCACGGATTCCACGGTGAGGTGGCGGGCGGCATCCTTGCCGCGGAAGAACGCGGGTGGCTCTAGCGGGCCTTCGGCACGGGTGACGGTCTCCGGCTCCATGAGCGCTGCACGGAGGGAAGTGTCGAAGGGGAAGGCGCCCACAATCAAGTCTGCATCCTTGTTTCGGAGCGCTGTGGATGCTTCAAAAGGATCCGGGAAGGTCGCTTTACGCCCCTGGGTGCGGATACTGCGATCTGGTCGGGAAAGCAGGAAATCCGGGGCGGTTGCCGGTCGCTGCTCGTGGGTCATGGCTGCCATTTTACTGCTTGTGGTTTTGGCAGGCCGCCTCGGTATGGGGTCGGCGCTACGGGGTGGAGGGGTAAGTTTGTCGTTGCATGTGGAGCACCGTGGGGTGCCAGCAGTGCTTTTGTGAATTCTGGATTGGACCACTCGCATGAAATGATGGTGCTTATGAATACAGAATCAAGTGCACAGTCGACATCGGATGCACAGTCTGTCGAGTTTGCCACGGCAATGAACTACTCTCTTGGGGCACACAGCGGTGCCGAGGCTCTTGAGGCTGTCGCGAATTCTCCCTTCGACAAGGTGGAACTGTGGTGGCCATGGGATACGCCGCACCCTTCTGAGCAGCAGATGCGCCAGCTCGTGGAAGCGTTAGCCAAGGGGCGCCAGGAGGATCCGCGCCAGCTTGTCGCTTTGAACCTGTGGGCCGGTGACCTGGCCGCCGGCGATCGGGGAGTGCTGCACTTAGTCGGTTCGGAGGATCCTGAAGATGAGGGTGACTCCGCTATTACCGAGGAGCTTATCGAGCACCTCAATGTGATTGAGTATCTGCACCGTCTCACAGGTGTGCGTCGTTTTAATGTGCTTGTGGGGCGTGGCGGACGCGTGTTGCAACGCCGTCAGGTGCGGGCCTTCGCGGCGGTGGCGAAGCGCCTGGCTAGATTCGGTGGTATCGCGCTTATCGAGCCGCTTAGTGGAATTGAGAACTATCCTGTCACCAGTATTAAGGAGGCAGCGCCCCTCGTTGCTGCAGGTGGTCGCCTGCTTCTTGACGCCTACCACCTGGCCGCTAACGGTGAGGACTGGACTTGGCTTGCCGACCGTGGGCCGGGGTATGAATTGTGGCCGGAGCATATTCAAATCGCGGACTTCCCAGGTCGCGGTGTGCCGGGGAGTGGGGATACCCCGCTAGGCGAGTGGGTCAATGCGCTGCGTGAAGCTGGCTATGAGGGTGAGGTCGTCCTCGAGCACGTTTAGTGCGCGGCAAGGCAGTGTGTAGTGGGAACCTGATGAAGTTATAAGAGAATCGGCGTGTCACGAGAGTGATGGAGAGCCCATTGCCCCTACTGTTACTCTTGTGACTCATGTGACTTCTGTTAAAAGTGTGAAAACTGCGCGGTTTGTTGTGCTCGTGGCCATTTCCATCGCAATGGCCGTGACGATGCTTGCTGCCATGCTTGTCGGGGGAGGGAGTGTGGCGCAGGCTCAGTCGGCGCCAGCTCCCAAACCTGCTCCTGCGCCCGCTCCAGCACCAGCGCCTAAGCCCGCGCCTGCACCGGCACCTAAGCCTGCGCCTACACCTGCACCGGCGGGAAAGAAGGCGTCCACAATGGAGAAGGCGCAACCGGGGCGACCAGAGAATATTGAGTTCACCCGTCCTGACGGCAGTGTCCGCAGTGCGATCGTGAGCGTTACCTCGAACTATGACCCGGCCAAACCTGTTCCGGTTCTCTTTGGTTTTGGAGGGCGCGACGATACGCCGGAGAATTATCGCAACTACTCGCGCTTCTCGAACACGGGAGCGGCCAATGAGGCGATTGTCGTGTACCCACGCGGAGTAAACAATGCTTGGGAAGGCGCGCCCTACGCCACCACGAAGCGTGGCCAGGATGTGGATTTTGTACGGCAGATCGTCCATGAGCTGGGCACGAAATTCAATATCGACCGCAACCGCATCTACGCTGCGGGCATGTCCAACGGTGGTGGGTTCGTGATGAACCTGGCTTGCCAGGCGCCCGACCTGGTTGCGGGTGTGGTGAGCGTGTCTGGAGCTTTCTATAACCCGGTGAACGAGGGGTGTGCGCCAGGGTCGGTGCCGACGTTCATGATTCATGGGCAGCAGGATGAGCTGACCCACTACGACGGTGGGATGCTGCACAATGCTCCGTATCTTCCGGCGCCAAGGCTGATTCACTCGCGAGCGATGCGCAATGGGTGCGCTCCGCAGCCGGTAGTGGAGCAGAAGCCCAGCAATGTTACCCAGTTTGGTTACCCTGGCTGCCGGGATGAAGCTGTCTTCTGGCGCATTAATGACCAGGGGCACAACTGGCACTTTGCGCCAGATGTTGCAAACGAGGCGTGGAACTTCCTTGCGCGTCAGAACAAAGCGTTGCCGCGAGCCGCTGGCTAGGGGGGGATTGGTACCCCCGAAACGCCTCGCATGGGTCACACAAGTAGTCAACTTTTGATTTGTTTAACATGGGGTACACCCACCTTAAGTGTTTTGTAAGTAAAACTTTCTGATTTTTCGGATCAACGTGTATGTTTGAACGGTGCTTTTCAACTACATGCGTTCGAGTCTGACTAGCTCCGCAACAACCCACAGTAAAACCCACTCAACTGCAGCGACCCACGGTGGATCCGGCTCACTCAACCCGGTGCCCCGTCGCTCCAGTCGCTTCCGCAAGGCCACTCTCTCCCTGGCGGTAGCCCTTGGCCTCGGCATGGGCACCCTTGCAGGTCCAGCTTTGGACACAGTCGCCGGTACGGAAACTGCAACGCCCCAGGCTAGTGCCGCCCCGAACCTCATCGGCAGCCTTTCTGCCGGTTTCAGTGGCCTCGCAGGCTCGCTCTCCCCACGTCCGGCGAATAAATACCAGACCTTCAATGTCAAGGGAAAGACCCGCACCGCGATCGTCGACGTCCCTGCAAACTCGGCGAACCGCAAGAAGCCAATCCTGTTCATGTTCGGTGGCCTAGGGGTTAACGCTGCTGCGACTAAGAGCCAGTCTCGCTTGAATGCCATTGCAGGCAAAAACGCGATCATCGTTCACCCGCAGGGAATCGACAACGCCTGGGAGGGTGCGCCGTACTCCAAGACCCGCCGTGGCGAAGACGTTGCCTTTGTTCGTGAGATGGTGCGCTCCCTGTCCAAGCGCTACAACGTTGACACTCATCGCGTGTATGCAGCCGGCATGTCCAACGGCGGCGGTATGGCAATGAACTTGGCCTGCCAGGCTCCCGATCTGGTCGCCGGTGTCGTATCAGTTTCTGGTGCTTACTATGACGCCACCATGAATGACTGCTCGGGGCGGAACGTACCGACCATGCTGATCCACGGCGCACACGATGACGTGGTCCGCTACGGCGGGGGTGTCCGCCACGGCATGCACTACTACGGTGCTCGCGCTGCCTTCGACAACGCGGCGCGCCGTAACTCTTGCAACATGCGTACGCTCCATGGGGTGCGCGCTCACGCATTGACCGCTGGGTTCACCTACGACGGCTGCCGTGCCTCCACCGTGCTGTGGCGTGCATATGCCGGTGGCCACAACTGGAATGCTTTTGCCCCGGACGCTCCAAAGGCTGCATGGCACTTCCTTTCCCGCCAGCGTCACCTCTAGGCTTCAAGCCCTCTTGGCCTTTAGGCCTTTAGCTCCTTAATGGATCCGCATCCAGTGTGTGGCTGAACCCCCGCCTAACCCGCGGGGGTTTCTTTATGCTTCCAGCAGATTCAGTTCCCTCCGTGCGCGGCGACTAAGTGAACGCGAAGCGCTGAAAGCGAAAAGGTACAGTTAAAGACCATGAGTGAAGTTAGCGAAGTTCGCGTTCGATTCTGCCCGTCACCGACTGGTACCCCGCACGTCGGCATGGTCCGCACGGCACTGTTCAACTGGGCTTATGCCCGCCACACTGGCGGCAAGCTCATCTTCCGCATCGAGGACACCGATGCGAAGCGAGACTCCGAAGAGTCCTACCAGGCCATCATCGACTCCCTAAAGTGGCTGAACCTCAGCTGGGATGAGGGCATCGAGGTTGGCGGCCCGCATGAGCCTTATCGCCAGTCCCAGCGCATGGACATCTACGCCGATGTCCTAGAAAAGCTAAAGGAATCTGGCGACGTCTACCCGGCCTACTCCACCAATGAGGAGGTTCAAGCTCGCCACAAGGCCGCAGGTCGCGACCCGCAGCTGGGATACGATAACTTCGACCGCGACCTCACGGAAGAGCAGATCGCGCAGTTCCAGGCCGAAGGCCGCGAGCCGGTGTGGCGCCTGCGGATGCCCGATGATCGTATCTACGAGTGGCATGACCTGGTCCGCGGCGATATGAGCGTCGACGGCAAGACCGTCCCGGACTTTGTGGTTGCCCGCTCCAATGGCCAGCCGCTGTACACGCTTGTGAACCCGGTGGATGATGCGCTGATGGAAATCAAGCACGTCCTGCGAGGTGAAGACCTGCTGCCGTCCACGCCACGACAGATCGCACTGTACGAGGCTCTGGTACGAGTAGGCGTCGCTAAACAAGTACCTACATTCGGCCACCTGCCGTTCGTGATGGGCGAAGGCAACAAGAAGCTTTCGAAGCGCGACCCGGAGTCGAACCTGTTTAACCACCGCGACAACGGCATCATCCCCGAGGGCATGCTGAACTACCTGTCGCTGCTGGGCTGGTCGCTATCTGCGGACGAGGATATCTTCACGATGCAGCAGCTCATCGACAACTTCGACGTGGCGGACGTGAAGCCCAACCCGGCACGCTTCGACCAGAAGAAGCTGGAGGCTATCAACGCCGACCACATTCGCCTGCTGGAGCTCGGCGACTTCACCCAGCGCCTGCGCGCCTACCTGGAGGAGCGCAAGGACTTCCCCGCGGATTATCCTGCGGACAAGTTCGCGTTCGCCGCGGAGCTGGTGCAGACGCGCATCAAGACTCTTTCGGACGCCGACGGTCTGCTGCGCTTCCTCATTACTTCTGACGCCGATTTGTCCCTGGATGAGAAGGCTGCGAAGAAGAACCTGAAGGAGGACGCGGTGGAGGTTCTCGAGGTTGCCATCGCGCAGCTGGAGGCCATCGCGGACGGGGAGTTTAAGACTGACGTCATTGAGAAGGCTCTGCAGTCGAAGTTGATCGAGGAGATGGAGCTGAAGCCGCGTAAGGCCTATGGTGCCCTGCGCGTGGCCATCAGTGGCGCGGCTGTGTCTCCGCCGCTGTTTGAGTCCATGGAGCTTTTGGGTAAGGAGTCCACGCTGGCGCGCCTGCGATCCGCCCGCGAACAGACCCCGTTTGTGTCCTCGCAGCAGTAGGCGGTTACCCGCGCGGCGGGGAAGTGGCTGGCTGGAACCGAAAGCGGGTGGGCTGCCGCCAGGAGGGGTCGGTTGTCGCCGAAACGCGGTCGGTCACTGCCGGAAAAGTTGCGCTGAGCAGCTGATTTGCTTGTAATTCACTGTTCTGGTTATAGTATTCCTCGTTGCGAACGAGGTTCGCTGCGTTAAATGCTCTGCATTCAAAGGGCGTGTGACGTGCGAGTTTTGTTCGACAAACGATGGCCTATGGTGTAATTGGCAACACTACGGTTTCTGGTACCGTCATTCTAGGTTCGAGTCCTGGTAGGCCAGCGCCCCGTTCGTCTAGCGGCCTAGGACGCCGGCCTCTCACGCCGGTAACACGGGTTCAAATCCCGTACGGGGTACAAATATTGAATACGACGACCTCCGGTCGGCTTCACTACAGAAGTGGGCTGGAGGTTTTCGCTATCGTTGGCGGCATGCTGACGTCGAATGAGTTGATTATCTCCCAATACCAGGCGATCGGCCAGGATGAGTTCACCATCACCGATCCGTAGGGCGTACAGCTTGGCAGTGCACACCAAACCTGGAAGCTGGGCGATCTGTTCAAAGCTTCGCGCGGGGTAGAGGTCTTCGATGCCACAGGCACGCCTGTGCTTACGATCGAGGACCCGGTGAATTTCTTCTTCGACAGGTACGCCGTGCACCGAACCGACCCTGAGTCCGGCGAACACTCAGAGCTCGCGCACATTGCGAGGCGTCTTTCGTGGATCGGCGCTAAATACGACGTGGATATCGCCGGATATCCGCAAATGGAGATCAACGGTGAGATCTTCCAGCTCAACTTCGAGCTGACGAGCCAGGGAAGCACCATCGCGTGGGTGGACGCGGAGTTTCCCGGTATAGGCAAGGCGCTGATGGGCAAGACGACATACTGCGTCGCCTTCGAACCGGGACTCGACGAGAACCTGCATGCCGCTGTCCTTGGTATCGCTTTTGCACTGGATATGCGCCGGAAGAAGATGCGAGAGAGCTAAACGCGAATGCCCGCCCTGCCGTCGGACATAAGTGGCGCGCCGTCGGCATTACGCTTCACGGGGAAATCCTCCGGCAAGAAGATGCCGCGCCCTTCCTTCAGCGCCAGCGAGCGCCACTTCGTCCCCTGAACCCAGTAGACCTGCGGAGAAACCTTGCCGACCTGCATGGGGTAGTACTGCTCCGTAGCCGCGGCGAGCGCCATGATGTCATCCGCGGTGTTGTCCGGGCGGATCGCATGGATGAGGATCGTGCGCCCGCCGACGACAGACGCTACGTGACCATGGCCGTGATCGGGCAAACCCAGCATGTCCACCATGGTTGGGAATGCGCAGATCCATGCGGCTGCGAAGGGGAAATCGAACTCCAGCAGTTGCATGTCATACTGCGTTGCCGACGTAACACGGTGCAACTCGTTCAGCGACTTGTGGATCGTGTTGGATAGCGCCATGAAGAACAACGGCATGGACCCATTAGTTGCATCAACCCCGGGGAAGAACAACTCCGATGTTGGCTTGGCATCCATGTCGAAGCGGTCGGGGAGATCCTTATCCTCGATCGGGTTGAAGTGTCCGCCCTCCAGCGTTGCCAACATGCGATGGACATTCGGAATCGGGGAGGGCTTGGCGTAGGTAACCTTCGACGCATCCTGTGGCAATGGCGTGATGAAGGCGTAGACCTCCGCGCCGTTGGCGTTGGTGAGGGTGGGCGTGCCGTCGGGCTCAGTCGTGATTCGCAGCATGGTCACCGATCCTTTAATCCTGCTTTAAGCCCGCGTACCGGAATCGCCGCGGGATGTCACCGGCGCGCCGTCAGCATTGCGCTGCACGGGGAAGCTCTCTGGCAGGAAGAGGGATACGCCATCCTTAGTGGTGAGCACATCCCAGTGGTTATCGTGCACCCAGAACGTCAGCGGAGAGACGTTCACTGGGTGTTGGCGCAGCTCGTGGCGGGTCTGGGTCATCTGTTGCATAATGTTGTCCGCCGGCTGGTTCGGTACCACAGGGTGAACCAGAACCGTGCTGCCACCGGGCATGGAGACCATGTGTCCGTGGCCATGGTCAGGAATCTTGGTGATCTGCAGGAAGCGATCGAACGTGATGGCGAGCGTCGCCCCGAATGGGAAGTCGGACTTAACCTGGAAGAAGACATCGCCAGCGCTTGCAATCTTCAACGTTTCGAGAGACTTACGTGTGGTGGCCGTAGAAGCCGCTGACAAAAAGGTGTGGTTGCTCCCGGGCATGTCCATGCCCGGGAAGGTCGCGTCGCCCAGAACTGGCACGTCAAGGTCGAAGTCCTGCGGAAGATCAGCGTCGGAGAGTGGCTTGAAACCGGAATCTACGGTGGCGAGGAAGCGGTAGACGCCTGGCAGGATCTCCTTTGCGTATGAGTAGTTGCTGGCATCCTTCGGGGCAGGGGAGATGATGTCGTACACAAGCTCTCCATTCGGGGCGGTTAAGGTCGCGTTACCGTCGAATTTCAAGTGGTCGTGCTGAGCTCCTGGCTGCTGCGCTGTTGGCTGCTGACCAGCAGCTTCCTGCGCTGCTGGCTGCTGAGCGGCTGATTCTTGTGGTGGGGTGGTGTTGTTTTTGTTCTTCTTGCCAAATAGTCCGAACATGGCAGTGAGACTACGCAAGTTTTTAAAGCCTCGCATGGCTTTATTTCGGTAACTCTGAATGGCTTTAATTGGCGCCGCCTCCACAGAGCCGAGGCCAAGGTGCCTTATGGCATTGTCCTTGAACTCGACGAGGTAGATGACGACTTCGGGGACATCGACGTGGTGCTGGTCATCGGCGCGAACGACACCGTCAACCCAATCGCCGAAGAGCCGGGGTCCGCCTGGGGCCTGCCAGAGCTCTGCCCGGGAAAGGGGGGATGTCCCAAATTCCACGTCTTAGAATATAACTATTCTGTTTCTGCAGGTCAGCGCGTTGCCAAAATTAGCTGCACACCCGCTACTTTCAATAACTCGAAGATTTGGGACATTCGCCTGGAATAGCAGGCGGGATTCGCCCGGACAACAGGCGGGATCCGCCTGGAAGCTGTGGCTCTAAATCAGCATTGAACCGCGGCTACTGACATGCAGCGCTTGCCCATCGCGGAGCAGTACCAGTTTCCAATCCTTGCCGTACTTTTCCACTGTTTGGCTGATGACCTCGATGGGGTACGGGCCAGTCGTGCCCTGGGCGTGGGGGACAATGACAAACTCCGTGAGATTGAGGCCCGAGCAATCCGTGAGCTGCGGAGCCACAGTCGGGTCGTCCATCACAGACGCCGGTTCGACGGAGGGGCCAGCAATAATTGCGCCTGCCGAACTCCCCGCATAGGGTTTTCCGCTCCGAACAGCGTCAACCAGCAATTCGTCAGCCCCAGTGGACTTCAATCCGTAGAGCAGGCGGAAAGATTCGCCTCCGGCCACGTAGATGCAGTCCGCGGCGTCCAGTTCATTGTGGAAAGCGGCGGGGCTTGTCTCAGCTACCGTGATGGGAACCACCGCGTCGGCGACGTCCTTGATGGCATTGAGCTCTTCCTGTGCGAATGGAGCCTGCCGCATTGTGGAAGCGGCATCGTCGATGTAAAGAACTCTGCCGGACAAATAGTCGCCAATGTTGGGATGTAGATACGAAGCGAGAAGTAGGTTCATGGGTTTCAGCCTAGATCCTCACGCTTCGCTGCGTTAGGACTGTACTGCAAGCCCCGGCCTGCCCAGTTGGCACCGCTGCCCGCCTGTTACTTCACCTTGCCCAGGCGTAGGAAGACGGTCTCGCCGGTGGCATCCTCCAGCGCGTCATTATCCGTCACCGCGTACATCTGGCCATCCGCCGCGATGGTGAAGCCTTCAAGCTGGTAAAGCGGTTTATTTGTACTCTCAGAAAGAGGTAATCAAGAGGTAATCGTAACACTTTTAAATGAAAAGGGGTGTCAAGAAGGGGTGGGTTCTAGTAAGTTTCACGGAGTTCGCACGGTAGATTTGGAAATGCTGCCGCCGTGGCTGCATTGCTTGCCTACTGGGGTTGGCAATGCAAGGGAAGCTGGTAAGTCGTCGGATGCACGTATAAAGAAACAAAGGATCAAAGTTGGAATCTGTAAGAAAGTTCTTGTTCAAGTGGGTTGTTGGGATCCTATTTCTGGTTGCGTACGTTGCATTCAGAAGTTTCATAGGGTGGGATGAGCAAATGGACTGGTCCAGATTCTCGGAACTTGCGGCTCTAGGAACGCTTGGACTCTTCCTCCTGACGGTTTATACAGGTAGAAAAGCGGATTAGTGCCAGGCTGTTGGGATAGCCCAGTACCGACTATCCCGACAGCGTACGGCTGTTTAATTCACCTTGCCCAGGCGTAGGAAGACGGTCTCGCCAGTGGCATCCTCCAGCGCGTCATTATCCGTCACCGCGTACATCTGGCCATCCGCCGCGATGGTGAAGCCTTCTAGCTTCTCCTGCGTCCAGCCGTTCGTCGCGCGCAGCCTCGGCAGCACGTCCACGGCCAGCTCCTTCTTCACCATCGGCAGCGTGCCACCATTCGCGCCCTGAGCCTTGCCCGCACCCGCGCCCTGGCCAGCATCCTGACCAAGACTCTCGCCGCCCTCGGGCAACGTCACCTTCATTACGCGCTTGACCTTCGCATCCGGGCCGTTCAGCTTGTCACGCTCGATCACCAGCAGGTGCTTGTCATCCAGCGCGGTGATCTCCGACAGACCCATCCAGTCGCCCTTGCCAGCGGGCTTTTCCAGCTCGTAGCCGAACCACTGCCACGTCTTGGTCTTCGTGTCGTACTTGCCGATGCGCGTGGTGTTCTCGCCCTCTGCCGCCTCGAGCTTCTTCGCCTCCGGGTCCTTCCACAGCGGTCGCTGTACGGCGACGAATAGCTGTTCCACGCCGTTGGCGTCCTTGGCGGAAGTGACGCCCTCTAGCCCCCACTTGCCGATGTGCTCAGCAACGTCGGAAGGCAGTTCGACGGTAGAGGTGATGTTGAGGTCCTTATCGGTGTGGAATAGTCGGTTGCCCTTGCCGTTCTTGCCCTCGGACGCCAGCCAGAAGCCACCGTCGGCGGCTACGGAAATGCCCTCGATGTCCAGGCCCTCGGCCGGAGCACCGTCGCGCTTCACAGCGCGGCGCTCGGTAATCACGGCGGGCTGCTTGGAGGTGTCGATGGTGTACACCCAGCCGTTGGCGAATGCGGAATCGGAGGCTGCGTACAGGCGGTTGGCGTCCTTCGGATCGGCGGCCAGAGCACCCAGTGCGCCCCAGCCGATCGGCGCGTCGCCCTCATCGGCAGACACAATGGAAGGCTGAGATTCCTTGCCACCCAGGCGGTACAGCGTCACTGCGCTGCGCACACCGTTTTCCGGCTCGTCCACCTCACTGGATACAGCGAGCATGTTGCGCTCCGGGATTGGCAGGATGCCCTCGGGACCGTTGGTGGTGAACAGCATCTGCACGAACTGCGGGTTCGCCGGATCGTTGACGTTGTACACGGTAACGAAGTTGGAGCGTTCGGAGCCGACGAACGCATAAGTGGTGCCATTCATCTTGGCCGTGGCGATACCTTCGATCTCCACGCCCTTCTTCTTGGCGCGCTTGTTGTTGTGCAGGCCGTGGCGGATGGCCAGGTTCTCCACGGAGTTTCCGGCATCCCAGGTGATCTTGCCGTTCGTGTCGAAGACGGTCCAGCCGCGGGTGCCGCCCTTCCAATCGCCCTCGTTGGCCGTGGCCACGTGGTTATCGTCGATCCACGAGATGGCATCCGGCTCGCGCGGAGTCTCTGGCAGGGTATCGGTGGGGTTGATGATCTTGTCGGACTGCGTGTCCACACCCTTAACCTCGGCGTTGCCTGCGCTGAACACGTTAGTGATGCGGTTAGTCTCAAGGTCGATGATGGCCACACCGTTGTTTTCTTGCAACGTGACGGCCAGCTGGTTCTTCCCGTTGATGCTGACGTACTCCGGTTCCAGATCCTCTGGGGTATCCAGTCCGGCCTTCTTCACGATGTCCAGCAGTTGGCCGCTTTCGTCCTCGAAGCGAATCGGGGTGGCCTTCCAACCCTTTGGCTCGCCGGATAGGTCAATGGTCTGCACAAAGCCGGTAGGCAGCTGCGGAAGGTTGCCGTCATTGAGCTCTTCATTGCGCTGGTTCTCCATGGCAATAGCAGCCTTGGGAGTACCGGATGCGCCAGCGGGGGAGATAGCGATGGAGTCAGGCTGTCCCTTCAAATCAATGGAGGAAACACGGGTGCGGTCGGAGATGCGCACGATGTCTACGCGGCCCTTCGGGTTGGCGAAGTCCCCGCCCGTCTCGTCGATAACCACCAGCAGGTAGTCGCCGTACACAGCTACGGAGGTCGGCTCGTCCTTGGCGTGGCCCTGTGCCTTGAGGTCCAGGGTGCCGAGACCCTTTGGTGCATTCGGGTTGCTGATGTCAATGAACCCGATGCGCTGCGCCAGTGCGTCGGTGTGGATCAGCGTCTTGCCGTCCTTCGACACAGTGGAGATCTCGGCAACGGTCGGTGTGGACTTGTCTTCGCCGTCAGGGCGGTTTTCGTACACAGGGAAAGTCGCGGTGCGCTCGAAAGTGGACTGTGCGTCCGGGGTGCCTGGGTTACCTGGGTTGCCCGGCTGCAAGGAGCCAGCAAGGCCGCTGGAACCGGGTGCGCTGGAACCAGGTAGGGATGAGCCGACAGTAGACCCCGCAGAAGATCCAGCCGAGGAGCCGAAGCTGGAGGATCCCAGGGTAGAGCCGACCACGGTCTGCGAGCCGACCGTCGCGTTAGCTGCGGGAACCCCACCGAAGGGAACTACCGCCAGAGCCAGCGAGATACCTGCGATCTTTCGCTTACCAGCCGAGTTAAAAGACTTCTTGCCGTTGGACTTAACGCTGTTGAGTTGCATGGAGCGCCTTACACCTATCTGTTCTTATAAATTACGAATAACCGAACAGATTTTTCCACGTAGTTTTTGCCGCAGGTTTAAGACAACATGGCGTTCAGGTGAACTCACAGCACCAAGCGGTAGCCGATTCCCGTCTCGGTCGTAAAGTACTGCGGGTTCGCCGGGTCGGCCTCCAACTTCTGCCGCAGCTGGGAGATGTAAACCCGTAGGTAGTTCGTCTCTTTCTTGTACGCCTGACCCCACACGGCCTGCAGCAACTCCACCTTCGTAACCAACGTCCCGCGGCGACGGATCATGTGTTCGGCAATGCCCCATTCGCGCGGGGTGAGGTGCACGTCCTCACCGTCCACTGTGACGCGCTTTTCAGGCAGATCAAACTTCACCCGCCCGTCGGAGGTCTCAACCATCGGCTCCTCGGGGATGCTCTCGCCGGGCGCCCTGCGCAACGCCGCCCGCAGGCGTGCCAGCAACTCGCCGACGGAAAAAGGTTTGGTCACGTAGTCGTCCGCCCCCTCGTCGAGCGCGTTGATCTTGCCCGATTCGTCGTGGCGCGCGGACACCACCAGCACCGGAATATCCGTCCAATTCCGCAGCGAGCGCAGGACCTCCAGGCCACTCAGGTCCGGCAACCCGAGGTCTAGCAGCACTGCCTGCGGGTGCCACTTCGAGGCCTTTTGAATCGCCGCCGTCGCGGTCGTGGCTACCTGTACGTCGTAGCCACGCGCCCGCAGGGTGACGAGCACCGCGTTTGCCAGGGCGACGTCGTCTTCTACCATCAAAATTTTCTCGCCGCTCATGGGGCTAGCTGTTCTCCTTCTTCTTTCTTTGTGACGCCAGGCGCCTCCCCGTCCTCCAGGGCTCCCGTTGCCTTCGGCAGGGATAGAACCAGTGTGGCGCCTCCACCTGGGGTTTCTCGGGCTTCAAGTGTTCCGTTCATGGCTTCGGCAAACCCGCGCGCAACTGCCAGGCCAAGCCCAAGGCCATTGGTGTTGGCAGTTTGATCGCCGAGGCGCTGGAATGGGGTGAAAATGTCGTTTAAGTGTTCCGAGGGGAATCCCGGACCGTGGTCGATAATGGCCAACTGCACAGTGCCATCAGCGCCAGCGGTTCCAGCGGTGCCACCAGCGCCAGCGGTCTCCTCAGCGCGCAGTTCAATGCGAGAGTGGGGAGCGTAGGTGCGGGCATTAATCACAATGTTTGCAATGATGCGCTGCACCAAACCTGCATCGCCCAAAACCGGCGGGACTGAGGCGTCGATAAAAGAGTCGATGTGCTGTGTGGCCTCCGGCAGTTCGGCGCGGACGGCCTCGACCACATTGGTGTAGAGCACCGGGGAATTGTGCACGGCGACGGCATTGGAGTTCACACGGCTCATATCCAGCAGGTTGCCGATGACGGTTTCCAATCGGTCGGTACTGGTCTCGATGGTGTCCAGCAGTAGAGCGCGGGAATCATCATCCAGCTGCATGTCATCCATGTTCAGAGCACTGACCGCGGCTTTGATACCGGCCAGCGGAGTGCGCAGGTCGTGCGAGACGGCCGTAAGCAGCGCGGTGCCCACCCGGTTGCCGGCCTCCAAAGCGGCGGTGGCTCGGCGCATTGCGTCGATCTGCTCACGGTCAATGATGGCGGTGATACGGGCGCCGTGCGCCTCGATCATCGCACTTTCGGCAGGGGAGAGATCGCGGCCGCCGAGCACGAAGCGCATGCCATCGCCCGCGCCAACATGAGCCGGAGCCTTCTTACTATTCCACGGTTCACCGATACCACCGGGGTCGGTGGTCTCCATCGTGAACCACTTCTTGCGTTCCTTCGAATATTGCTGCAGATCCACGCGGCGCAGATTAAATGTCTCGCGCAGGCGCTCCAGCAGGCTGCGGATATCGTCGCCCTCGTCCAGAGCACCGCGGGCCAAATCGGAGAGCACCACGGCCTGCCCCAGGCGCCGATTGGCGATGGCGCGCCGCCTTTCCGCAATATCCACCACCACGGCCACAGCCGCGGAGATCACAAAGAACAGGATAATCTGCACCACGTTGGCAGGTTCCGTGACAGTGAGCGTGTGGAAGGGGTGGGTAAAGAACCAGTTAGCCATCACCGAGCCGATGATCACCGCCACGATCGCCGGACCGAACCCGCCAGCCAGAGCTGCGAACACCGCAATGGTCAGGTAGCCCAGCAGGATGGATCCCAAGGCACCGTCTTCGCGGTCGAAGGGCAGCATGGCGAAAGTCAGCAGCACAGGCCCTGCTATCGCTAACAGCCAACCGAGTAAACGGCGCGCCGGGCTGAGCTGCTTCGAGGTATCCAGACCCGACTTGCGCGCTCGCGACAGGCTAAAGAGCCTGGGTTTTTTGGCATCGGCAGACTTAGTAGACGCGCTGGACGTGGACACGATGTGCACATCGATACGCCCGGAACCGTCGATGATCTTGTGGCTGGTCGAGCTGAACAGGCGGCTCATTCGCGTGCCCAGACCAATCACCAACTGCGAGGCATTGACCGTGCGGGCGAACTCCAGCAGCGTATCCGCCACGTCATCGCCCTCGATCACCCGCCACTGGCCGTCGAGGGATTCGGTGAGCTCCTGCAACCGCCGCAGCCGCTGGGGCAGATCGGCCCCCAGCGCTTCGTCTGCGCCGGAGACATAAACCACCAGCATCTCGCGACCTGCCACGCGCCCGGTGATGCGCGCCCCGCGGCGGATCAGCGCCTCGGAAACCTCATCGCCCTGTACAGCCACCACCACGCGCTCGCGGGTGGGCCAGTTTTCCTTGATCTTCTTGTCTTCGCGGTACTTTTCCAGTCCCTCGTCGACCTTGTCCGCCAGCCACAGCAGACTCAGTTCGCGGAGCGCCGTGAGGTTGCCGACCCGGAAGTAGTTATTCAGCGCAGTTTCCGCCTGCTGTTGGCGGTAGACCTCACCGCGGGCGAGGCGGATACGCAGCGCGTCGGGGGAGAGGTCCACCAGCTCGATCTCGTCGGCGTCACGCAGCACCTGATCCGGCACCGTCTCAAGCTGGCGCGTACCGGTGACAGCAGAGACCACGTCGTTGAGCGACTCCAGGTGCTGGATGTTCATAGTGGAGATGACGTCGATGCCGGCATCCAGCAGCGCGTACACATCGTGCCAGCGCTTTGCCGTTTCGGCAGTGCGGCTACTGTCCGCGGCTTGCTCACCCACCACGGTGTGCGCCAGCTCGTCGACAAGGATGATCTCCGGGTGCGCTTCCAGCGCCGCTTCAAGGTCCAGTTCCGAGTAATTGCCACCCCGGTGCGGAACCGTTTTGCGGGGCAACGTCGGCAGTCCCTCAGTGAGCTTACGGGTACGTTCGCGCCCGTGGTCCTCCACGATGCCAACCAGTACGTCGCGCCCGCGGTCATACAGGTCGTGCGCTTCGTTGAGCATGGCACACGTCTTGCCCACGCCAGGGGCGAAGCCGAGGTAGACCTTCAGCGTGCCACGCTTTGTCATCGTTGCTTGTGCTCCTTGCTTTCCTGCTGCACCCTGTTCGCGGTGCATATGTGGGTGACGCCACGTCTCCCAGCGTTAATTACTTTTTACACCGCCAGGCAGACCACGCTGGGACTTTTCCCAGCGCTACTGCTCGCTGAGTGCCTTGTTGAGCTTCACCACATTAACCGGTGCTCCGTCGGCGCTTCCGGTGTAGTTGCCCTCGGTAGCGTCATTGACAAGCTGTTCTACCTTCTGCTGGTCCAGGCCGCGTTCCTTCGCTACGCGCGGAGTCTGTAGCTTGGCGTAGGCAGTAGAGATGTGCGGGTCTAGGCCAGAACCGGAAGAGGTCACGGCGTCCACCGGAACCTCCTCAGGCGAGACTCCTTCGCGCTGGGCGATTTCGTCTCGCTTTTCAGCGATAGCCTCCTGGTACTCCTTGCTATAGGGGGAGAGGTTGGTCGCGGAGGACGCCATGGCGTCATAACCATTGTCTCCCGCAGCAGAAGGGCGCGGGAAGAAGAAGCCCGGCTTGGTGACTTCCTGAGCGATAAGGGTGGAACCGGCGGGCTGGCCTGACGCATTGGTGATCATCGAACCGTCCGCCTTGGCGGGCATAATCCGCCCCACACCCACCATGAACGCAGGGTAAACGATGCCCAGGATCAGCGTGAGCAGGAAGAAAGTGCGCACTGTTGTAGAGGCCAGACGCAGGCCATTGCTAGATGTTGCGCGTGCCATGGGATTACTGTGTTTCCTTTCAAAAGGGGCCGGCAAAAGCAGACCCGCAGGGTTAGAGTCCGAAGACTCCGGAGATAATCAGGTCGATGATCTTGATGCCGATGAACGGCACGATCACACCACCGAGGCCGAAGATGGTCAGGTTTCGCGAGAGCAGGGAGGCTGCGGAACCCGCGCGATACTTCACGCCCTTCAAGGCCAGCGGGATCAGCGCGATAATCACCAGCGCGTTGAAGATCACGGCGGACAGGATCGCGGACTCGGGGGAGTGCAGACGCATGACGTTCAGCGCGGACAAGCCAGGGAAGGCAACCACAAACATCGCCGGGATGATGGCGAAGTATTTCGCAATATCGTTGGCGATACTGAAGGTGGTCAGCGCACCACGGGTAATCAGCAGCTGCTTGCCGATGGCCACCACGTCGATCAGTTTCGTCGGGTCGGAATCCAGGTCCACCATGTTGCCGGCCTCCTTGGCGGCGGTGGTGCCGGTGTTCATGGCCACGCCCACGTCGGCTTGAGCCAGGGCAGGAGCGTCGTTAGTGCCGTCGCCGGTCATAGCAACCAGGCGACCTTTAGCTTGTTCCTTGCGGATCAGCTCTAGTTTCTGCTCCGGGGTGGCTTCCGCCAGCACGTCGTCCACACCGGCCTCGGCAGCGATGGCCTTCGCGGTCAGTGCATTATCGCCGGTGACCATGACAGTGCGAATGCCCATCTTGCGTAGCTGCTCGAAGCGCTCGGTCATGCCGGGCTTTACTACGTCTTTCAGGTGAATGACGCCCAAAACTCGGCCGGTGAGATCCTCGCCCTGGGAGTTTAGGGCGATTTCAGCGACAACGAGCGCGGTGCCACCACTGTTGGAGATGTCGTTGACGACGTCGGTGATGGAAGGCGGGACGTCACCGCCCAGGTTGGTGACGAGCTTGGCAACCTCGGACGCAGCACCCTTAACGATCTTGCGGCTCGTGGCATTGCTGCGGGCGGACCATTCTGTGTGCTCCCCAGCGCCAGCGGGTAGCTGAATGCCACTCATGCGGGTCTGAGCGGTGAAGGGGATGAACTCGGCCTCGCGGAAGGTTTCCTCGGGAATGACGAATCCAGACTGCTGCTCGGCGAGCTGCACGATGGAGCGGCCTTCCGGAGTTTCGTCCGCCAGCGACGACAGCTGGCAGGCGTAGACGAGCTCTTTCTGGTCGATGCCTTCCATGGCCACGAACTCGCTGGCTTGGCGGTCACCGATGGTGATGGTGCCGGTCTTATCCAACAGCAGGGTGGCAACGTCACCGGCTGCCTCGACGGCTCGGCCGGACATGGCCAGCACATTGTGCTGCACCAGGCGGTCCATACCTGCGATGCCGATGGCGGATAGCAGCGCACCGATGGTGGTGGGGATGAGGCAGACAAGCAGGGCAACCAGCACCACCGGGGACTGTTCCGCGCCGTTGAAAGCAGCCATAGGAGCAAGCGCCAGAACCACGATCATGAAGATGATGGTCAGCACGATCAGCAGTGTGCCCAGAGCCAGTTCGTTCGGAGTCTTCTTGCGCTCTGCGCCTTCGACGAGGCCGATCATGCGATCCATAAAGGACTCGCCCGGCTTGCTGGTGACGCGGATAGCGATGGCATCGGAGAGCACGCGGGTACCACCGGTCACGGCGGAGCGGTCACCGCCGGATTCACGGATAACGGGTGCGGATTCGCCGGTAACAGCGGACTCGTCGACGCTGGCGGCGCCCATAATGACGTCGCCGTCGGCAGGGATCACGTTACCTGCGCTCACCAGAACAATATCGCCTGGCAAGAGGGACTCGCTGGAGACTTCCTCGCTGACGTCCTTAATGCCTGCACCGGAGTCCTCCAGTGCGCGAGCCAGATGGGGGTCGTTGACGTCGGAACCGCCGAACTTGAGCGCATTGGATTGGGTGCGAGTGGAACGAAGGGCGTCCGCCTGTGCCTTACCGCGGCCTTCGGCAACGGCTTCGGCGAGAGTGGCGAACAACACGGTCAGCCACAGCCACACTGTGATTGACCAGGTAAACAGTGAGGGGTGTGCGATCGCCAAAATGAGGGTGAAAAGCGCGCCGACTTCTACCAGGAACATCACTGGAGTCTTGTACAGCAGGCGCGGGTCCATCTTCTTCAGCGCCAGCGGCAGAGCCTGCTTTAGCTGGGCTGCGGAGAACGCACCTTCGTTCTTCTTGTTGTGCTTGGCTGGAGCCGAGGCACGCTTCGCGGTGGAGCGGGAAGGGGCATTGAGGGTTGTCATGACAGGGCCTCCGTCAACGGGCCGAGAACCAGGGTGGGCAGGAAGGTCAGGGCACCAACGATGATGGCGATGCCGACCATCACTCCCACGAACTGCGGGCGGTGGGTGGGTAGGGTACCGGCGTTTTCAGCAGCCGGCTTTTGCTTAGCGAAGTCTCCTGCCAAGGCCAGAGCCATCACGATCGGCAGGAAGCGTCCCAGCAACATGCACAGACCCAGGGTGATGTTGAACCACGGGGTATCGGCACCGAAGCCGGCGAATGCGGAACCGTTGTTGTTGGAGGCCGATGTGTAGGCGTACACAATGTCGCTAAAGCCGTGCGGTCCATCGGCAGAAACCGACTCGCGGGTGTCTGGCAGCATGGCGGAAATACCTACGCCTGCCAGCACCAACGTTGGCATAACCAGGATGTACAGGCTCACCTTGGTGATCTCGGAAACGCCGATGCGCTTGCCCAGATACTCCGGGGTACGGCCAACCATCAGGCCGGCGACGAACACGCTGAGCAGGGCGATCATGAGCATGCCGTAGAGGCCGGTGCCGACGCCGCCGGGGGAGATTTCGCCCAGCATCATGTCGAGGATCAGCATGCCGCCCGCGAGTGGGTGGTAACTCGAGTGGAAGGAGTCCACCGCGCCCGTGGACGTCATCGTGGTGGTGACCGCGAAGAAGGAGGAAGGCAGCACGCCCAGGCGGTACTCCTTACCCTCCATACCGCCACCCTGGAATGCGGCCAGGGAGGTCTCGCTGGACATAACTACTGCCAGGGAGGAGAAGTACAGCACAGCCATGGCTGCCAGAACGGCCCAGCCCTGGCGGGTATCGCCCACCATCTTGCCGAAGGTGCGGGTCAGGCTGACCGGGATCACCAGGATGAGGAAGATCTCCAGCATGTTGGTCCATGCATTCGGGTTCTCGAACGGGTGGGCGGAGTTGGCGTTGAAGTAGCCACCACCGTTGGTGCCCAGCTCCTTAATGACCTCCTGCGATGCCACTGCACCGCCCGGGATGGTCTGCTGGCCACCCGTAATCGTCTCGACGGTGGTCGGGGCGTGGAAGTTCTGGATCGCACCCTGGGAGATCAGCAGGATCGCACCGATGATTGCCATCGGCAGCAGGATGCGGAACACAGCACGGGTCAGATCCACCCAGAAGTTGCCGATCTGGCCGTTGCCCATGCGGTTGGCCAGGCCACGGATCAGTGCGATGGCCACGGTAATGCCCACCGCGGCGGAAACGAAGTTCTGTACAGCCAGGCCAGCCATCTGGGTGAGGATGGTCATGGCTTCCTCACCGGAGTAAGACTGCCAGTTGGTGTTAGTCGTGAAGGACACAGCGGTGTTCCACGCCTGGTCCCAGTGCACGGGTTCCTTACCGTGGTTCAGGGGAAGCCACTGCTGCACGCGCTGCAGCAGGTAGACGAACACGACGCTGATAGCGGAGAACGCCAGCAGGCTTGCACAGTAGCGAGTCCACTTCTGTTGGCCGTCGGGGTTTACACCGATGAGTCGGTAGAAGCCACGCTCGAAGCCATTGTGCTTCTGAGCAGTGAACGTGGTGGCCATGTAGTTGCCCAGCGGCACGTAGAACGCTGCGAGGGCAATAATGACCGTGATGACAGGGATCCACCCTGTGATGCTGCCACTCATGAGAACTTCTCCGGGTTCAACAGGGCAACCAAAAGGTAGATGATGGCAAGGATCCCCAGGACCCCACCGACGATCAGTTCCCAGCTCATAGCTTATCCACCGCCTTCAAGGCGGCACCCATTGCGCCGAACAGCGCGCAGGTTACTGCAACCATTACAAAGTCAAAAAGCATGGGAATATAACAACACCGTTGTCACCCCATGCTTATGACTCTTTACGCTTTCTTAACGCCCCTCCTTAACACCGCCTTTTGACGCCCCGACCTGCGCCGGTGCAGGCGGATGATTATTCGCCAGCGATTGGCGTAGGTTGCAGCTTCCAGACCTCAGTGGCGTAGTCACGGATCGTCCGGTCAGAGGAGAACCGTCCCGATTCGCAGATATTCACCCATGCCTTCTGTGCCCAACCCTGCGGGTTCGCAGCGTAGTCAGCGGCCATGCGGTCGCGGACATCGCGGTAGTCTGCGAAGTCGCCCAGTACGTAATAGGTATCGGATGCGTCCTCGCCGAAGCCGTGAATCAGCGACTGCTTCAGATCGTAGAACCATCCCGTGTAGTCATCGTGCAGGGTGCCGTTATCCAGCGCATCGAGGGTGCGCTTCAGCCCCGGCACGGACTCGTAGAGCTCATAGGGCTTGTATTCGGCGCGCAGCTCCGGCAGCTCCTCTTCGCGGGCGCCGAAGATGTAGGCGTTTTCTTCACCGACCGAGTCCACGATCTCCACGTTCGCGCCGTCCATGGTGCCCAGCGTCAGCGCACCGTTCATCATGAACTTCATATTGGAGGTGCCGGAGGCTTCCTTACCCGCCGTAGAAATCTGCTCCGACACATCGGAGGCCGGCAGGATGTGCTCGGCGGGGGAGACATTGTAGTTCTCCACGAACACGACCTTCAGCAGCGGGGAGACCACCGGATCATTGTTCACAAGATCCGCGATCGCGTTGATGAGCTTGATGATCGCCTTCGCCCGCGTGTAGCCCGGCGCCGCCTTCGCGCCGAAGATGACGGTGCGCGGCGGCAGGTCGCGTTGGTGGTCCTCCTTGATTCGGAAGTACAGATCCAGCACGTACAGGGCGTTTAGCAGCTGGCGCTTGTACTCGTGCAGGCGCTTGATCTGCACATCGAAGATGGAGTTCGGGTCGATGACCACGCCCTGGCGCTCGGCGATCCACTCGGCGAAGTCGTGCTTGTTGGCTGCCTTGATCTCGCGGAGCTCCTGCATGACGCTCTCGTCGGAGGCGTAGCTGCGCAGTTCCTTGAGCTTGTCGAGGTCGGTGACCCAGGCGTCACTACCCGAAAGGCGAGTAAGCAGCGCAGACAGGCGCGGGTTAATCATCCGCAGCCAGCGGCGCGGTGTTACACCATTGGTCTTGTTGTTGAACTTCTCCGGCCACAGCGCAAACCAATCGCCGAGGGTTTCGCGCTTGATGATCTCCGTGTGGAGTGCGGCCACGCCGTTGATGGAATACGCGGCGTAGCAGGCGATCCACGCCATGTGCACCACACCGTGTTGGATCGGGGCCATTCTTTGGATGGTGACGCCATCAATGCCCTCCGCCGAACGCTCGATACGGAAGCGACGGTCGATCTCGGCGATGATCTCCCACACACGCCAGAACAGCTGCTGGAAGATCTGCTGATCCCACTGCTCCAGGGCCTCGGTGAGGACGGTGTGGTTGGTGTAGGCAAAAGTGTTGGAGACGATCTCCCAGGCATCTTCCCAGCCCATGCCGTGCTCGTCCATCAGTAGGCGCATGAGCTCCGGAATGGCCAGCACCGGGTGGGTATCGTTCAGCTGCACGGAGTGGAAGTCTGCGAAGTTCTTCAGGCTTCCATGCTGCGCCAGGTGGCTGCGGATCATCGCCTGCAGGGAGGCGGAGGTGAAGAAGTACTGCTGGCGCACGCGCAGCTTCTTGCCCTCGTAGGTGGTGTCGTTCGGATACAGTACGCGGCAAATATCGCTGACGCGCTCGCGCTCGATAATGGCCTCAGTGAAGCGCTGGGAGTTGAAAGCGTCGTAATCGAACTCCTCCCACGGCTCGGACTTCCACAAGCGCAGGGTGCCGACGTTGCGAGTGCCGTAGCCGGTGATGGGCATGTCATAGGGAATCGCGCGGACCTTCATATCATCGAAGTGCACGACCAGTTGATCGGAGGCACGGCGGATGGTGAAGGGGTATTCTTCCTCGCGCCACGGGTCCGGGCGCTCGACCTGGAAGCCGTTGTCGAAGGACTGACGGAACAGGCCGTAGCGGTACAGCAGGCCGTAGCCGGTGACGGGGTAGTCCTGAGTGACGGCGGAATCCAGGAAGCAGGCGGCCAGGCGCCCCAGGCCACCGTTGCCCAGGGCGGCATCGTTTTCGACCTCCAGCACATCGGTCAGCTCGTGGCCCAGTTCGCGGGCGGCGGCCTGAGCCTCCTCCACAAGACCGAGGTTGGTGAGGTTATTCAGCAGCGCGCGACCCATCAGGAACTCAGCGGAGAAGTAGTGCTGCTGGCGGGTGGCATTGTAGGCCTCGCGGGTGCGCTCCCAATCGTCGGCAATGCGCTCCTGGATGTTGCGGGACAGGCCCGTCCAGAACTTACGGGTGGAAGCGTGCTCGGGGCTGGTACCGGCGGCGGCGCGGACGTGGCCGCCTACAGTGGTGGAGTTCAGTTCGTGGCTCATAGGTACTGATTCTATGGTGCCGGCGGGGAACTCGCTGGTCGGGTTACGAGCATAGAGCCGCGCAAAATAAAGCACAAAAATGTGAACTCCAGCAGGCTGGTCAAGCTATACTAAACAAAAGCAAAGCAATGTTTGACTGTGTCTAGGATAGACGAGAAGCTCGCAAAGAGAGAGTGTAAAATGATAGCCCTGAGTGACATAAATGACAAACTTAAAAATACGAATTTCGATATACGTGCTACAAACCGTATCAAGCAAGAAACGGGAATAACCCCCCGTTTTATGGATCAAAAATGCACGCCCGATGTCTTAATGTCCGCAGCTCAATGGATTCTTAGCTTGGAAAGCAGTATCCAGAATGCCGGATTTGCTTGCAAAACGATATGGACCTCCGAGTTTTTTAAAATCTACATTAGAGAAGAGTTTTCAAAACCAGATGTTAGTGAAGAAACGGCGAGGAGTGAGTATGATAAATTTATAGCACAACCATTAAAAACGTTTTGTTTTGCAGGGCTTCTCACTGCAGAGAAAGCCGGCCACTCTATTTACTTCAAGGTTAAAGAAAAAGAAATTCTAGAATTCGTATCTATAAATCAAAGGAATGCGAGAGCATTTCTTATCTGGTATTTAGAAAAAGTTCTTGCAGATTCTGGAATATGGCCAAAATTCGAATATTATTTCGCGAACGTCAACCAAGAATCTTTCCTTAATTTGCGAGACGGTTTCAATCGACTAATTCTCTCCTCTACTCCGATCAATAATACCGTTGAAGTTCAAAGAATTTTTCCAAAAGTACTTAATCCTCTTTGTCACAAACGTGGCTTACAAGGTGCCATTAGGGGACGTCTTTCCGCAGACCCAATAACGGCAAGTGAGCTACTATACAATAGGGAAAACTTTCGCGATTTTGGTAAAAAGTCCAAAAACCAAACCAGAGCGCAAGCATTAGAAAAAATTGCTCTCAAGAGTAACAATGCAGACGCGTTGATGAATCAGAACATGAAGGTCATCAAGAACATGCATCAACATGTCAGTGAAGTTAAGGATGCGTGGGGGAATGGGGTCGCAACGCAGGTTCACCACATATTCCCTAAAAGTAGCCACTATGATCTAAAATCTGTTCCTGAAAATCTAATTCTCTTAACAGCGACACAGCACAACACGAAGGCACACCCTAAAAACCGAACTGGCGCGGTAGACTTTGATTATCAAATTGAATGCCTACTGGCTAAATTGGAGAGCGTTCAAGATTGTATCGATAGCGCAGATTGTGATTTCTATGATCTGCAACGATTTATTAGTGTTGTCAATCTAGGCTATAAAGATATCGGGATAAGCATGAATGCGACCTATGAAGATCTTGTTGCAATCTTACGGGGGTATCAAAATGGCGAAAGAATAAATAGAAGTCTGAGGGAGTGAGGGATAGTTTGTATGTAAAGTCGGGCTTTACGCTAGACTACTGATACTGAGAAAGTAATGGTAGTATATCAACCTCAAAATATATTTTCAGGTGCGCGGACGACAGCTTAAACCCAAAAATGTAATTAAAAATGCTTCTCAGTAACGATTTTTCATAAATAATGCCGTTACAGGTCAAGCTAGCTTATGATGATTACGCTATTAACGACGAATGTTTCTATATCGTTAAATTTCTACCGTCTTTTTTGTATGGATAGAATAGACAAAAGTGTTGGATAGCGTGACCTTTTGCTGAAAAGATTTCAAATAACCTAAAATTTGTGGAACTAAAGTCCTCATATTTCTATTGGGTATAAAAATAAAAATCATAATAAATACCCGAGTTGGTAACATTGCGACAAATACACTTATGGATCCGGCTTCTCGGTGGTGCGCTATGATTTGTGAGTTACACGTCTGTGACGTACCCCCGTGTTCCTGATGCAGGTATCGAAAACGAGTTCTCAGCTCGGAAATAATAGCTACGTACAGCAAGGGTCAACAATAATCTATTGCTAGGTTTATAAAAGCCTAGGTTTTAGCAACATTAAGATCCACTAATTTCAACGTTAAAACAGTTTTCCTGTCGAAGAGTCAAGAGTGCGGTCGTTTGCCATCTACTGGAAGTATTGTCGAGCAAAAAAATGATAGGTAAACGAAAAAGATTCCAACTTAAGGGGTCTAGTGGGCTATACAGTGAAAGCAGACGACACCGCGAGCCGTCTGGAGAAAGATAGCAGATTGGATTCACAAGAAGCCGTTCAAAAGCCGACCAGCTTGTTACCGGAGCAGCTACGTGCGGGCTTCATTAGGCGGTCATAAAAAACCATATAACCAGCAAAAGGAGGATTCGAGGCTTGGGTGGCCGAGATTTTCCTCTAAACAAAAGACGGTGGTAATGTAGTTCGCATGCGACCTCAGTTGACTTACGCCACGTTGTTCAGCGCCGCCGGATTAGGTTGTTATGGATTCAAAGAGGAACAATACCGATGCGTTGCGACCGCCGAGCTGATTGCGAGACGCCTAGAGGTTCAAAAAGCCAACAGTGTTTGCGAGAGACCTGAAGACTATTTTCTGGGAGACTTGTCCGAACAAGCTTTTCTTAATGAAATCATCGAACATGTTCGAAGTGCTACGAAAGATCTGACTTTTGTTATTGCAACACCACCATGTCAGGGAATGTCGGTAGCAAACCATAAAAAGAAAAATGAGCTTCAAAGAAACTCGCTAGTTGTGAACTCACTTCTATTTATCGAACAAGTTAAGCCAAGATTTTTTGTTTTAGAGAACGTTAGAGCGTTTCTAAAAACTCTTTGTACTGATGTCAATGGCGATAACAAGACTATCAACGACGCTATTGATCAGCATCTTTCCGGTGATTATAATATTTATCGAAAGGTAGTCAATCTTAAAAATTATGGCTCACCGAGCTCCAGGACCAGAACTTTAGTGATTGGAGTTCGTCACGACCTGCATGGAGTGACGCCTTTGGATATATTCCCTAAGGAAGAAGAGGCTCCAACCTTACATGAGCTTATAGGCGATTTACCCGCCCTTAATACTATGGGCGAAATATATGAAGATGATATATATCATAGTTTTAAGCCCTACGCGCCTCACATGCGTCCATGGATATCAGATTTGGGGGAGGGACAATCTGCTTTCGATAATACCGAACTGGTAAAAAGGCCACATCATTGGGTAAATGGTCAACGTGTAGAGAATAAGAATGGAAATGGCGACAAATATAGGAGGAATATTTGGGATAGGGTAGCTCCTTGTGTTCATACCCGAAATGATATTTTATCTAGCCAATCAACTATCCACCCAGTTGATGACCGCGTTTTCTCGATTAGAGAATTATGTCGACTTATGGGGGTCCCTGAATCTTTCAAATGGTCTCAATTTGAGTTGGTTGAATTAAATTCGTTACCGAAATCTGAAAAAGAGGGCTATTTAAAAGATCATGAGGGTAATATAAGGCAATGCCTTGGTGAGGGGGTTCCTACTCCCGTAATGAAATCGATTGCGCGCCGAGCTAGGATAATAGCCGAAAACGGGTTTGAAAGCGAGATTTCACGTACCCTGCGGAAGTATGAATTAACTAATTCGAACCGGAAGAAGTTATGTGGCCACTACACACGGCAAGATATTGCCTATTCTTTAGTAAGCCTACTTCAAATACCTAAAAAGAAGCGAATTTCCATATTGGAACCATCGTGTGGTTCTGGTTCTTTCCTGCCCTCAATAATGTCTTTGTTCGAGGGCAAGGATCTTGACCTCACTTTGATTGATATTGATAAAAGAGCTGTAGATACTGCATGTGATTTATTTGAAGATGAGATGATTAGTAAATCTATCAATTCAGATACCTGGATTGGTGATTTTCTATCGTATACGCCATCAGTGGAGTACGATTTTGTTATAGGAAACCCACCTTTCGGGTCCTCTGGTGCGTTTGATAACCCGTTTTATTTAAAAGACTGGTACGCGAAGTTTCTTCGGAAAGCTCTACAGATTTCGAACACCGTAGCTTTCATCATTCCAAAGTCGTTTATTTCTGGGGCTGAATTTAAATCGTTTCGAGACCATCTCTCGCATGAGTATAAGATTGAAGCTATTGAAGATTATGGCGAAAGCGCTTTTTTAGATGTTAAAATAGAAACGATTGGATTGATCGTATCTCGGAATGTTTCCGAAAATCGGAATCTTTTGGTTCGTTCGCGTCTTTTTAATTCCATTCGTTGGACGAAGCAGGACTACGTCTGCAGTAGTGAGTACCCCAATTGGCTTCTTTATAGAAATGGTTTTTTTGATAAGGTAGCTGCACATATCGAGTTTAATTGCTTTGAGGTTTTTAGAGATAGGAAGATTACCAAGAAGCTTTTTCGAGAATCGGATGGATTGCCAGTTTTAAAATCCCGCGGTCTCCGTGCGGGTACGTTGGACTCTTCAGACGTTTTTGTGGATTCTTCAGTGGTGCCTGCATCGTTTTGGAATATAACGAGTCACGGAGTGTGTTTAGTTGCTCCAAATTTATCTTACTATCCCCGGGTTGCAATTCTGCCGCAGGGTTACTATGTCGACGGCTCTGTGGCAGTGCTAATCCCTAAGATTGAGTACCCTGTTGAAAGGACAATCGAATTTTTGAATTCTCGTTTGTTTTTTTATTTTTATCGAATCGCGAGGAATTTTTCTGTTCGCTCGTTGAATTTAGATAAAGTTTCGATTTTCTGGTGGGGCATTCCTTTTTTCGAAGATCAGGAGTTTTGTTCATCCAACTTGCCAACACCCAGTTCAAAAACTCTTTTCGTTTTGCCCGATAATTGTTGATTTCGACTGTTGATCGGGTATTTTAAATATTATCCTTTGCGAAATTTTGTAATATACTTTATTGAATTGAGAAACCGGTCAACGTTTGCGTTTTAATATTAAGAGCCAAGCTTTTTTGTCGATAATGTTGGTTGACTGGCGGTGATTTTTAAACCCTATATTTTTTTGTGTATGTTTTGCCAGCGGACTACACAATTCTGTGTGGGTTTTAATCATCAAGTTTGCGTTACCAGCTTGTCATAGGTTTTTCTTTTGTCGACTGCTGCCATCGGATCGTTTTAATCAATCTTGGCTTGAGGTTTTGTTTATTCGGATTGGTGGGACGGATGTTAGTAAGTTTATCGAAGGGTCTATTGGTTTCACTGTCAGAGTTCTGTTTTTCACCTTGACATTAATTTTGTATAATTTCCTCTAAATTTTCTAGAAGAGCTTTTAGGCTTGGGTAGGTTACGATTCACTAATCATTTATCAATGTAGATCTGTAGCGTGTTTATCTGGATTCGTTTTGTTCCGTTGATTGTTTTTGTGATGGTGTGTTCTGCTATTGCAGAGTATTTGCATTGTTCGTATGCCGATGTTTAGGTAGTTCTTCATTAGGGTTTTCTTTTTCTGTCAGCTAATGGTCATTCTTTCTTACCCCAGTTTATTTAGCTTTTTTAATATCTATTATATTGTGTAGTATGTATGGAGTTCGGTCTGTTTTGGTTTTAATGCAAAATTGTTAGTTATATTTTACCTGTGTGGTTGTACGATTTTCTCCTTTTGCGCTGGGGACAGTTTTAGGATGGTTCTTTCGATTTGAACAGTTTTAGTGCATCTTGCCGAAGCGAGTCCTGCAGCCGGTTGAACCCATCCACCGATTCGTCCGATGTCGGGGGAGCCTGGATAATCTCGCTGGAATCTAGCCCAGCTTGCAGCTCACGGGCGCGCGTGATCTCCGCATCCAGCTTCAACCCCATCAGCAGCAGGGTATTGGCCACGATCAACCCTAGGAACCCTGCGATGAGGCCACCCAAAGCGCCATACATGCCGAAGTGCATAAAGCCATTCAGGTACAGCTTTACGACCAGCGCCACCAGGATGATTCCAACAAAGGCGAACACCGAGCCGACTGTGAGCCAGCGGAAGCGCCCATAGCTTACGTTGGGCGCCACGTGGTAGAGCGCGGCGATGAGGAAGGTCGACAGTATGGCGATCACCGGCCACCGAAGGTAGCCCCAGATCGGAAGGAAGTCCTGGACAATAAAACGCTCCAGCCACTTCAGGTGTAGGGGTTCGGCAAAGCGGTCGAAGAGTGGCGTCAATAGGTCACCGCGGAAGAAGAAAGCCACCGCAACAAGTACGAGTCCCAGAACCAGAAGAAACGTCAGGCCCCACATGGCCAGCCACGTGCGCACGATATTGCGGCCCTCTCGCCGTCCGTAGAGGCCGTTGGCACTGCGCGAAAATGCGCGGACATAGGCCGAGGAGGAGAATAGGGCGATAATCACACTCACCGTCAGTGTGACAACTGATTGTTGGGTGGAACCGATAATGACGTCCACGATTGTGCGCGCGTTGTCGGCGAAAGTTTCGGGGACGTTCTCGTCGATGAATTGGTCGGTGAGGTCAGTAACCTGTTTGCGGTTCTGATCCAGCACCAGGGTGGTGATGGAGTAGAACGCGGTGAGGGTCGGGATCGCCGTCAGCAACGTAAAGAAGCTCAAGACCGCACCCCGATCCATCATGGCGCGGAAGAAAAACTCGAAGTACAGGCGCTTGGCGATAAGCGGCCACGCCTTCGGGCTGACAAACCGGTTCTTGCTGGTGACCTTTTCGCGGTACTCCGCGCGGCTCAGCGCCACGATGCCCTCGCCGCCTTCGGCGTTGACGATGCGTCGCGGGGTGTGTTTCTTTTCCCGCACCTTCTTAATGACGCCACCCGCGCCGTCCGTGCGCTCAGCGTCCGCGCGCGGGGTATCGCCGAGCACGTTGGCGGGGAACTGCGAAGGTGTGGGTGAAGAGTTCATCAACGAACAAACTAGCAGGTGAAATTAGGGATTAGGTGGATTGGCACTGCGTTGTGTAGAGTTCTCCCTGCTGCTTGAAGAAGCACGCGTGCCAGTTTTTGTGGCACACGCGCCCCGTTCGTCTAGCGGCCTAGGACGCCGGCCTCTCACGCCGGTAACACGGGTTCAAATCCCGTACGGGGTACAACATCAGCACGGCATATGCCGTGCTTTTCTTTTTGTGGGACGGTGGGCGGTAAAACCGTTTTCGCGCAGCAATCTTCCCCAAATTTTTTTGCCGATGGCTTCGTTAATCCGCAACGGTTGTGATGGAATTAACGAATGACCTCTCAATCGAACCCGGAGGATTCCCCCGCACCTAACGGGGCCTCCACAGCAACCGCGCAATCATCTAGCGCGCACCAGAACGAACGGACGTTCTTCGGCCACCCCTTCGGTCTAGCCAACCTCTCGGGCGTGGAGATGTGGGAGCGCTTCAGCTTCTACGGCCTCCAGGCGCTGCTGGCGTACTACCTGTACTACACCGTTGCTGACGGTGGCCTGGGGATGGAAAAGTCCACCGCCCTCTCTATCGTCGGTGCCTACGGTGGCCTGGTGTACCTGACCGGCGTGGCGGGCGCCTGGGTGGCCGACCGCATCCTCTCCGCGGAGCGCACTCTGTTCTACTCCGCAGTGCTAGTGATGCTGGGCCACATCAGCTTGGCACTACTGCCGAGCTATGTCGGCGCCACCCTCGGCCTGGTGTTCATCGCCGTTGGCTCAGGTGCTCTCAAGACGACCTCCCAGGTGGTCCTCGGTTCTCTGTACTCGCACGATGATCCCCGTCGCGACGGTGGCTTCTCTATCTACTACATGGGCGTGAACATCGGTGGCCTGCTCGGCCCGCTGATCACTAACGCGCTGTGGGGCTGGAAGGGCTTCCACTGGGGCTTTGGTGCCGCCGCTGTGATGATGGCCATCGGCTTGATCCAGTACACCGCTCTGCGTAAGCAGACCATCCGCGATGCGGGCCACGAGGTTGTTAACCCGCTGCCGCACAAGAAGTACCTCCCGGTTTTCCTCGGTGCTGTTGTAGCGGTGGCTGCTTTCGTTCTGTTGTTCGTCACGGGAGTGCTGAAGGTAGCGCAGCTGTCCAACATTGCAGCTCTACTGGCCGCGGTGATCGCCATTGTCCTGTGGATTCAGATGTACCGTTCCCCGCTGACCACGGATATTGAACGTTCCCGCCTCGTTGGTTTTGTCCCCATGTTCGTGGCATCCGTCGCGTTCTGGTCGCTGTTCCAGCAGCAGTTCACCGTGATTGCGCTGTACTCCGACGAGCGCCTGAACCGTAACTTGTTCGGCATCGAGGTTCCTCCGGGCATGGTACAGTCCATCAACCCGCTGTTTATTATTTTGTTCGCCGCCGTGTTCGGCGCTTTGTGGACGAAACTGGGGGACAAGCAGCCTTCCTACGCAGTGAAGTTCTCCATGGCTCTTGGCCTGATTGGCGTGGCGCTGCTGCTGTTCATCCCGTTCGCCGGTGGTGGCGCGAACTCCACGCCGATGTGGGTGATGGTGCTGATTCTGTTCCTGTTCACCATGGGCGAGCTGATGCTTAGCCCGGTGGGTAACTCCATGGCCACCCGTTTGGCGCCGAAGGCGTTCCCCACCCGTATGTTCGGCCTGTGGCTGCTATCTATCAGCCTGGGTACTGCTCTTTCGGGCAGCTTGGCGGGCTTCTACAACCCGAACGACGCCTCCGCGGAGCGCACCTACTTCCTGGCGATGTTCGCGGTCATGATTGCCCTCGGCGCGCTCATCTTCCTGGCACGGAAGTGGATCGTTAAGAAGTTCGTGGACGTCCACTAACTTCCAACTAGGTTTTCCCCCTCTCACCCCACGCGCACTAGCTCGTGGGGTGTTTTGTTGATGGGCTCTACGTTTTTGGACGCCACAATCACAATGTCTTCGATGCGTGCGCCCCACTTACCGGGGATGTAGATGCCGGGTTCGATGGAGAAGGCCATGCCCTCCTCAATCACAAAGTCGTTGCCAGCGATGATGAAGGGCTCCTCGTGGCAAGACAGTCCGATGCCGTGGCCCGTGCGGTGAATGTAGTACTCGCCGTAGCCGGCCTCGTCGATAATGTCGCGGACGACCTTGTCCACCTCGCCGGCGGTGACGCCCGGCTTGGCGAACTCCAGCCCGGCTTCCTGGGCGCGCTGCAGGACGTCATAAATCTGCTGCTGCTCGTCCGTGGGGTCGCCGACGACATAGGTGCGGGTGCAGTCGGAGTGGTAGCCGCTGGCCAGGGTGCCGCCGATGTCGACAACCACCACGTCGCCATCTTCGATGACGCGATCGGAATGGTCGTGGTGCGGGTCGGCGCCGTGTGGGCCGGAGCCGACGATGATGAAGTCCACTACCTCGTGCTCTTCGAGGATGAGGCTCTCCAGCTGCTTCGCAACGTCGTTCTCAGTCACGCCTGCGCGTAGCAGGTTCGGTACCTGGCGGTGGACTTCGTCGATGGCAGCACTGGCGCGGCGCAGCTCGGAAAGCTCTTCATCGTCCTTGCGGATGAACGCCTGGGCGAGCACCTGGGTGGCATTGACAGTGGAGATTCCGCGGGACTGCAGCTCCAGCAGGTGGTCGGCGGTCATAGCTGCACTGACTGCGTAGGAACCTTCAGAGATATGGCCGTAGGGGTCTTCGCCATCGTTCCACCCGATGATCTCGATGCCGAGCTTGCCGGCGACGGACTTCTTCAAGTCAGCGACATCCACGCCGGGGACGATGATGCGGGTGGCGTCATTAGTAAGAACCAGAGCCGTGAACCGCTCGTGGGTGCTGATCTTCGACGAGATCAGGTACTCCATGTCGGGGCCGGGTGTGGCGATGACGCCGTCCAGGCCGGCTTGCGCGGCGATATCGCGGACGGTGGCGAGGCGCTTGCTAAACGTTTCGACTGGGAAGAATTCACTCATGGCACCCAGGGTACGCGCCTGGGGTGAGTCTCTGAGCCTTCAACAGGGCTTCGCGAAGCTCGTCGTCGCAGGCGTAGACAAAGAGGCCATGAACACCTCGAGTCATCAGCACATATAACTGATTCCATAGGAGTGTATCTGAGAAAATTCCTTTGCCGGAGCCATCGCTCAACGTTCGCCTATTCGTTGCTGCTCGGAAGTAACTCTCATCTGGAGAAATTACAATCTGTCCATCTCGTAGCTTCACCGAGGGGCCAATGATCACTCCTACGTAATTCAGGTCGAAGCCCTGAATGGTGTATACCGAGCCAACTTCGTTAATCGTTTGAGGCTGTTCTGCCCAAGAAAGATTCTTTTTCTTCACCTTGGCATCAACCGTGATTTCTCTATTCCAAGGCATAGAGAAGTCACCTATGGTTACGCTCCATAAACCAGTACCATCGGGCTTCTTTTTAGAATGGTATGGCCAGTCGTAAGTTGCGACCATTCTGCTTAAGCCGCGATCGGTCTTGGATGCTTTTCTGACGATTGCATATCGCATATCCTTCACATCTGTGAAAAAGCGAACATGGTAACCCTCACGATCTCGATAATTGGTGTCTAGCGAGAGGTTAGAAATCGTACGGTTCTCGAAAAAGGATTTGAACCAGTTGAGAGTTTCCTGGGAGGCAGACATACGCATTTGATTCTTCAGAAGAATCTTTGAGTACCTATCTTCCGGGACAAGTTCGTGAGGTTCTTTCTCCCACCATTGATTAGCCTGCAGAACCTGACGTGCATCATAGACTGCGATGGTTACCTTTGCGCGTTCGATGATATCTAGTAGTTGGTGATCGCCTCGGTAGCTTTGCTTACCTTGAGTCCACAACAGGTGTGCTTCGTCGATCAGTGCCAGGTCAATCTTTTCGTCAGGAGAGTGTTGCTCGATAAACCTCGTCGGTTTTAAAACGGTTTCGTTGGCTTTCGAGTGGAGTCCTAGCTTTTCAGCAATTTGAGTGTAGACATTCACCTGTTCGTCGTGGTTAACAATCAGATAGCAATTTAGTTGGCGTTCCTCACCAGATTTGGTGATGACCGGGTTTTGCATAATGTCGTAGAAAAGACTACTAAGCAGCACGGTTTTTCCGGCTCCTGCCTCACCTTCGACCATGACAAGATTGCCACGAGAGCCTGTGTGAATCTTGTCGTAGAGAACCTCCATGATTTCACGCTTGGCCTTGATCTGTTCTTCGGTCAAGCTGTGGAAAGGAGAGGCCTTGTAAAGAGCGGAGTCGTAAATCTTCTCCAGTTCCGGAAACAAATTTTGATCAACAGTCTGTAGCTGTCCCCAAATTTCATGGAATACCTCGTCAAAGCGCTCTTTAGTGTAATAGTCCAGCTGGTCATTACTTCGCCGGTTCTCGAGCTTTTTACAGATTCGACGCTCGAGAGCATCAGCATTAGACGATTCTCCACGTCGAGTGTCAATGATTTATTGAAAAGTTCATGCCCGAGAATGATGAGGCTACTATTTTTAGAATCCTTGAGCTTTGTCCAGTCAGCATCATCCTTGCGTGTATTTTTAAGATGCGACGTGGTGCGTTGGATAATATCTGTGGTTTCACCTACATATGCGGTATAAGGTTTCGCATGTGTCTTTTCTTCATTCTTGATGACATATACGACCGGAAAATTGTAAAGAAGGTCATCGTCGGTTTTGATCTTTTGATCTCGATAAGCTGCTAAATGGTCATTTTCTTCACGATAGGCCTTTAGCTGCTGAACGCCTGCCTCGCTGAAACGGATTTCTTGGTAGGTTGCTCCTGTTCCGGGCTGCTTTCGCATATTTTGCTCCTAACCCCGCACAACCTTCACGGTCACACCGCCGAAGACCGAAAGTCCACGGATCTTTAGCAGGGGAGCGTTCGCAGGCAGACTGCCGGGGTGGATCGCGCCGCTTTCCACGATCAGCTCTGAACCGCCGAAAATGCCCAGGTTGCCCATATCCACGCGCACGCCCTCCGGCACCACAACGTCCACACCACCAAAGGTGGAGTTCAGCCACAGCGTGGTTACGGGATCGCTAAATCTGCAGTGGCGGAGGTCGAAATCAGTCCCGCCGAACACAGTGAAGTTCCAGTGGTTCTTCGGCAACACCCCTGCAGACTTTTCTGTTCCACCGAAAATAGTCAGGCTGAAGCCTGTCTCGGTCCCCTCGCCAGTCACCATGTTCTGCGCCCGCGCAAGCACAAGCTCACGGTGGCGTTGAGCGTCCGAACTCTCGCCAGCTTCGGCGACGTCACCGGTCGCGCGGCGCTCAACCGCACCCGCCCCAAAGAGCAACGCTGCAGGCTCGTCCACCAAGTCATCCAGAAGATCCACCAACTCGCTACGCTGGATCGCAGCATGCGCCTGGCCGGAACGCTCGTCGAACTCCGAGATGCTCAGCTGCCCATTGGCCATCGCGTCGGACAGCGCCCCCACAGTGGCAGAACGTTCCTGGTCAGTGCAGCGCTTGTCCTTATAATCGCTCATAGATTCACCCTACGTCAGGAGGCTCCCATTCTCTCCCCATATCGCGTAAACCTGGACTGGCTCTGGGGCACCCCGCCCGGCAACGACGGCACGCCCGCCACGGTTCGCGCCGTTCTTTTTGGTGTGGACGCCCACACGTCAGCCGAAGCCTGGCTCCGTACCCTATCGGCGGACGAGGACGGTCGGCGTGGGGAGGGCGGCTGGGGCGCCGAGCTCGCCAACGCTGGCGCGGCGGATGAATCGGCGATGGTGGACATCACCTCCGCGGGCGAGGATGTCGCCGATGGCATCGAGGACGGCACGGAAAGCCTGTACAACTTCCTGGCCGCCCGTGCCGACGAGCTGGATTCCGAGCTGACGGTGGAGTGGCGGGAGCTGCCGCGTACCTAGCGCACGGCTAGTTGTCGTCTCTCTCTAGCGGGCCGAGCTCTGCTACCAGCACCTCCTGGGCAACTTTCATTGCCGACAGTGCCGCGGGTGCGCCGCAGTAGCCCGAGGCATGGATGATCGCCTCCGTGATCTCCGTGCGAGTCAGGCCGTTTTCCAACGCACCGCGGACGTGCCCGCGCAGCTCCTCAGTGGCACGTAATGCCACCAGCATGCCGATGTTCAGCAAGCTGCGGTCGCGGCGGGCCAGGCCGTCGCGCGTCCACACGGAACCCCAGACGGTTTCGGTGACATGCTTCTGCAGCGCCTCGCCATCAGAGCCCGCGTTACGTTCCAGGGCGGCATCGACGAAGGCATCACCCATGACCTCCCGGCGGACTTGAATGCCTGCGTCGTAGCGCTTGTCGTTTGTGGCCGGGTTTGTTCTTGCGGAATCGTCGCTGGTCATGGCGTCAGTTTCTCCTTTAATGTGCGGGCGAGCGTGTTGTACAAAAATTTTTTGCTGGCAGCCGATGGCTACTTTCGCAGTAGGTCCTCCAGCAGTCGGGCGGCTTCCTTGAGATCCGCGCCGAATTTCTCAGCCGGGTGTTCGCCCATGCGGGCGACGGGGCCAGAAATGGAAAGGGAGGCAATGACAGTGCGATTGTGTGCATCCGCTCCAAAGATGGGGACGGAGGCGGAAGCGAGGGAGGGATCGCGCTCGGCGGAGGATTCCGCAATGCCATCGGCAGCGATCTGCTCTAGGTCCTTGCGGGTGTAGGCGGCATGGGGGAGTACTTGGTTCTGGAATGCCTCCGGCGCATAGGCAACCAACAGCTTGGCTGCGGAGCCCGCGTTCAATGTCATGCGGTGACCAATCGGCACGGTATCGCGCAGACCGGTGGCGGGTTCGGCGTTGGCGATGCACACGCGTTCCATTCCGGAAAGGCGATATAGCTGCACGGACTCGCCAGTCTTTGCCATGAGGTCGGGGAGGATGAACTCTGCGGCGTCCTCCAAACGAGAAGAGGTAGACGGTGCCATCTCGGCCAAGGCTGGACCAGTGACCCACGCACCGTCCACCCCGCGCTCGATCAATCTGTGTTTCTCTAACGCGACGGCGATGCGATGCGCCGTGGCGCGCGGCAGGCCGGTGATGGCGCACAGGTCGGAAAGATTGCGAGGTTCTGCTGCGATGACCGATAGGATGAAGATCGCCCGGTCCAAAACTTGAATACCGCTAGTTGCGGGAATTTCCGTATTGTGTCCCATGATTTGATACTATACATTCCATCCAGTGGAACTGTATAGCGGACACAGAGGAGAGACCGTGACGAACCAACCCTTAACCCTCGCGGAAAAAGTCTGGCGCGACCACGTCGTCGAAGCCGGAGAAAATGGCGGCCCCGACCTGCTGTACATCGACCTGCACCTGGTACACGAGGTTACCTCCCCTCAGGCATTCGACGGCCTGCGACAGGCCGGGCGCAAAGTCCGCCGACCAGATCTGACCATCGCCACGGAGGACCACAACGTTCCCACCGTTGGCGTGAAGACAGGTCAACTGACCGAGATTCAGGAACCCACCAGCCGCCTGCAGGTCTCCACCCTGCGCGACAATGCCGAAGAGTTTGGCATCCGTCTGCACTCCATGGGCGACATTGAACAGGGCATCGTCCACACCGTCGGTCCGCAGCTGGGCCTGACCCAGCCCGGCATGACGGTGGTCTGCGGCGACTCGCACACCTCCACCCACGGCGCCTTCGGCTCCATCGCCATGGGCATCGGCACCAGCGAGGTCGAGCACGTGCTGGCCACCCAAACCCTGCCGCTGAAGCCTTTCAAGACCATGGCCATCGAGGTCTCCGGCGAACTGCAGCCAGGCGTGACCTCCAAGGACCTGATCCTGGCCATCATCGCCAAGATCGGCACCGGTGGCGGCCAGGGTCACATCATCGAATACCGCGGCGAGGCTATCGAAAAGCTGTCCATGGAAGCCCGCATGACCATGTGCAACATGTCCATCGAGGCCGGCGCCCGCGCCGGCATGATCGCCCCCGATCAGACCACCTTCGACTACCTCGAAGGCCGCCCGCACGCGCCGAAGGGCGAGGACTGGGACGCAGCCGTGGAGTACTGGAAGTCTCTGCGTACCGACGACGACGCGCAGTTCGATACCGTCGTCCACATCGACGGCTCCGCGCTGACTCCCTTTGTCACCTGGGGCACCAACCCCGGTCAGGGCTTGCCACTGGCGGAATCCATCCCACAGCTGGAGGACTTCACCAACGACAACGACCGCCTCGCCGCCGAGCGTGCCATGGAGTACATGGATCTCAAGCCCGGCACCCCGCTGCGCGACATCAAGATCGACACGGTCTTCCTGGGCTCCTGCACCAACTCCCGCATCGAAGACCTGCGCGCCGCCGCGGAAGTCATCAAAGGCCGCACAGTTGCCGACGGCACGCGCATGATCGTTGTGCCTTCCTCCACGCGAGTGAAGATGCAAGCAGAAGATGAAGGCCTCGACCAGATCTTTATCGACGCCGGGGCGGAATGGCGCACCGCAGGTTGTTCCATGTGCCTTGGAATGAACCCCGACCAACTCGCTCCCGGCGAGCGCTCGGCCTCCACGTCCAACCGAAACTTCGAAGGCCGCCAGGGTAAGGGCGGGCGCACGCACTTGGTCTCCCCACCAGTTGCTGCCGCCACCGCCGTGACGGGCCACCTCGCAGGCCCAGCGGATCTGTAAACCGACCACGACAACGCAGAGGAACACAAACACCATGGAAAAGTTCAACACTCACACTGGCGTGGCGGCCCCCCTGAACCGCTCGAACGTCGACACCGACCAGATCATCCCCGCCGTCTACCTGAAGCGCGTGACCCGCACCGGCTTCGAGGACGGCCTGTTCGCCGGCTGGCGCAAGGATCCAGAGTTTATTCTGAACCAGGAGCCCTACAAGAACGCCTCCATCCTGGTGGCAGGCCCCGACTTCGGCACTGGCTCCTCCCGCGAGCACGCCGTCTGGGCGCTGATGGATTACGGTTTCCGCGTGGTTCTTTCCTCCCGCTTCGCCGATATCTTCCGCGGTAACTCGGGCAAGGCGGGTCTGTTGGCCGCACAGATGGAGCAGTCCGACATTGAACTGATTTGGAAACTGCTGGAACAGCAGCCAGGGGCGGAAATTACCGTGAACTTGGAAGACCGCACCGTCACCCTCGGCACCCACACCTTCGGCTTCGACGTGGACGATTACACCCGCTGGCGCCTGATGGAAGGCCTGGACGACATCGGCCTGACCCTGCGCAACGAAGAGGCCATTGAGGCTTTCGAGTCCCAGCGCGCCAGCTTCAAGCCACGCACCCTGCCCGCCAGCTAGCGCTTACTTCACAGCCAACGGGCTGGCCAAGTAGTCCAGCCCCAGCAGCTTATCGCCGGCGAAGTGCAGTACCCACGTGCTGGACTTCTTCACCCGCATATCCTCAATCTCCACGCCGTGCTCGCCCGCCACGCGGGCCAGCACACCCGGGATCACCGTCCCCTGACCGACAACCATCGACACAGGCGCGTTCGTGGCGGCGTGGAACGCATCCACCGCTGCATCCGAATCGGCAGCCCAACCGGCATCGCCCAGGTTGGCGTCAGAATTAACATCCAGACCCAAGTCCTCCGCAATAGGCGCAGCCGTGTGCTCACAACGCACCGGCACGGCAGAGGAAATCGCCTCCGGGCGGTAACCCGACAACCCGGAAACCAGCAGCTCCGCCTGGCGACGGCCCTTCTTGCTCAAAGGACGCAGATCATCGTCACCAGCCCACCCCTCACGCGCATGCGCCTTCGCATGGCGGACATACAGCACTCGGCGATCGCAGCCCAACTGCAGCAGACCCATAGCCGCATCCACGACCTTCAGATCCGCCTCATAGCTCAGCAGCTCCTTCGCCTCGGCGGGGGAAACCCAACGCAGCTCATCGGACTCATCATTGGCCTCGAACTCACCCGAAAGGTGCTGGGCAGTCCAGTAATAAACCACCTTCGTGCGGGAACCCACAGGGTAGTGGACATAGCCCAACAGCCAGCCCAAACGCACCTCAAAGCCAGTCTCCTCCAAAATCTCGCGCATGGCGGTACCCGGCAGATTCTCACCCGGATCAACCTTGCCCTTCGGCAAAGACCAGTCGTCGTAGCGAGGACGGTGAATCAGCGCGATCTCCACGTCCGTGGACTCGGGGGCGGAAGGAGTGGAGTCTGCGGCGTCACCAGAAAAGCGCCAAATAACCGCGCCGGCGGCGAAGGTGGGGCGAGCGAACTCTTCGCTGGGACGGGATCCGATGCGGGTCACATGCCCCTGATCGTGCCGCGACATGGCCAGGGACGTAGAAAGATCGCCAGTTCCTGTGTGAGTGATCACTTTTAAAGGGATCCCTTTCGATAGACTATTGCCGACAATCGTATAACGAACCCAAAAATTATTTCGAACTGAAGCCACAGCAGACGGGAAGGCAACAAAGCGACATGGTGCAAGTAGCGGTGATGGGCGCGGGATCCTGGGGCACGACTGTTGCCAAGGTTTTTGCCGACGCCGGCAACGAGGTCCGTCTCTGGGCACGGCGCGACGAAGTCGCAGACGACGTGCGCAACAACCACCGCAACAGTGCATACCTGGGAGACATTGTGCTGCCTGGCGCGCTGACCGGTACAAGTGACCCCGCCGAGGCACTAGACGGGGCGGAGATCGTGGTGCTGGGCGTGCCCTCACAGTCACTGCGCGGGAACCTGCAGAAATGGAAAGAGCAGGATCTCATCGGCGCGGATGCCTCCCTGGTGAGCCTGGCCAAGGGCATCGAGCACTCCAGCGGGCTGCGCATGAGCCAGCTGATCTCCGAGGTAGCGGACGTGCCCAGCGAACGCGTGGCTGTGCTGACCGGGCCGAACCTGGCACGCGAAGTTGCCGAACAACAACCCGCTGCGACCGTAGTGGCATGTTCGGATATGGACCGCGCGAAGTTGATCCAGGCCGCCGTGGCGGCGCCGTACTTCCGCCCGTACACCAACACGGACGTCATCGGCTGCGAAATCGCCGGCACGTGCAAAAACGTCATCGCTCTGGCGGCGGGCATTGCCGCTGGCATGGGATTCGGCGATAACACCGCCGCCACCGTGATCACCCGCGGCCTGGCGGAGATCACTCGGTTAGCGCTGGAGGTCGGCGCCGACGCGCGCACGCTCAGCGGCCTGGCGGGCATGGGCGACCTGGTGGCCACGTGTACATCGAAGCTCTCGCGCAACCGCAGCTTCGGCGAGCGCCTCGGCAAAGGCGAAAGTCTCGAAGAGGCCGCCAAAGCCACCAAGGGACAAGTTGCTGAAGGCGTGGTCAGCAGTCAGTCCGTGTTCGAGCTGGCGGGGAAGGTCGGCGTGGAAATGCCGATCACCGAAGCCGTGGTGGGAGTGTGCCACGAAGGCGCAGACGTGCAACAGGTGATGATGGGGTTGCTCGGCCGCAGCCGGAAGGCCGAGTAAGCCACAGGCAGACTGGCAGTCGGGTCGAAGGGGCGGGGCGGTGGGAATGCGGCGTCAGAAAAACAGCTAAGGTAAAACACCGTGAGTAACCAAGCCAAGAAGCACGCACGTACCACTGTCGCCGTACTGTACGGAGGGCAATCGACTGAGCACTCCGTCTCCTGCATTAGCGCAGGCGCGGTGATCGACCACCTGGATCCGGAGATTTACGAGGTCGTGCCGGTGGGGATCACTGAGGCGGGCGCGTGGGTGCCGGGGACGACCGATACTTCCCGGTTGCGAGCCAATGGGCGCGAGATGCCACGCGTAGAGGATTCCGGCGTACACGTGCAGCTGACATTCGGTGGGGCTGGCTTGGCTGCCGCGGGGGAGATGCGCTACGTGACCGGCCCGCAGGCTGGCGAGGTATTTGCGAACGTCGATGTGGTGTTCCCGGTACTGCACGGCCAGAATGGCGAAGACGGAACCGTGCAGGGCGTGCTGGATCTGGCGGGCGTGCGGTACGTCGGCAATGGCGTGCTAGCTTCCGCTGCGGGCATGGATAAGGACTTCACCAAGCGGCTGGCACGCGAAGCGGGGATTCCGGTGGGCGAGGAACTGATTCTATTCCAGCCCCGCGATCTGGCCGCTGAAGAAAAGCAGCGGCTCGGGCTGCCGGTGTTTGTGAAGCCGGCGCGCGGCGGGTCGAGCATCGGCATTTCCAAGGTGGATAGCTGGGAAGAACTAGATGCGGCTATTGACCTGGCCTTTTCCCATGACAACAAGGTGATTGTGGAGGCGATGATTCACGGAGCCGAGGTCGAGTGCGGTGTGCTGCAGTATGCGGATGGCTCGATCGTCTCGTCGGTTCCTGCCATGCTGAACGGCACCGAGGATGGCGCCGAAGGGTTCTATGGTTTTGACGCCAAGTATGTCGATTCGACCGTCTCCGCTACCATCCCGGCGCCGCTACCTGCGGACGTTGTGACGGAAGTGCGCAAACTGGCGATTCGCACGTTCAATGCGCTGGGGTGTGATGGCATCGCGCGCGTGGACTTCTTTGCCACGGAGAACGGGCCCGTGCTGAACGAAATCAACACCATGCCTGGATTTACGCCGATCTCGATGTATCCGAAGATGTTCGCGGCTGAGGGGATCAGCTTCGGCGACCTGGTCAGCGCGCTGATTGCCCGGGCGCTGGCTTAGGCCTGGGGAACCTTGTGGCGGGCTCCTTTTAACCTGCTCACGAGTCCCGAATGTCGCTAGATCGGGAATCTGTTACCGGTAATGGTTGTCTATAAAACAAAAGCCCAGGTCAGGGGCTTGCAGTTTGGTGGGCTACTTATCGGCGCGTGGGCACTTTCCCGTTTTAGCGACATCCCCCTGGGGCACCCACTCCTGAGGGGCCGGTGTCGCTGAAAGGGAAAGAGGTTAGCGCGACTGAGCAGAGCTCCCAGCCTTCTCCGTATTCTTCAGGGATGTAGAGATTGCACTTGAGACGGAAGAGATTACCTCGTTGCCAGCGGATTGCGGCATGGCTAGGCCGATGACCTGCTCGTGGCCCAGGGCAAACCAATGCCCCATAGTCGACCCGCGGGAAAGAGATGGATCAGAGAACCAGGGAACCTTGTTTACCTGCGTTAATTGTGCACCCGGGGCATAGGACTTAGGCATAGCCAGGCCACAGCGAATCACCACAGGTTCTTGCTCTTCGGCGAGATAGGTAGCCGATCCGCTGGGAGCCTTATCCACCACAGACCGGTCCAGTCCATCGGGAAGGAGATCAGGATTCACCAGGGCAGTACCCTGCTTGTCCTGGTCAGCACCCTTTTCCGATCCTCCAGCGGATCTGTGGACCAAACGCCAGTCGCCCAGTGCCTCCGGCAGAGATCCCAGGAACTTATGGCATGCAGGGGACTCGGTCGCGCCGCCGGAAGTGGGACCGCCGGCCTCGCGGGATCCGGAACCGCCAGCCACCGCAGCATCGGACAGTGGGTAGGGGGCGGGCTTTGCTGGAGAGTTGGCGTCATAAACAGAGGAAAGAGCAGACCCCACCGCACCGAGGGCATCGCCGACATCCGCCGACGCAGTCACCGCAACCGCAGGCGAACCGCCGACCGCGTACCACGTTCGCAGATCAGACCCAGGAGTAGCATCCGAGACGACGGTCCAGCGCGTATCGCCTTCCGACACCACGGGCGACAACTCCGAGTACTGGTCGGGCACGGTCACTCCACAGCGCACAGAAAGCTCCGAACCCGAAGAATCGCGGTACGCCGCCGTGCCGTCCGGCCTAGGATCCCGCACCTCAACGGCACGGAAGCGATCCATTTCCTCCGGCAACCCAGCCACAAAATCGGCGCAGACCTGCGACGACGCCTCCGGCGCATCCACCGGGCCCAGCGCCACAGGCGCGTACACCTTCCGATCCACCGTGATCTTCGCAGCAGTGATCACCGCAATAATCAGCACCACGGCAAGCACCGTCGACAGAATGATCAGGTACCGCGGGGTGGAGACGGGGGAGGAGGCTTCGTCACTCATAGCGCACCATCTTAATTAGACTAAGCGCGGGAACCCAAGCATTGGAACCCAAGCATTGGAACCCAAGCATCACCGCAACCACGGAAAGGTTCGCATGCGTACTCAACTCACTGTCGCCGAGGCAGGCGAGGCCGCTACCATCGCGGCGATCCGCAACGCCGCGCCGAGTTCTCTTAATGGCGATGACGCCGCAGTGTTGGAGCCAACAGGCACCAATTCACGACACGTGTGCTCGACGGACATCCTCGTTCAGGGGCGGCACTTCACCTTCGACTACTCGACTCCGTGGGAGGTCGGGGTGAAAGCTGTGACACAGAACTTCGCGGACATTCAGGCGATGGGAGCACGCCCCACCGCGATCCTAATGGCGATCGCCACGCCAGGGGATTTGCCGCTGCAGACGGTGGCGGATATCGCGCGCGGCATCGACGAGGGGGCTTCGCCGTGGGCCGCGGAACTTGTCGGTGGAGACGTGGTGACCAGCAAGGATCTGGTGATTTCTATTACCGCGCTGGGGGAGATCTCTGGCCCTGCCGATGCGTTGACGCTGGATGGTGCGGGCGTGGGCCAGCGCGTGATCGCCAGTGGGCCAATCGGCTACAGCGCGGCAGGGCTGGCGATTCTGCGGCACTATGGTTCGCGCAAGGCGATCCCGGCCGACGATCCGATCCTCAACGAATTAGCCGATTGGCACTGTGCCCCGCGCCTGCAGCCCGGCCGTGGCTCCGTTGCGCGGGCGACGGGTGCGAGCGCCATGACCGATAACTCCGACGGGTTGATCGTGGACCTGTGCGCCATCGCGGAGCGTTCCGGGGTGTGCCTGGACTTGGACGGGGCGGCGCTGGTGCCCGACGAGAAGCTGCGGCACGCGGCGCAGATGACGGGCAAGAACCCTCTGGAGTGGATTTACACCGGCGGTGAGGACCATACTCTCCTTGGAACTACGGACGCCCGCATGCCCAGTGGCTACCGCCGCATCGGGACTGTTCGCAGCCTCTCGGATGAGGTTGGGGAGGACTCGCCTGGCGGGGTGGACTACGTGCTGGTCGACGGCGGCCGCCCGCCGTTTTCATCTGGCTGGCAGTCGGTGTAAGGAGCAGGCATGAATTCCGTACGAGAACAAGCGCACCAGCTGATCGAGCGCATCCACCCGGCGTGGTACCTGCCGGGGCTGCAGTCGGTGCTGGAGGGTGCGCTGGCTGAGGGGCAGCTGGTGGCCCAGCAGGTGCAGGCGGGACAACGAGCGCAGGTCCTGCCCGCGCCCGAAAAAATTTTGCGGGCTTTCGAGTCCGACCCTACCCAGGTGAAAGTGCTGATCGTTGGGCAGGATCCGTACCCCACGCCCGGACATTCCGTGGGGCTGGCGTTCTCTGCGGAGCTGCCCGCGGGCGAGCCACTGCCGAAGTCGCTGAAGAATATCTACACCGAGTACACAGACGACCTCGGCCTGCCAGCCCCCTCCAACGGGGATCTTTCCCCGTGGGCCGACCGTGGGGTGCTGCTGCTTAACCGCGTGCTCACTGTGCAGGCGGGCAATGCCGGTAGCCACCGCGGTCGCGGCTGGGAGGCCATCACCGAGGCCGCTGTCCGCCAGGTTGCCGCCAACCCGCACTTCGCCGCCATCCTGTGGGGCAAGCAGGCCCAGCAGCTCGCTCCGCTGATCGGCGCGGAGCGCTGCGTGATGTCCCCGCATCCCTCGCCGCTGTCCGCCTATCGAGGCTTCTTTGGTTCGCGTCCCTTCAGCAGGGCAAATGCGATCCTCCAGGCTTCCGGCGGCGCGCCCGTCGACTGGCGGCTCTAGCGACGATGGCCGGGTCCGTTCGCTTCTTTGTCGGATTGTGCGGCCTCGAGTTTTCCGAGGAGTTCTTCCAAGTTGGTCAACTCTCTATGGGTGAGTCCCTGGAAAAATGAGTCACGTCCTTGACGTAGGGCAGGCTGAACATCGTCCCACCACTGCTGGCCAGCGGGTGTCAAACAGAGGAGTCGTGATCTCGCATCGGCGGGGTTTGATCGAGCTTGAACCCACCCCACCGCCGTGAGCTTTTTGATTGTGGCGCCGATGTTTCGCGGGTCAACGGCTGTAACCATTGCTACGTCGTTTTGCGTTCGTTCGCCTTCCGCGATCGCCGCCATGGCTGTGAACTGCGCGGTGGTAATTCCCTGCTCTGTGAGGAGAGCTGCCCATGCTCTCTCGGCGCGGCGTCCAAGTGTGGCCAACAGGAAACTAGCGCCTTGGCGGTACTTGACTTTGCTCGAATTATTCATATTTTATGTATACATGACTTCGTTGAAAATCCCGACTGGACACAACACAGTAAATCCCTTCGCTATCGTCCCCGACTCCGTGAGCTTCATCCACTTCGTGGAAACAGTTTTCGATGGTCGAGAAGCAGCGCATGTTCGCACGCCGGATCGAGATGGTTCGATCATCCATGCGGAAGTAATGGTTGGAGATGCCACAATCATGCTTTGTGATCGAAAGCAAGATTGGCCGTTCACGCCAGCCCTCCTGCAGGTCTACGTTCCTGACGCCCAGGCGTGCCTTGATAGGGCTGTAAAGGAAGGAGGCCGCGTCGTCACTCCAACTAGCGATTTCTACGGTGGCTATCGTCTCGCAAGACTTCTTGATCCGTGGCAAAACCTCTGGTGGCTCTACGAGCCGACGGCTCAACCGCAAAACCAGGACGAGCGCGACAGTGACACCGAGTGGCACGATAGCGAGCCGAGTGCCGTCTACAGCACTCTCATGGAGACTATGTGCTCTCTGGGTGAACGATAAACAAGTCAACCCCCCCCACCTGGATTCGCGTTGGATGCGGGAGATCTACATCACTGGCACGGAAGGAATAACGCGCCACGATCCCGTAAACCGCCCTGCTGTCCGGCTGGTTCGCTAGGGTAGTGGGAGTGAAATCCAGGAAGGCAGAGGCGCAACCGGTGGCAGAAGCACAACCGGCCAATCAGGCGCCCGCTCAGCTCGACGCGCGCATTGTCGCCCAGTGGGCTCGCCTTTCGGCCAGCCGGCTGCGCGAGCAGAGCCAGGCAATCAACGCCCTGAACGTCTTCCCAATCCCGGATTCCGATACTGGCTCCAACATGGCGCACACCATGACCACCGCAGTTTCGGCGGTCGATGCGCTGGAGGAAGGCGCAAGCCTCCCCGAGGTCACCATCGCCCTGGCCACCGGCGCGGTTCGTGGCGCCCGTGGAAACTCCGGCCTGGTGCTCAGTCAGGTATTGCGCGCGCTCGCCGAAGCAGCTTCGCAGGGGCACATCGATGGTCCCGCCGTGGCGGACACCCTTTCGCAGTCGGTGGGTTTCGTCTGCACTGCAATCTCCACGCCCGTCGAGGGCACCGTCATCAGCGTGCTCGATGCCGCCGCCACCGCCGCGCACGAAGCCGAGCCGAACCTCGCCGACGTCGCCACCCGCGCCCTCCACGCCGCCGAGGAAGCCCTGGCCAACACACCCAACCAGCTGCCCGTTCTCGCCGAAGCTGGTGTCGTGGACGCGGGCGGCCAAGGCCTCGTGGTGATCCTGCAGGCCCTGGTCGATGTTCTGGACGGGGCGGGTCTCGTTGATGACGCCCCCACGCCAGACCACGACCGAACCCAGCAAGAAGTCGAAGTGATGTTCTTCTTCGAAGGGAATCTGGCCGCCCTGCGGGAGCTGCTGGAGGCTCATGGCAATTCGGTGATCGTAGGACCCCTGGGGCCAGAGTCCGGCACCGCGCACGTGCACACCAACCGAGCCGGCGAAGTCATCGAGAAGGCCTTCTCCCTGGGAACTGTCACCGACTTGCGCATCGAGGTTCTGCCGGCCGACGGGGAACCCAGCCACCCCGGAATTCAGGGCACGCCTGTTCCGACGACCGGTGAGCCTAAGGCGGAAGACCAGGGGCCGTTCATCGTGGCGCTCACGCCCACCGGCGGGGTCGCGCGACTTTTCGAGGCTGCGGGGGCAGTGGCGGTGGCGTCACCAAACAATAAAACCCTGGGCGAAGCAGTGCAGGGGCTGGGCGCAGGGCCGATAGCCGTGCTGACCAACGGACAGGATGTCGCCGCCCTACAAGGTTTGGACGGGGCGCGGGAAGTCGACATTATCGACACGAAATCGCTGGTTGGTGGGTTAGCGGCACTAGCGGTGAACGACCCCACCGTGGACTGGGACGATAACGTCGAAGAAATGATCGACGCGGTCGAAGCTCAGCGTTTCGCCACCTGCCCGCCCGACACGATGGTCGATACCCTCAGCGCCATGCTGGCCGACGGTGGCGAGCTGGTGACCCTGCTGTGGAGCGACCCGGCAACCAACCAAGCTGCCGTCGATGGGCTGAAAGCCACCTTCGCCGAGCTATACCCGGACGTGCAGATCGACGATCACCACATCGAGCTACAAGGCAACGACCACGACCCGTGCCTGGTGCAGATCGGAGTGGAGTAGCCCATGCTGGGATGGCAGGACTCGCGTCCGCTTTCCGTGGCGATCACCAACGACCGCGCCAAACGGCTGGCGGATAAGCCAGGCATCAAGACGATCTCCGAAGCAGTACTGAATTTCCCCACAACGTACGCGCGCCTCGGCTCACCTCAAGGGCTGGACGAGTTGCGAGTAGGGGAGAAGTACACCTGCGCTGGGGAGATCATCAGCGTGGAGGAAAAGGACAACCACTCCGGGCGTGGGCCGCGGAAATACCTGGCCTTTACCTTTACCGACGGCAGCAGGCATTTCCGCTCTGCACTATTTGGGAACGTGGCCTACCACCGCAGCCGCATAAAAAATGGTTCGATGCTGCTCCTACACGGCAAGCTCTCCGAGTTCAATGGACAGTGGGAGCTGAAAAACCCCAGCTATGTCTCCATCCTCCCCGCAATGGATGCCGAATTCGGCATGTTTGGGCCGCTGAAGACCATCGTGGATGTCATGGGTTCCGAAACCGCTGCGCAGGAGCTCTTGGCCAAGCCGTGGATGCCGGGCTACAAGCGCCGCCCCGGTACGTCCACCGCAGAGATGCTGGGGGTGATGGATCACGTGCTGCGGGTGATGGACGAACCCGGCGAATTCCTGCCGCTGCCACGCCGTAACCCCGGCGCGCCTGCCTGGCCCGTCGACGGAAAGGGGCGCCCGCTGATTAGCTTCGCGGATGCGCTCCGGCAGATTCACCAACCCAGTGAGGCCGGCCCCGCACCGGCCCGGAGAAGGTTGAAATTCAACGAGGCGCTGGAACTGCAGCTGGTCATGGCTCTACGGCGCAATGACGCCACCAAGCGCACCGGCATGGCACTCGCGCCGGGCGAGAACGTGGAGAGGCTGATTGCAGGGCTGCCATTTGACCTCAGTGCGGGACAGAAAATGGCGCTGGAGGATATCGGCTCCCGCCTCGACGGAACCACCCCGGCAAACCTGCTACTGCACGGAGAGGTCGGTTCCGGCAAGACAATGGTGGCGCTGATCAGCATGCTGTGGGCGGTGGATTCCGGCTATCAGTGCGCCTTCGTTGCCCCGACGGAAATTCTGGCCGTGCAGCATGCCCGCAACCTGGTGAAGATGCTGGAGAACACCGATGTGCGAGTATCCGTGTTGGTTGGCTCCCAGAAGCAGGCCGATAAACAACGCACTTTGCTGGACCTGGTTTCGGGGCAAACGGACATTGTGGTCGGTACCCATGCGGTGATTCAGGACTCCGTGGAGTTTTATCGGCTTGGCATGGTCGTGGTGGATGAGCAGCACCGCTTCGGCGTGCAGCAGCGCAACAAACTGCGGGAATCAGCGCCGGTGGATGCGACTCCACACATGATGGTGATGACCGCGACTCCGATTCCGCGGTCGGTGGGTATGACGATGTTCGGCGACCTGACTCCCATTACCTTGGTGGGCAAACCCGGTGGTCGGGGTGATATTGAAACCGTGGTGGTGCCCGCTGACAAAGCGCGCTGGGTGCGTCGCTCCTGGGAGCGCATGGGGGAGGAAATCCAAGCCGGAGGGCAGGCCTATGTAGTGGCACCCCGAATCGATGGTCCCACTGGCGTGGAACAGTGGTGCGAGCGCATCGCTACGCAAGAGCTGCCTGGCTGCAGCGTGGCAATGCTGCACGGCAAAATGGACGCAGCCGACAAGGACGAGGTCATGCAGGACTTCGCTGCCGGGAAGATCGACGTTCTGGTTGCTACCACCGTCATTGAAGTCGGCGTGGACGTGCCCAATGCCTCCATGATGATGATTCTGGAGGCCGAGAATTTCGGCTTCTCCCAACTCCACCAGCTACGCGGACGAATCGGCCGTGGACGGCGGGATTCGCTGTGCTTGCTGCACACCACCGCCGCACCGGATAGTCCTTCCTTCCATCGCCTCCAGGTGGTGGCCGACAGTAATGATGGATTCCGCCTTGCCGAAGAGGACCTCAAGATGCGCACCGAGGGGGATATCCTCGGCCAGGATCAGTCGGGACGCTCGGCGCGGAGGGCGCGTCTGCTAGACCTCAGCACCGACGGCGAGGTGATTGAGTCGGCCCGCGACTACGCCGAAGCGCTGGTGGCTTACGACGAACAATTAGCGCGCTCCTTGGTGGTGGACATCGAGATCGACGATCAGGACTTCATCGAAAGGAACTAGTCACCCCAGTTGCTAGACTCTGGGGCATGGAAATCTGTGCCCCATTTGCGGGAGTCGTGCACTTCCTCGTCGCCGACGGTGATGCCGTCGCCACGGGTGATGTTTTGTGCACGGTGGAATCGCTAAAGCTGGAAGCGCCCGTCCTCGCGCCGGGGCCTGGCGTGGTGCGCAGAAGCAACTCGCAGGACTATGTGGACGTGCACGGCGGGGACGTCCTGTTAAGGGTTGAAGCGCCAGAAGACACAGCAGTAAACAAATAGGCAGGTTGAACGCAAAGCAATGACACGCATCATCTCTGGAACGGCTCGCGGACGCAGCATCAAGGTTCCTCCGGCGGGCACGCGCCCCACCTCCGACCGCGCCCGCGAAGGCCTGTTTTCCTCCCTGCAGGTTCGCTTCGGCTTTGTTGATGAAGTAGTGCTGGATCTTTTCGCCGGTTCCGGTGCCCTCGGTTTGGAGGCTGCCAGCCGTGGAGCCAAGGAGGTCACGCTGGTGGATAGTAGCGCCGCGGCGATCAAGGTGATCAAGGACAATGCCCACGTCGTGCCTGAGGCGAAGCTGCAGGTAGTGGAGGCGAAGGCGTCATCCTTCCTAGCCGCAGCACCGCGCAATCACTACACCATGGTGCTGGCCGACCCGCCCTACGAGCTCGCCGATGAGGCCGTCGCCGAGATGGTGGAAGCTCTCATTCCGGTTCTTACGAAGGACGCCGTGGTGGTGGTCGAACGCAATAGTGCCTCACCGGAGACCGCGTGGCCGGAGGGCTTTGAGCCGACTGGGCAGAAGTTGAAGAAGCGTACCTATGGCATCGCCCGCTTCGACATGGCGATTTGGCGGGGCGAGGGTTAGGTTAGGTGCCATGCGAGTAGTTTGCCCTGGATCTTTCGACCCCATCACGCTGGGTCACCTGGATATCTTCACCCGTGCTGCGGCCAACTGGGAAGAGGTCGTTGTTCTGGTGACATATAACCCGAACAAGAATGGCCTGTTCACCGCTGAAGAGCGTATCGAGTTGATCGAGAAATCGATCGCCGCTATCCCGAACGGCCCGCAGAACATCACTGTGGATACCTGGGACAAACTGCTGGTGGATTACCTAAAGGAAAACAATATTAAGGCGATGGTCAAGGGGCTGCGCAGCTCCCTGGATTACGAGTACGAGCTGCCGATGGCGCAGATGAACCAGCGCCTTTCTGGGGCGGAGACGTACTTCCTGCTGACCTCCCCGGAGTATGGGTATGTTTCGTCCACCTTGTGCAAGGAAGTGGCGAAGTACGGCGGTGATGTTTCCGGTCTGCTGCCCGAGCCGGTGGTTTCTGCGGTGGAGGAGAAGTTCCGCGGCTAACGCACGCAAAGCCGTGTCTAAACCTGTACTTGAGGTCAAGTGATGGCACAGTGGAGGCCATGTACAAGACATTCCAGGGTATGGATGACCTACAGCAAATGGTGGAGCAGGCCTATGGCGTGCCCATGACCTCTAACTGCATGGTTCCGCGCCGCGAGGTGCTGGACATTCTCGACGAAATGCGCAACGCAATCCCCATCGAAATGGATGATGCGCAGGACGTCCTAGACCACCGCGATGACATCATCGCCGACGCCCGCGACCAAGCCGATGCGACTATCGCCGACGCCAACTCCGAAGCTAATGCCATCGTCCAGGACTCCCAGGATCAGGCTGATCAGATTCTCAACGACGCCCAGACGCGCGCTACCAACACCGTCGCGCAGGCTGAGGATCAGGCAGATCGCCTTGTCAGCGATGCCCGTCGCGAGTATGACCAGGTAACCAGCCGTGCCGCCGACGAGGCCGAGCGCCTGGTCAGCGAAGGTAACGCCAGCTACCAACGCTCCGTCGACGAAGGTCTGGCCGAGCAGCGTCGCTTGGTTTCCGAGTCGGAGGTCGTGCGCAACGCACAGGCCGAAGCTAAGCGCATCATTGAATCCGCCCACGCGGACTCCGACCGCCTGCGCACCGAATGCGACCGCTACGTCGATTCCACCCTGGCAGACTTCGAGGAGACCCTCACCACCACACTGCGCACCGTCAATCGTGACCGCTCCGCCTTGCGCAAGGGCGCCGGCGCCTCCGGTTATCAGAACGACGGCGACCCCCACGGTTACCGTCAACAGCTTTAGACAGGTAGAAATAGGGGTATGAGTAACCCCTTCGTTCTTGCAGTCGGCGACATCCCAACTGGACTCAGCGAGCCGGTCGACGCCCAGGGGGCGTCACCAGTACCGTGGGGCGGCAACATGCTGGGCGTAGCCGAGGGCGCGCCCGTCGAAGTTCATGGAACCCTGGCGAACTTGGGCGAGGCGATTATGGCCACCTTGCAGGTAAGCGGTGAAGCTACGGGCACGTGCTCCCGTTGCCTGCAGAAGCTTTCCACCACCCTGGAATATTCCATCAGCGATGTGTTCGGCCTGACCCCGGACTTCATCACCACTGACGACAGCTCCGATGATGAGGACGACGTCGACGAGCCGCTGCTAGTGCACGACAATGCCATCGATATCTCTCAGCTGGTGATCGACGAAGCTGGCTTAAATGCACCCTTTAGCCCTGTGTGCACGGACTTTGGCACCGAATGCCGCGAGGATACCCCGGCACCGGATGGCATCAGCGAGGAAGCTGAGGAAGAGGACCGTCCGGACCCGCGCTGGGCCGGGCTGGAAAAATTCAAGAACCTCTAAAACATCGGGTAAAGCATCGAGAAAGGCAATCTAAAACCACATGGCTCGTAAACGCCGACTAACCGGCGAAGCCGCCCTCAACGCCGCCTATGGCAAGTCCGACCACACCCCGCTGCTTGCAGCCTGGGGTGTAGATCTTCCGGATGACCTTTTGTGCCTGGCGCTGACGCACCGTTCCTTCGCCAATGAAAACGGTAACCTGCCCAACAATGAGCGCCTGGAATTCTTGGGCGATGCCGTGCTGGGCCTGGCCGTTGCGGAGCAGCTGTACCGCCAGTTCCCCGATCGCTCGGAATCCGACATCTCCAAGATGCGCTCCGGAGTGGTCAACATGTACGCCTTGGCCGGTGTAGCCCGCCGCCTGGGAATGGGTGAGTACATCCTGCTCGGACGCGGCGAAATGCTGACCGGAGGAAAGGACAAGCACTCCATTTTGGCGGACTCCGTAGAGTCCATGCTCGGCGCGATTTATCTGCACCACGGTTTTGAGACTGCTCGGGCCACAGTGCTGCGCCTGTTCTCCGAAATGATTACCGAGGCTCCCACCACTGGCCTAAACATGGACTGGAAGACCGTGCTGCTGGAGAAGCTCTCTGAACTGAAGCTGCCGCTGCCCACCTACGAGGTACGCGGCGAGGGGCCGGAGCACGATAAGACGTTCTACGCCACCGTCACCATTGGAGACCTGGTCACCCACGGCGAGGGGCACACCAAGAAGGTTGCCGAGCACGCTGCCGCCAAGCAGGCCGTACAGAAGCTCAACGAGCGTGCCTGAGCTACCCGAGGTAGAGGTCGTCCGCCGCGGCCTCGAAACGCACCTGGTCGGCCGTCGCTTCACCGACGTTGAGGTCTGTCACCCGCGCGCCGTTCGCTCCGGCGATCCATCGGAGCTTGTTTCTTTTCTTCGTGACGCCACCTGTACCGCCGTTCAACGCCGCGGAAAATTTTTGTGGATAGATTTTGGCCAAGATCTCCTCGTACAAGTGCACCTGGGTATGAGCGGCCAGATGCTTGTGGCCGAACCCGGCCAGGTGCAGTCTCCACATGTGCGCATTCGGGCCGGACTTTCTGACGGCCGCGAGCTATGTTTCGTGGACCAGCGAACCTTCGGCGAGTGGCGGCTGGAAAAGGCCGTGCCAGACTCGTGGGCAGAGGAGACCGAGGGGGCGTCAAAAAAATTTTTACCCCGCAATGTTCAGCACATTGCCGCAGATCCTTTGGAACCTGCGTTCGATGCCACGCTGGCAGTGGAACGGATGAAGGCCAAACGCGCGGCTATTAAGACGGTGTTGCTTAACCAAGAGGTCATCTCGGGAGTCGGCAATATCTACGCGGACGAGGCGCTCTTTCTGGCTGGAGTGCGGCCCCGACGCAGTGCCGCGCTGCTTAGCCGACCGACACTGCACCGCGTTCTCAATGCAGCAGCAGAAGTGATGGAACGTGCCCTTCAACAGGGTGGAACCAGCTTCGACTCGTTGTATGTGAACGTCAACGGTGCGTCCGGCTACTTCTCGCGCTCGCTGAACGTGTACGGGCGCGGAGGCGAAGCCTGCAAGAGGTGCGGGGAGCCGATCAAGCGGGTTGTTGTCGGTGGGCGTTCCACACACTATTGTGCGGCATGTCAGACCTAGGGGACTGACATAACTTAGAACTTCCTGAACTGCGGTGATGGGTGAAAAAATAGGCGCGTGCATTTATTTTTGGCACTCGTTTCAGGTAAATTTCTCGCCATGGAAACAATTGAAAATTTCGTGGCGAATACGCTCAACGAAAATGTGTGGAAGATCATCCCCGTCTTCCTCCTCGCAGCCGGCGCGTACTTCGGCATCCGCACTCTGGTAGTGCAAATCCGCATGGTTCCGGACATGTTCCGCTCAGTCAAGGAACCGGCGGTGGGAAAGAGTGGAGAGAACATCTCTGCCTTCCAGGCATTCAGTATCTCTGCAGCATCTCGCGTGGGTACAGGCAATGTGGTTGGTGTGGCTATCGCGATCACCCTCGGCGGGCCGGGTGCCGTGTTCTGGATGTGGATAGTCGCCCTGGTCGGCGGTGCTACCGCTTTCGTTGAGGCTACCTTGGCTCAGTTGTGGAAGTCCCGCGACAAGAACGGCTACGTCGGTGGCCCGGCGTACTACATGACGAAGGGGCTGGGAGCGAAGCCGCTGGCTCTGATCTTCGGCATCGCTATCACCATCACCTACGGCTTTGTGTACAACGCGGTGCAGACCAACTCCATCGCAGAAGCTGCGGGCTCTTCGCTGCACTCTCTCAACCCGAATATCGCCGCTGACGCTACCTGGCTCAAGGTGACCGTTGGCCTGGTGGTTGCAGCACTGACCGCCATGGTGATCTTCGGTGGTGTGAAGCGTATCGCCAACGCCACCCAGGTGATCGTTCCGCTGATGGCTACCGGCTACATTCTGCTGGGAGTGGTGGTGCTGTCCATGAATATTACTGAGGTTCCGGGCATGTTCGGAACGATCGTCGAGCACGCCCTGGGCATCAAGGAGATCGCCGGTGCCACCTTGGGCGCAGCGTTCATGAACGGCATGCGCCGTGGTCTGTTCTCCAACGAGGCCGGCCAGGGCTCCGCCCCGAACGCAGCAGCTACCGCTGCTGTGTCTCACCCTGTAAAGCAGGGCCTGGTGCAGACTCTGGGCGTATATTTTGACACCCTGATTGTTTGTACCATCACCGCCTTCATCATTCTGCTTTCTGACCCGGCCTACGGCGAAGGCGTGCAGACGGCCAACCTGACTCAGAGTGCACTGTCCGCCGAGGTAGGCGAGTGGGGTACTCACTTCATCACGATCATTCTGTTCTTCCTGGCGTTTTCCTCTGTGCTGGGCAACTACTACCTTGCCCAAGCCAACGTGGAGTACTTCACCAAGTCCAAGGCGAAGCTGAATACCTTCCGTGTACTTGTTGTCCTCTGTGTCTTCGGCGGTGCCATCGGCACGGTGCCGCTGGTGTGGTCCTTGGCTGACACTTTTGCGGCCACGATGGTCCTGATTAACCTCTGCGCAATCGTTCCGCTGGGTGGTGTGGCCATCAAGCTGCTGCGCGACTTCTCCCAGCAGAAGGCCGCGGGCCTGGATCCGATCTTCCACCGCGACAGCCTGCCGGAGCTTAAGAACGTCGAGTGCTGGGATGGCACGGACCCGGAGTGCCAGCGCCGCGAGGCTCATAACGGAGCAATAACCAACTAGTTGCGGATGAAATCGCCTGCACTTACCAGGAAACTCGCTACGTTCACGCTTGTCGGCGTGGTCGGGGCGTGCTTCGACTTCGGGACGAGGACACTGCTGCTCAATCTCGGAGTCATTGGCTTCGTCGCGCGCGCTTGCAGTTACATTGTGGGAAGCACGGTTGCCTACTACCTCAACAGCTTTTTCACGTTCCAGGGGGATCGTTCAGGAGCTGAGAAGGCTCGTGCCGCGGTGGTTTACACCATTTGCTTCATAACAGCAGTTGTCGTAGATGCTCTAATGCGACATTGGGGAGCAGATCTACCACACGCACTGTTCTGGTCGTGGTTCGTTTCCCAGGCCGTCGCTACGGTTCTCAACTTCGTGTTGCAAAACACTTGGGTGTTTAGGGCGCAGGAAGCTGCTTAGCGCCGGATCGCTTTGATAGCATCAAGCAATGCACTTAAAGTCGTTGACGCTCAAAGGATTCAAGTCCTTCGCGTCCGCGACGACCCTGAAACTAGAGCCAGGCATTTGCGCCGTGGTGGGGCCAAATGGCTCCGGAAAATCCAATGTCGTGGATGCCTTGGCATGGGTCATGGGGGAGCAGGGGGCGAAGACCCTGCGCGGCGGGAAAATGGAAGACGTCATCTTCGCCGGAACGGGGGACCGCAAGCCACTGGGGCGCGCGGAAGTCACACTGACCATCGACAACTCTGATGGCAAACTACCCATCGAGTACTCCGAGGTTTCCATCACCCGTCGCATGTTCCGCGACGGGGCCTCGGAGTACGAGATCAACGGAGCTAAAGCCCGTTTGATGGACATCCAGGAGCTACTCAGCGATTCCGGCATCGGCCGCGAAATGCACGTGATCGTCGGACAAGGCCGACTATCGCAGATCCTGGAATCCCGCCCCGAAGAACGCCGTGCCTTCATCGAGGAGGCCGCGGGTGTGCTGAAGCATCGGCGTCGAAAAGAAAAGGCGCAGCGCAAGCTCGTTAACATGCAGGCCAACCTCGACCGCCTGCACGACCTGACCGATGAGCTGCGCAAACAGCTCGGGCCACTCGCGCGGCAGGCAGAAGCTGCGCAGAAGGCGTCTGCGGTACAGGCCACCATCCGCAGTACACGCGTGCAGCTGGCCGCGCACAACGTCAAGCAGCTATCAGAGGAACTCAACGATTCCACGCGCCGCAGTGAGCTACTGGCCGAACAGCGCGCCGAAGTACAGGCGGAGCTGGAGGAACACAGCGAAACACTCGCCGTGACGGAAGAGGAACTGCGCACTGCCCTGGAGGAAGCCGAGGCGGCGAAGAACCTCTGGTACCGGCTATCCGCGGTGCAGGAAAAGAACTCCGCCACTCTGCGTATTGCCAGCGACCGTGCAGAACAGGCTCAGGTTGCTGAATGGTCCGGTCCGGACCCGCAGGAGCTGCTGGAACGTGCCGAGCGCGCCGCCGAAGAACAGGCGGAGCTTGAAGAGAACGTCGAGATCGCGGCCGAAAAGCTGGAAACCATCGCCGAACAGGTCGCCGAAGCCGAGGAAGCAGCTCGCGCTGCCGAGCAAGAACACTTTGCACAAGTCCGCGCCATCGCCGATCGACGCGAGGGCGTGGTTCGCCTGCTGGCTCAGCACGAGGCCGCCGCTACTCAGCGCGACAACGCCGCCGCGGAGGTCGAGCGACTGCAGGATAGCGCCGCCGAGCAACAGGAAACTCTCGACGGGTTGCTAGAAGACATCACGGAAGCCGAGGAAGCTCTGCGCGAAACCGAGGCCTCCGGGGGCGACCTGGAGGAAACCCGCGCCCAGGCCGACCGCGAGGCCGCCGGAGCAGAAGAGCGTGCCGAACAACTCCGCGCCGAGCAGCTCCAACTAGAGCGCGATATCGCAACCGCCGAAGCCACCATCGCCGCCTGGCAAGACCGACTGACCCCCACCGATGGCGCTGCGGTTGTCGTCCGCGCTGCCGACAAGCAGGGCATCGCTACTCGCCGCCTAGCCGAGCACCTGCATATTCGCGACGGATGGGGCGCCGCCGCAGCCGCCGTGTTGGGCGATGCGGCGAGCTCGGGAATTGTCGCCCCTCTTTCCGACGCCCTCATCTCCGCCCTCACCGATGCCCGTGAAGGTCGCGCGGTGTTGCTGGATCCTACGACTCCAGAAGGTGCAGAGGGGACGGGGGCAACCTTCCGCCTGGAAACCGAGGTGTCTGCGGGGACATGGCTACTCGACCTGATGGACGTTCCCCAAGATCTGCTGCGGCCTCTGACCGCCCTGCTGGTGGATGTTGTGGCAGTGGACAGCGCCAGTGATGCACGCAAGGTTGTAGCTGCCGATCCACGCCTACGGGCAGTGACGAAGGACGGTTCCGTCTACGGCGCCGGCTGGGTCGCCAGCGGCTCCGGCGGCACGACCCCTGTCGAGTTGGCGGATAGAATCGCGGCGGAAACAGAGGGCGTCACCAAGAAAAAGAAGGAACTAGACGACCTGCAGGCAGCGCTGTCTGGCGCACTCGATGCGGCAAGTGATTTACGTACTGCCGCGGCTGCGGCGCGTGCGGCAGAACAAGAACACCGGGCCTTGCGCGATGCGGCGGCCAAGCGCCTCAGTGCGCTGCAAAAACAGGGCGAGGCCGCACAACGCCAGCTTGAGCGCAGTACCGCCGAGCAACAGTCCGCCGAGCAACGCCTGGCACAGGCCACCGAACAGCTCGACGAGCTGGCCGATCGCGTGGCGCGAGTCGACGACGAGGAACACACCACCGAACCCTCGTCGGCTGAGCGCGATGCCGCAGCATTGCATCTATCACAGGTCAAGGCAATGGAAATGGAGGCGCGCTTAGCGCAGCGCACGGCGGAGGAGCGCGCCCAATCCACTCGCGGCAAGGCTGAGAACCTACGCCGCCAAGCCCGGGCGGAAGAGGCCGCGCGCAAGCACCACCAACAGCAACAAGCACGCCGTGCCGCCGCGCGCGAAATGGCCACCTGCGTGCGTGAGCAGGCGCAGCGAATCGCCGACCGAATCAGCGATGCGCTGGCCACCGCCGAGACCAACCGCTCGCACACCGAGCAAGCGCACAAGCAGTGGCAGACCACGATGGCACAGCAGCGCGACAAGGTCTCTGCCCTGACCGCGCAGCTGGGGCGAATGAACGACAGCGCGCACACCGCCGAGCTGGCGCGCACTCAGGCGCAGGTGAAGATCGAGCAAGCCGTGGCGGGTGCAATGGAGCAGCTGGGGCTTACCGCCGAGCAGCTACTGGCCGAAGAACTGCCAGAAGATTTCGACGCGACCGCCACCAAGGCCGAGCTAAAGAAGGCGGAGAAGGCGCTGAACTCGCTGGGCAAGGTGAATCCCCTGGCGCTAGAGGAGTTCAAGGCATTGGAGGAACGCTACAACTTCCTCGCCCAGCAGCTAGATGACGTCGAGCGTGCCCGCAACGATCTGCACGAGGTGATCGCAGATGTCGATGCGACCATTCTGCAACTGTTCACCGAAGCATGGAACGACGTTGAGGTGGCCTTCCCGCAGGTATTCAGCACCCTGTTCCCGGGCGGCGCAGGCCGGTTGGTGCTGACCGACCCGGATGACATGCTGACTACCGGCATCGAGGTCGAAGCCCGTCCGCCGGGTAAGAAGGTCAAGCGACTATCGCTTCTCTCTGGCGGTGAGAAGTCTCTGACGGCACTGGCGATGTTGGTGGCCATCTTCAAGGCGCGTCCGAGCCCGTTCTATGTGATGGATGAGGTCGAGGCCGCCCTGGATGACGTGAACTTGCGCCGTTTGATCGCGCTGTTCGAGGAGCTGCGGAAGGATTCGCAGCTGATTGTCATTACCCACCAAAAGCCCACCATGGATGTGGCGAATGTTCTCTATGGCGTGACCATGCGCGGCGACGGTGTGACCAGGGTGATTTCGCAGAGGATGGCTCCCGAGAAGACCGGCTGAGCCCTCGCGTAGGATGGTCGCGTGAGTTCCAGTGAGAAGATTCCAGCCAGTCCGATCTCCGACCTACAAGATTCCCTCTTGCCATGGGCCTCGTCTACCGAGGCGGCTCTCGCCGGGAAGCTGGCGGAGGTGGAACTCTTCGTAGAACTGGATATCGACGGTGACGAGCTGGAGCGACTGAGTCGCTTCTTTGGCACGTTTATCGCCCGCCAGGTCGCTGCTGGTTCCACCGAAGAGGCTTTGCTGCAGGCATGTCCCGCGCTGACGATTGCCACGTTGCTGTCCCGCGCCGCGCGGTTCAATGAGGTCTCGGAGCTGCCCGCGGAGTACTGGTACGGCCTTGGTTTGGAGCCGACGCCCACACGTACCCAACTGATCGAGGGACGCTTCGCAGAGCTGCTTTCCGCCGCCGGGCTGGATCCGATGGATGCCGTATCCGGAGGGCCAGATGGCGAACTCGGACGTTTGTTCGCTCACGTTGGCATTGCCTCGGACTGGGTGCCCGAGTTGATCGAGCTGGTGGAAAATCGACGGGCGGAAGACACCGATGCAACCCCTTCCAGCATCGCCGAGGGGATCGTCGCCGAGTTGGCTGACGAACCCCGCCAAGTTGGTCCACTGTGCGCCACGCTGCCTCAGACCGCAGAGAAACTGATCGCTCCGATCGTGGAGGTCGTCTCCCATGCCGCTGTCCACCCCGATACTTGGGAATACACCCTCCCGCCAGTGGAGCTACCGGCACTCATCCAGGAGGATGTGATTGAGGAGCTGCGGGAAAGGCCGGTAGGCACGCAGGATCGGCGTCATAGCGTGGGAGTGGCGCACCGCGAAGATCAGCCGCGCCTACAGCTAGACACACTCCGACAGCGCGTTGTGCTGCGACTTCCCGCACAGTCCCTGGAAACCGGGGGACAGGTACACACTGAGGTGCGTTGGCGAGTCGACTTCGATGGTGCGCCCGCGGCGTTCCGCACGATGCACGCCGACAACGCCGGGAGGGCGGTTTCCGAGATCCTGGATATTCCCGTCCGCCAGCCGCTGCGCAAGGTGAGCGTTCGCAACGCCAACGACGGTCAGCACTGGCAGCTGCCGCTGGTCGATACCGAAGATCCAGTACTGGTATTCACCATTCGCGGCGCGGACCTGACAGGGCGCGTGTCCCTGCACCACCAACAGGTCTATGTAGTCGTGCCCGCCGAGACCACGGCGGTGGATCCGGTGACCGGGGCGGACATCCCGGTGATGGAAGAACAACCCATGAAGAGTTGGAGCGGCTGGGTTATTCGCCTGCTGGACCTCAGCGAATGCCTGAGTCTGCACATCGCCAAGCCCGGTGAACATAGCCCCTCCATGGCTGGAGTGCGCGCGGTGGATCCGCGCCAGCGCGCCCAGTTCGTGGAGCCCGATGACGTGGTCGGTGGCGTGGAGACCACTAGCGGTAAGGTCATCCACTCCGAAAGCCTGCAAGTAGAGTTCCCACCGACAATCTCCGGTGCGGAGGAGATCTGGTACCTGTCGGTATCGTCTTATGCGGGACCAGGCGAAACCGGCGAGGCGGTATCTGAGGAAGAACCGCTGGAAGTGCCAGCGGAAGGCGGCGTATTCGACGTCTTTGACCCCGAGGCGTGGGATAGCCCTTGGGTGGGCGAGTACCTGGTGCGTCTGCGTGGCCCCCGCAACGAATCCTTCCGTCACGAATACGCCCTGGTGGAGGGGCTTTCCCTGGAGATGGAGTTTGGCGGCCCCAGCACCCAAACCCGCCTGCCCATGGCTGGAGGCTTAAGCCCCGTGACAGTGCGCTTGATGCCAGGGGAAAAGCCCTTCGAGAAAATTTCGCCGCAGAAACTCGGCCCCGCGGATCGCTTTAGCACGACCGTCGTGGAGACCGAGGCTGGCGATGCGTTGCCTGTCATCGTGAAGCCTTCCCGACTGCGCTACCAACTGACGATGCGGGGCGAAGCACCGATGTGGCGCACCGATCCCATTGAAATCTCCGCCCGTGCGATTGACACCCAAACCCGGTTCCGCGTGCGCCCCGGGTTGCGCCCAGGCATGGGTTCGAAGGCGGAAAACCTGGCTCTCATGGGGGACGCACGCGTAGTGATCCGCAACCACCACGGCGCGCCGGTGCGCACCCTGAAACTACAAACCATCGACGAGGTGACCTGGTTCGTAGACCTCGCCAGTGCAGAAGCCTCCCTAGCCACGATGGCCTCTGGATCCATCGAACTGGAGTTTGTCGAAGACCGTCGCGTGAGTGTGCGTTTGGCGCGCATCGTGCCTGCCTTCGACTACACCGCCGACGTCGATGGCTCCACGCTGCGTATTCTGAGTGATTCCGAGGACGTGCCTGTGCAATTCGGCGCCCCAGGTGCTGGAGCTTGGGTGTGGCCAAACACCGCCCCCTGGCAAGCGGCATCCTTCGTGGAACTGACTGCCGCCCCCAAGGGGAGCGCGGCCATCGCATACGGCGAGCTTCCCGCAGATCTAGTGGGCGCAGGTCCTTTGAGCGTGCAGCTATTCGGCCGGGATCGCTTTAACTACCTTCGCGCACCCGTCGCCGCCGGCCCGCACAGTGCAGTTGCCGAGGCCGAGGGCTACTACGGTGCTGGCGCCGAAGGCAGTGGACTAGATGGCGAAACTGATCCGTGGGTGCAGCTCTCTGCCTTCCTGGCGGGGGAGTCCGACCAGCTTCCCTGCGACGCAGCCACCTTGTCCACGCTGTGGGACGTGCAGGCCGGCTGGCTGCGCGGACGCTTCGACGTGCTGGATAAGCTGCGTACGGCGCTGACGAACAATCCCCGCGAGTCCGTCCACGCCATGTCCCAATCTCTCGTGTCCGCGGCGGATCGTCCCGCCCAGTTCATCCTGTCCGGGCTGGTTCACTCCACCTTGGTGGGAGCCGACGTCGAACGCTCGAACACCCCGTGGATCGCAGCCCTTGAGGTTTTGGGCGACCTATCGCTGGTGGATACCGAGGGGGCGTCAGAAGAGAAAGAACAAGACAAGCGCCTAAAAGAAGAGCTTAAGAAGATCGCCGGGCAACCTGTAGTGCAAACGGTGGATACCGGCCGCGATGTGTCCCTGGATACAGCCTGCATCGACAACACGACCGTGCAGATCGCGCACATGGACCCCGCGCAGCAAAAGGCCGTGCTGGATATGTTCTTCGGTAAGGCCGGTGTGGTGCCTGGAGCTTTGAGCGAAGAGAATAGTCGCCTGATCGCTGTGTTTGAGACTTTCAATAAGCGGCAGGAGCTCTCCGAGCTGCTGGGTGATCCGGAGCTCATGAAGACCGCCGTAACCCTTCTGCGTAAGGTCAAGGCAGCCAACCGTCAGCTGTACTTGTCTGCACGCGTGCGCTTCGACAAGCTCGACGGAGTAGATACCGACAACCCGGAAAACCGTTGGGCATTGGCTCCCGTGATTTCCATGGTGTTCGCTCTGGCTACGCGCATGTACGCACACAAGAAGATGTCCAGCCTCGGCAAGCTGCTCAGTGCCTACCCCGGATGGGCTGCCATGGCGCGCTTGGTTCCGGACCTGGTAACCGGAGATATTGTGATGGCAGATGCGATGGTGCGCGGCGTGTTTGGCCCAACCGTATAGGTGGAAGTGCATAATTCGTTGAGTGAATGTTTATCGCAGAAACGCTCAATGGAGAAGCGATAGAACACAGGTTGACGCAGCGACCCCGGAGTTCTTCCCGCGTTTTATCGGCACCATCCTGTGCGCCTATGCCCTGATAGCACTGGTGCTCAGCATATCCACGGCAGCGCGCGTGCACGTCCGCCACCTGCTGGTGGTGATGGACAACGTCTTTCTCCCCGTACCGGTGCCCTCCGTCGCATGGTCCGCCGCACTATTGGTGCTGGGAGTCGGGCTATACAAAGCAAAGCGCGCTGCCTGGGTGGTGGCGGTTGCCGCGCTGCTGGTTCTCAACGTTAGTAACGTCATCCTCCTGTGCCTGCCGCAGTACTTCGACGAAGGCCCGCAGTGGGCGCACTCGCTGTTTATTACTGGCATGGGCGTGCAGCTCCTGCTGTTAATTTTGATGCTGCGGCAGCGCAGGGACTTCTACACTCACACCGTGAAGGGAGCAATCCTCACTGCGTTTCTGGTGTGGCTTGGAGGCACCGTTGCGGTTTTCCTTATTGCCCTGGTGCTGGTGCACTTCTTCCACGGCGACCTAGCACCGGAATGGAGCACACTGTGGGCTTTGAACCACTCCGCCGGTTTCTCCCTGTTTAACCACACCTACGTAGTCGGGCATCCGCCGAAGTTCGTGAGCTTCCTCGTTTCCGCCCTCGCGGCACTGGTGTTGCTGGTGGCTGGGCTGCTGTTGCTGCGCTCGCACCGTGACGAGTTCGGTATCAGCGCCGAGGATGAAAAAGCCATACGCGCCCTCATTCGACGCTTCAACGCCAACGACTCCCTGGCATACTTCGCTACCCGGCGCGATAAGTCAGTTGTGTATGAGCCTAAAGGCCGGGCAGCGGTGACGTACCGCATCGAGGCTGGCGTCTGCCTGGCGTCAGCTGACCCGATTGGCGATCCCAGGTACTGGGATGAGGCAATCGTCGCCTGGTTGGAACGCGCACGGTCATTTGGATGGGTGCCCGCTGTGATGGGGGCGTCCGAACCAGGAACGAGAGCCTACGAAAGACACGGGCTGAGCTCGATCCACCTGGGGGACGAGGCCGTCATCGATACACAGCACTTCCACCTATCCGAACTGCGTGAGGTTCGGCAAGCGCGGGCGCACGCGCACAAGGCTGGGGTGCGCGTGCGGATTCGCCGCCACGGCGAGCTCAGCGCCGAAGAGATGCAGCACGTCGAAGAACTTGCCGACAAATGGCGCGACACCACCGACGAACGTGGTTTCTCTATGGCGCTGGGAAGGTTAGGCGATCCGCAGGATAAAGACTGCCTGCTGGCCGAAGCGCTGGTGGGCGAAGAAACAGTGGCGGTGCTTTCGTTCATCCCGTGGGGTCTAAGCGGTGCCTCGCTGGACCTTATGCGCCGCAGTCCTAAGGCACCGAATGGCACGGTCGAGGCAATGATCGTCGCGTTGTGTACAGAGGCGAACCTGCAGAAGCTCTCTCTTAACTTTGCTGTTTTCCGCGAGCTGTTCGCCAGCGAAGATGCCGTGGCCGTGGGGCCGATTCGCAGGCAAGCGCGCCGGGTGCTGTCGTATTTGTCGAAGTGGTGGCAGATGGAAACGCTGTACCGCTCTAACCAGAAATACAAGCCCGTCTGGATTCCACGTTATGTGTGTTATCCGGATTCGCTGTCGATGGCGCGCGTCGGTTTCGCCTCCGGCATTGCCGAGGGCTTCGTGCCGACGGTGGGTGCGCTTTTTAGCCGCTCTGAAGAGACACACCGTGAGCAGGCGGCCACCGGTCAACCTGAGGCAGCACAGGCGCTGAACTACGTGGAGCAGCTCACGGATGCCAATAAAAAGTCCGCCAGTGAGCAAACTGCGGTGCGTATCAGGAAGGCCATGGCGTTGCGGGAGGCAGGCGCGGAGCCGTGGCCTGTCGCGGAGCGGGCCGATGATGGTTCTGCCCTTGCCCTTACTCAGTGTGTCGAGGTTGCCGAAGGTAGTGACGCCACCGCTGCCGGGGAATTGCGGGTGGCAGGAAGGATCGTGGCGAAGCGCGACTTCGGTGCGCTGACATTTATCGACCTACGTGATGCGTCGGGGAAGTGCCAGATGATTGTGGAGGCGCCGGAGGAGACACTCAGCGCACGTGTCCGGGCACTGGATCTAGGCGACCTGATTGCGGCGACGGGTACTCGCGGGCAGTCGCGTTCCGGTGAGCCCTCGCTGCTGGTGCACAGTATCGACATTGAGGCAAAGGGGCTGCACCCCTTGCAGCGCCGGGGCGCTGGCATTGTGGAGGTCAATGAGCGTCTGCGTGCTCGCAGCGTGGTGAATGCCGCGATCCGCAGTACCTTGGATGAGCTGGGTTTTGTGGAGGTGGAAACACCGATCCTGCAGCGTGTCCACGGTGGCGCCAATGCGCGGCCTTTTAAGACCCGTAGTAATGCGGCCAACCAGGATCTTTATCTGCGCATTGCACCGGAGTTGTACTTGAAGCGGTTGCTGACCCAGGGGGCGGAGCGGGTATACGAGCTGGGACGCGTGTTCCGTAACGAAGGGGTGGATGCAACGCACAACCCGGAGTTCACCACGGTGGAGGCGTATGAGGCGCACGGTGACTATGAGACGATGCGGGTGGTGGCTCAGCGAATCATCCAAGCCGCCGCGACTGCCTACCGGGGCGAGCCAGTGGTGATGGATCCGCAGGGCAATGAGGTGAGTATCGCTGGGGACTTCCCAGTGAAGACCGTCTACGGGGCCATTAGCGAAAAAGTCGGCCAGGCTGTCACCCCGGATACTGAGTTCGAGACGCTGTTGGAGCTTTGTGCGGCCCATGGCATTGCCACCCAACCGGGGTGGGATGCAGGCGAGATTGTGCAGGAAATCTATGAACAGCTGGTGGAGTGCACAACCACTACGCCGACGTTTTACACGGATTTTCCGACGAGCGTATCCCCATTGACTCGCCAGCACCGCAGCCAGCCTGGCGTGGCCGAGCGCTGGGATTTGGTGGCCTGGGGAGTGGAACTTGGCACAGCGTATTCGGAGCTCACCGACCCGCTGGAACAACGCGATCGCCTGGAAGCTCAGTCATTGAAGGCAGCAGGTGGCGACCCAGAGGCGATGGAAGTCGATGAGGCCTTCCTGGATGCTCTAGAAAACGGCATGCCACCAACTGGTGGCCTGGGCCTGGGCGTGGACCGGCTTATCATGCTGCTGACCGGCCGCCCGATCCGCGGAGTGCTTAGCTTTCCAGCCCACCCCGGCGGACAATAAACGGAAAGGCTAGTTTGAGGCCGGATCGCCAGGTCTTGAAGTTATGCCCGCCATCGACCTCGCTGTAGCTCACTTTCATTCCAGCGTTCACTGCCACTTTGTGAAGGTGCTTGAGGTCGCTGGTGGCCTCCGAGTCGGCGCGCCCGGCAATAAACATGCCCGCGGTGCGCGGGTACTTGTGTTTCTTCATGAGGTCCTCGGGGTTGTGCGCCTTGAACTTCACTTCCGATCCACCGAAGAAGTCCTGCACAGTGGAGTCGTGTCCGATCCCGTCGTCGGGAGTCCTCTCGCCGGAGATGTCGACGAAACTACCGTAGACATCCGGGTGGTTTGTTATGACCTGCAATGAGCAGGTTCCCCCGTAGGAAAGCCCACCGAGGGTCCAGGTGTGCTGGTCGGGATTGGGGGAGAGGTTCTGTTGGATCCAGTGGGGCAGATCCTCCGTCAGGTAGGTTTGCACTTTGCCCTTGTTCGAGTCGGTGCACACTGGATTTTCCCATGTCCCACCCGTCGCATCGGCAGAAATGATGATCGGTGCCACACCATCGTGCTGCTGTTGATATTTGCGGGCGACGGTGTTGGCGTCACCGGTGTCGAACCATTGGTCGGGATCCCCTGGAATGCCCGCCAACAGCACGAGCACAGGCAGTTGCGGCCGCGGGGAGCTGAACCAGGCTGGTGGCAGATAGACGCGCATGTCGCGTGCGTGAAACTGAGATTTTTCCTTCGGCGCCGAGACTTTGAGCATGCTGCCCTCCCTAGGGAGGTTGTCATGCCGTGCCTTGAGCCAGTCCTTCAGCGGGATTGACTGCGCTTTCGGGAGTTCGTCCACGCTATTAAAGGTTCGCAGCTCGACTGGGTCTACCTCTCCGACGTCCGGATAGAGTTCATAGGACTGATTTGCCACTGCCGCGCCGCCGACGGCGAGTACCGCGACGAGCAGTAGCGTCCAGATCTTTTTTATTGACGCCTTTACGCACCATGCGGCCATGTTTCCAGCAAGGATGATGGTGGCTGCGCCTAGCACGAGGCGTATTCCGATTTCTGACCACGGAGTGGTGGTGCCCCACAGCAACGCCGCGAGACCGCCACAGGTCAGAACTACGGTCACGATAATGGACCAGATAATTGCCCTCTTGCGACGTCCCGGGGGATCGTCGGGAAGCGAAAAGTGAAGCGCAATGAGGGTACTGAGAATCAGGAACCAAGTGACTACTTCCGGCCAGGTTCCGGTGAGGGGGATGCTGCGAACATACTCAGGCACGAAGTCACATCTTAGACCGAAAGTGGAAAAACAAGATATGAGTCGGCATCGATGCTGAAGTTCTGATTCACTGGAGGCTATGAATACTGTTGTGATGTGGGTCCTTATTGGACTTTTGGTTCTTGCCATTATCGTGGCGATTCTCGTTGTTCTGGGGCTACGCCGGAAGAAGGCGAAGCAGGTCTCCTTTGAAAAGAAGGAGGAGATCGAGCAGAAGAAGCCAAGCAGCGGCGATTACAAGGCGCAGGGTGGCTTCAACTTCACCGCTGGTGGTGGGGAAGCCAAGCAGCCGGAGAAGCAGCCGGAGTTGCGGCCTGACCAGGAGCTGAAGCAGTCGGCACCAACTCCGGAACCAACCCCAGAACCTGAGCCAACCCCAGAACCGGAAGCTCCGAAGTCGGTGCCCACCCCGGCACCTGTGGCAGAACCTGAGCCAACCGAAGAGCCGGAGCCTTCTAAGGAACCAGAACCCACTGAGGAACCAGTAGAAACGCCCGAGCCGGAACCGGTGCCAGAACCGGAGCCGGTGGAAGAAACCACACCAGAAGAACCCGCACCAGCGGAGCAACGCGAGGAGATCGCCCCAGTGCAGGGGCGCCTGGGCAAGCTGCGTGGCCGCATGTCCAAGTCCCAGAACGTCATCGGTCGTGGCGTGCTGGGTATCTTGAGCGCCGGTGACCTAGACGAAGACGCATGGGAGGAAATTGAAGACACCCTCCTTATGGCCGACTTGGGTACCCCGACGACCATGAAGGTTGTTGACGACCTCCGCGAGCGCATCGCAATCAATGGCGTATCCAGCGAGCAGGAAGCTCGCGCCATGCTCCGCGAAGCGCTCATTGATGCCTGTAAGCCGGACATGGATCGTTCCATTAAGGCCATGCCCTACGACGGCAAACCAGCTGTGATCATGGTGGTGGGCGTCAACGGAACTGGCAAGACCACCACCACAGGCAAGCTGTCGCGTGTGCTCATCGGTATGGGACACAAGGTGCTTCTGGGTGCGGCCGATACGTTCCGTGCGGCTGCAGCTGATCAGCTAGAGACGTGGGGGCGTCGAGTAGGGGCAGAAACAGTCCGTGGCGCCGAGGGCGCAGACCCCGCATCCGTGGCCTTCGACGCAGTGGCGAAGGGCATCGACGCGGGCGTAGACGTCGTACTTGTCGATACCGCAGGTCGTCTGCACACCAGCGTTGGCCTGATGGATCAACTGGGCAAGGTCAAGCGCGTTGTGGAAAAAAAGGCCAAGGTCGACGAAGTACTGCTGGTGCTGGATGCAACTGTCGGCCAGAACGGCCTCATGCAGGCGCGCACGTTCCGCGAGGTTGTGGACATCTCCGGCGTGGTTCTCACCAAGCTCGACGGCACTGCCAAGGGCGGCATTGTCTTCCAGGTGCAGGAAGAGCTCGGCGTGCCCGTGAAGATGGTGGGTCTCGGCGAGGGCGCGGACGACCTTGCCCCCTTCGAAGTGGAAGGCTTCGTGGACGCACTCTTGGGCTAGAACCTTTGTGGGCTAGAACCCCGCTGGGGTAGAAAATCCACCCCGCCGGGCAGCTTCCATACAAAAAATTTTTTAAGTCAACCCCGCATGTGTGACGCGTGCGGGGTTGATTGCGTTTTTGGGTCAGAAAACCAGTGATCTGCGTCTCAAAGAATTTTTAAGCTACCGAATGCGTAATCGGGACTGCTTAGTCTTTGCCTCACAAGTGCTGAGACTCACAGATATGGATGAAAACCATGACCCCAGACCAACTTGTACTTTCCTCCGGCAATTCAGCGTGGATGCTCATCAGCGCGTCGCTGGTGCTGCTCATGACCCCCCGGACTCGCATTGTTCTACGGCGGAATGACGGGACGCCGTCAAGTCCTGAACATGATGATGATGTCCTTCGGTGTGATGGCCCTCGTCCCCGTCCTGTACGTACTGTGGGGCTGGTCTATGTCCTACGCGGGCGAGGACATCGCGGGGTTGTTCGGTAACCCCTTCACCGCATTCGGACTTTCTGGCCAATTTTTTGACGCCGCGGGCCAGCCCATCGAAGGTGCGAACGGCTACCCGAATGCCATCGACATTGGCTTCCAAGTAACCTTCGCCATCATTTCCACTGCAATCATCTCCGGTGCGCTAGCGGGGCGCGTGAAGTTCGCCGCTTGGTTGGCCTTCGCAGGCGCCTGGGTCACGTTGGTGTATTTCCCTCTGGCCCACATGGTGTGGGGCGGTGGCCTGCTTGGCGATGGTGAGCGTTCCATCGCCGCATGGATGTTCGGTACGACCGAAGGGGAGGCCACTATCGCCCCGATCGACTTCGCCGGTGGCACTGTGGTGCACATTTCCGCGGGTACGGCAGCGTTCGTCCTGGCGCTGATCGTCGGCAAACGAGCCGGTTTCCCAACGAAGGTGGGGCGCCCTCACAATCTGCCGATGGTGATGCTCGGCACGGCGCTGCTGTGGTTCGGATGGTACGGCTTCAACGGAGGCTCGGCGTTCGCCGCGGATGGTATTGCGGGGATTTCCTGGGTGAACACTACTGTCGCAGCCTCAGCTGCGATGCTCGGATGGATGTGCTGTGAGACGATCCGCGACCGCGCCGCAACGTCGCTAGGCATTGCCTCTGGCGCCGTCGCAGGGTTAGTCTCGATCACCCCGGCAGCGGGAACGTTGACGCCGCTGACCTCCATCATTCTCGGATTCGTAGGTGGCGTCATCGCATGTATGGCTATTGGGCTTAAATACCGCTTCGGGTACGACGATTCCCTCGACGTCGTCGGCGTACACCTAGCCGCTGGACTGTGGGGAACCGTTGGGTTGGCACTATTGTCCAAGGACAATGGGCTGCTCACCGGCGGTGGAAAGGATGGCCTCAAGCTACTGGCTGTGCAGATCGTGATCGCTGTCGTGGCGATGGTAGTTTCCAGTGTGATTACGTATCTGCTGGCGCTGCTTATTAAGGCCACCATCGGCTGGAGGGTCGACGACGGAGATGAGGATACGGGCATCGACTTGGTGGAGCACCGCGAGTCCGCCTACGACCTCAAAGTTACATCCAGTTCGCACATCCGTAGCCTGTACAACGCCCAGCACAAGGGAGAAGAAGAATGAAACTCATCACCGCAGTGATTAAGCCTTTCACCCTGCCTGATATCCGGCAGGCACTCGAGTCCATTGAAATCCACGGGTTGACCGTCAGCGAAACTCAAGGCTTTGGCCGTCAGCGTGGACACAGCGAGGTATATCGCGGCGCCGAGTTTGCGTCGGACTTCGTGCCGAAAGTCAAGCTAGAGATCGTCGCGGCAGACGCGTCAGTGGACCGCATCGTCGACGCGATCGTCGGCGCGGCCTGCACCGGAAAAATTGGCGATGGCAAGATCTGGGTCACACCGGTGGACGAGGTGATCCGCGTACGCACCGGCGAGCGCGGGGAGGCCGCACTGTAACATGGCCGGCTGAATGTGACTGTTCCGTTGGCCACTGGCTAAGCTGGGGGAGTTAAAAGCCATCCTTCGACACCTACAAGGGAGCACTCACTAGTGTTTGAGTCTTTGTCAGACCGCTTGCAATCTGCCATGAAGGGCCTTCGTGGCAAGGGCAAGTTGTCCGAGGCTGATATCAATGCCACCGCTCGCGAGATCCGCCTTGCGCTGTTGGAGGCAGACGTATCCCTACCGGTGGTGCGTGCCTTCATTAAGCGCATTAAGGAACGCGCCGCGGGGGCAGAGGTATCCGAGGCTCTTAACCCCGCCCAGCAGGTCATCAAGATCGTCAACGAGGAGCTCAAGGAGATCCTAGGCGGCGAAACCCGCCGCTTAAACCTGGCCAAGCACCCGCCGACAGTCATTATGCTGGCCGGTCTGCAGGGCGCTGGTAAGACGACCCTGGCCGGTAAGCTAGCTCTGCACCTAGCCAAGCAGGGCCACACTCCGATGCTTGTGGCTTGTGACCTGCAGCGTCCAGGTGCGGTGCAGCAGCTGCAGATCGTCGGTGAGCGCGCCGGAGTAAAGACTTTCGCACCGGATCCGGGAACCAGCTTGGATTCCCATGAGCACGAGATGGGCACCAGCCACGGCGATCCCGTCGACGTTGCCCAGCGCGGTATCGAAGAGGCTTATCGCAGCCAGCACGACATCGTCATCATCGATACCGCGGGTCGCTTGGGCATTGACGAGGAGCTCATGCGCCAGGCGCGCAACATTCGCGATGCGGTGGAGCCCGACGAGGTGCTCTTTGTTATTGACGCCATGATCGGCCAGGATGCCGTTACTACGGCCGAGGCGTTCCGCGATGGCGTGGATTTCACGGGTGTCGTCCTGACGAAGCTGGATGGTGACGCCCGCGGTGGTGCTGCGCTGTCGATCCGTGAGGTCACCGGCAAGCCGATCCTGTTCGCCTCCACGGGTGAGAAGCTGGAAGACTTCGACATCTTCCACCCGGACCGCATGGCTAACCGCATCCTCGGCATGGGCGATGTACTGACCCTTATCGAGCAGGCCGAGCAGGTTCTGGATGCCGAGAAGGCCGAAGATTCTGCCATGCGCATGGCCTCCGGCGACCTGACGCTGGAGGACTTCCTCGAGCAGATGCTGATGGTTCGCAAGATGGGTCCCTTGGGCAACATCCTGAAGATGATGCCCGGTGGCTCCCAGATGTCGAAGATGGCCGACATGGTGGACGAAAAAGAGCTGGATCGCATCCAGGCCATCATCCGCGGCATGACGCCGGCAGAGCGCCAAGACCCGAAGATTCTGAACGCGTCCCGCCGCAAGCGCATCGCCAATGGTTCCGGCGTCAGCGTCTCCGACGTAAACAAGCTGGTGGAGCGCTTCTTTGAGGCCAAGAAGATGATGGGCAAGATGGCCGGCCAGTTCGGCCTGGGTGGACGCTCGGCTACCAAGAAACAGAAGGTTCACCGCAAGGGCAAAAAGGGCAAGAACGCCAAAAAGAAGAAGCAGAACATGCGCAAGGGCATGGGCGGCGGAATGCCTGGAATGCCGGGAATGGGTGGAATGCCGGGTATGGGTGGCGGCATGCCCAGCATGAAGGATCTGGAAAAGATGCAGGAGCAGCTGCCCCCAGGCTTCGAGGGGATCGATCTGTCGAAGATGAACTTCCCCAAGAAGTAGCGGTTCATTAGCCCGGTGGGATATCGCCTAAGTCGGTAACTTGGGCTACATGGAATTTGAGCTTCATTTCATCCGGCCCCCTTCGCGCATCGCCAACAACCACGAAGTTCAGGCGGCGTTGTTGCAGGACGCAGATCTCGAGGAACTGCGACGCACGCCGGATCCAGCAATGAAGCACTTTGCCCAGGATTTGGGGGACATCCTGGAAGCAGACTTCCCAGCCCGCCGGGTGATCAGCGCCACCGTAGATACCGAACATCCATTCGCGGTACACGACATTCGACTCGCAGCGGTTAAGCACCGCGTAAATGCTTATGTGGGTACCAGAGATCTTCTCGTCGACGCCAGCGGTATCAACGGTGCAATTGCTCCAGAGTTTTATCTGACGAACTCCCTGGGCACGGTGTGGACTCAGATCAGCGAGCACACCGTGGATCGTGCTTTCGCAGATGCGTTGCGTGCCAGCACCACCGAGGGGGTATGGGTGAGAGTCACCAGTTATGGGCCCCGCCCCGATGAATTCGGGCATTCGATGCGTTTTCACCTGCTGGAAAACGGCGAGATCGAAGTGGTATGGGCAAAAACCAGCAGTGAGCTTGTTGATGTGCAATGGCGTCGGGCTGGCGGGTATGTGGATGCGCGCGCGATGCTCCTCGCCTTCGCGGATCGCTGCCCGACAATTCTCCAGCATTACTGGTCGGTTCCTTCGCAGCGATTGAGGAGTGTGCTGAGACCTGAACTATGTATTGCGACATGCGACCTTAAGCAGCGCATGCAATACAGACTGCGACGGCTCGGGGCATTCCGCGATCTTCCCGAAAAATCCATGCTGTGTCTTCATGACCAGCCCGAGTTTTCGCTGGAGCTGGGAAGAGCCCCTGAAGGAAAATGGCGTGCGGCTCTGAAACGGTCTACGTCAGGTGGCTTGGAAAAGACCTTTGATAACTTCGAAACTTTGTTGGAGATCGCGGAGGCCTATACCCGCAATGAGCGAGGCACGTTCCTTGACTACTTTCCAGAGACCGCCGAGATACCTGAACCGCCGATGCACATTGTGAGTGCGGTGGTTCTTCCAGAACGTGATGAGCCGTGGACCAACTCCTCAGTCTGCAGAATCCATGAGTTTGCGATGAGCCGTAGCTTTCAAGCTGTCGGCTCCGTGGAGAGTTTTCTGCAGGAGATAATGCGGGACTTTGCTTCGTGGTTTGAAGTCATCGACCCAGAAACTGCAGAGCGTGGGCAGATCATGATGAAGGTTCCACAAGAGGAATCGGCTCGTACCTTCGACCTGCTGACGGCCGTCGCCATGCGGCACGGTGTTTCTCTGGTTGTTGATGGGAATTGGGTATTGCTCAATCCGTCCGGACGGCGCGGTGAAGGGGAGTGGCGAAGTACAGCAGAACTTTTCGGGTCGAGCCAGTGCCGAAACCGATGGGAAATCGCCACACTGCAGGCGATGGAAGAAGCAATGACACTGAGCTACTCGGATTGGCAACTGCGGCTAACCTACACATCCGAAGAACACCCTGGGTGTCGGCAAATTCTCATTGTTGAGCCGGACAGCCAGATTCTCGACAACTTCAGCATTAAGGCCTATACATCCGAGATTGTAGAGGAAGGGCGTTTTCATGGCTGGTCTTTGAAGGAAGCTAAAAAGCTGTCGCAAGGACAAGTCCTCGACCTTTTCGAGCAGGTAGCGAAGCAACCGCTAGAGCTTGACGAGTTCATTGACTGGGACATACATTCCGGGGATATAAGGAGTGCTAGTAACCTTCCATTCGATATCAGCACACCGACCCTAAAACCCCCCATCCGCTTGGATGACCGAAAGTTCTCTCAGTCGCTTAAAGAGTTTGCGTCTAATGACCCAGGCGGCTGGATCGAGATAACGGATGTGCGCACTCCCGGTGACTTCCTAAGGATCGAGCATGCCGATAACCCCGGCTGGGTCATGACGACATGGGGTTACAACCACGGCGAAACCGAACGCGGCGCTGTCTATGCCAGCGATGTCGACGAGACCACCAAGATCTACAAGGAGTTCGTCGGTGATCACTGGACAATGCTGGAAAAGAGGCAAATTCGGGTAGAGCCTAGGAGGGCACAAACCCCGCTTTTTATCTATGTTCCCAGGACCCAGACAAACAGGAATCACCACGAGCTTGTCCAAGAGTTCAATGCCAACGATCAAATGGATCTACGTGTTCCGCCATCAGAGATGGAGGACATTTGCCGAGACCTCGAAGAGCTCTTTAAACAGAAGTTTGTGCCACAGCTACGATTAGAGGTTCTGGTAGATCCGCTTGATACGGAACGTATCCGAGGCATCTGCAAAATCGCATTGAAGCACCATGCGCTTGTATTCGATGCCGATGGAGGACTACTTGCTAATGGTGTCGGCTCCGACATTCAGGTCGGAAGTGGAGCAAGATTGACGAACTCGCTCGGCAGTTACTGGCGTGAGGTTTCGCCAAGAACCTTGGACATAGCTTTTGAAGATGCCCTGCGGAGCCCCCATCTGAATGACGCATGGCTGAGAGTTGAAATCGGGCGGAGTTTCTTCCGTCCTAGTCAAGCGTTGTCCGCCCAGCTCCAGCACGACGGCAGTTGGTTGCTAAAGTGGCAGTTTGCGAAGCCCGTCCTTGGCGACCCTAAAAAGAACCTCGAGCTTCGTGCCCGGAACTTTGACGAAGCACAAGAGTTGTTGCTCGCATTCGCGGATCGCAGCCCATACCTTGGTCAGCTCCCGTGGCGTGAGGACGAAGCAGTAGGCGCGATGGAGAAAGTAACTCTAGAAAAGCGACAGGCTTTGCCGCTTCGCCGCTTCGACGCCGTGATCGAACTTCCGCGGGGAACCATGATGCCACTGCAGGATAAGCCTAGGGAGCGCTTGACATTCGGCCAAACCCATCAGGGTCAATGGCTCGCCACATTGAGCCGGGACAACGGTTTTGTTGCGACTCGAACATTCACTAGTGGACAGGAAACAGTCGAGTTTGCCCGTTGGTACGTGGCTGCCGATGCAGCCGCAGTGAATAGTGCCTTCCAGGCATTCGTGCCGTCCATGGAGGAGCGTTTTGCTCCGCAAGGCGTGGCTGAGGTGAGCCTCTTGGTGCTACCGGAACGCGAAGCACCCTGGGCAAATTCGACCGTTTTGCACTTTCAGAGGTGGCTAGCGCAGAACAATCATTTAACGTCCGGCGACATGGAGGCATTTGTCTATGCCCTGCAGGCAGAGCGGTCCGACAGCGTGCGATTCTCAGGGCCGCAGGGCGCCGCTTTAGAGTCGTTTGCCGTGACGCGCGTGTGGGTGGAGCGGGCGGTGTTTGTCGGAACCTTTGCCACGATTCTGCACCTTGCAATGAAGTACGGGATATCCGTCGTTCTTAACGGCAGGCATGTCTTCTTGAATCGTGCCCGAACCGGGACAGATTCCTTGGAATACTGCATCATGATGAAATCGAACCACAGCTCCGTTACCCAGATTTGGGTAGAACCATCGGGTGCGGCGTTCGCGGAAGCAGTAGAGAACCTGGCAATCGACGAAGTGGTGGAGGTGAGCAAGCACATCCAAATGGCGGCAGGAACGCCAGCTGTAGAGGCCAATGCCACGCTACAAGAATTTAACCTTACCGTGAAGAACAAAAGACGAGGGTACTTGCTGTCTTATGAGGTGCCGGGTGGAATGAACTACGCGGTGAATGGTCTGACGGATGGAGAGACTTGTGCGGCCTTTGAGATCTTTATCCAAGCGCCGTCGGCACTTCTAGGCTCTGTGAAATGGCATGGCTTTGGCCAATCCCCGGTACCGTGGCAGGGGAACACGCGTTTCGAAATGCAGTCGAACCTCTTCGAGCCGGTTCCCCTTGGTCCAGAGAACCTTCACGTTCTGCGGGCTGTGAAGCTGCGAAAGAACGGCGATTTTATCCAGGTGCTCGATTCGCAGGTAGAGGGCGATTACATTCGGGTTTACAACGACGGTGGAAGGTTTCGTACCAGCTTTATTGTCGGATGGGGCCACGATTTCGGACAGATCGAAAACTTTCAGCGGAAGACCAAGAGCCTCGACGAAGCACTGAGACTGGTCGAGCACTATGTCGCTGGAGATCGCCGGGAATTTGTCGCACTCGGCTGGAAGAAACAGACAGTGAAGGGGCACTAGACGGATTTGGTTCCAGTCGGTAACCGCTACTACACTTATCCAGGTTGTCTGTGTAACACTGTCCCCGACCACGGTCGGCCGGTGGTCACGCGCAGCAAAAATACCAAGGGTTGAACCGGCTCCGTTGACATTGACGGAGTGTCTGAACTGCCCAGTGACCAACTAGAAGAAAAGGAGCCATCACATGGCCGTCAAGATTAAGCTGCAGCGCCTGGGTAAGATCCGTACCCCGGAGTACCGCGTCGTTGTTCAGGATTCCCGCACCAAGCGTTCCGGCAAGGTTATTGAGAACCTGGGCATCTACCAGCCGACCCAGGAGCCTTCCCTGATCCGCATCGACTCTGAGCGTGCACAGTACTGGCTGGGCGTTGGTGCTCAGCCGACCGAGCCTGTTCTGGCTCTGCTGAAGGTCACCGGTGATTGGCAGAAGTTCAAGGGCATCGAGGGTGCAGAGGGCACCCTGAAGGTGGCCGAGGAGAAGAAGTCCAAGCTGGATCTGTTCAACGAGGCTCTGGCTGAGGCTGCCGATGGCCCGACCGCAGAGGCTATCACCGAGAAGAAGCGCAAGGCTAAGGAAGAAGCAGAGGCCAAGGCTGCTGCCGAGGCTGCCGCTGCTGAAGAGGCTGCTGCTAAGGAAGCTGAGGAGGCCGAGAAGGCTGAGGCTGAGGCTGCTGACTCCGAGGGCGAAGCTGAGGCTGAGTCCGCAGAGTAAAAGCGCAGGCGATTCTGCCGCCAATCGCTTTTCACCCCAGGTATGAGCATTCATTGCTCGCCTGGGGTTTTCTCTTGGGCTTTTCTTTGATCTTGGCCGAAGGTAGTGCCCCCATAACTACCGCTTGAATGTGTTGTCGGTCATGGGGAGTAGACTTAATGACTGTCATCACAGAAACGGCTGCAAGCCCGGATGTGGAGTTTTCGCTAGAGGCAAAGAAGGCATCCCTCAATGAACGTCGAAGAAACCGTCAGTGGTTACTACCAGCAGATCATCCAGCGCAACGCTGGTGAACCCGAATTTCACCAGGCTGTCGCAGAGGTGCTGGACAGCCTGACGTACGTGCTGAAGAAGGACGAGCACTACGCTGACTACGCGCTGATTGAGCGCATGTGCGAGCCAGAGCGCCAGGTCATCTTCCGCGTGCCGTGGATCACCGACGAGGGTGAAGTTCGCGTGAACCGTGGCTTCCGCGTGCAGTTCAACTCCGTGCTGGGGCCCTACAAGGGCGGCCTGCGGTTTCACCCGTCTGTAAACCTGGGCATCATCAAGTTCCTGGGATTCGAGCAAATCTTTAAGAACTCCCTCACCGGACTGCCCATCGGTGGCGGCAAGGGCGGTTCCGACTTCGACCCGAAGGGAAAGTCGAACCGTGAGATCATGTCGTTCTGCCAGTCCTTTATGACGGAGTTGCACAATCATATCGGCGAAGAAGTGGACGTTCCTGCCGGCGATATCGGCGTGGGCGGCCGGGAAATCGGCTACCTGTTTGGCCAATACCGTCGCATGACGAACCGTCACGAGTCCGGCGTACTCACCGGCAAGGGGCTGACTTGGGGTGGATCCCTCGTGCGTACTGAAGCTACCGGCTTCGGCACCGTGTACTTCACTCAGGAGATGATGGGGGCTCACGGTGATCGCTTCGACGGTGCGAAGGTGATTGTTTCCGGTTCCGGTAATGTTGCGATCTACGCAGCTCAGAAGGCTCAGGAGCTTGGTGCGACCGTCGTGGCGATGTCCGATTCCTCTGGATATGTATTCACCCCGGAGGGCGTGGACATCGAGCTGCTGAAGGACGTGAAGGAGGTTCGTCGCGCCCGCTTGTCCGATTACGCCAAGGAGACCGATGGCGTGACCTACCACGCTGGCGGCAATATCTGGGAGGTCGAGGCAGACGTAGCCCTACCATGTGCTACCCAGAATGAGCTGGACGGTGAAGCCGCAAAGATACTGGCGGACAACGGCTGCCGCTATGTTGCCGAGGGCGCAAACATGCCCTGCACTCCGGAAGCCATTGAGGTATTCCGCAAGCGCAAGATCTTCTTTGCCCCGGGCAAGGCAGCCAACGCTGGTGGTGTCGCAACCTCCGCACTGGAGATGCAGCAGAACGCCTCCCGCGATTCCTGGAGTTTCGACTACACGGATAAGCGACTGCGCGACATCATGCGCGGCATCTTCAAGTCCTGCGACATCACAGCCAAGGAATACGACAAGGAAGACGACTACATCATCGGCGCTAACATTGCCGGCTTCCGTAAGGTGGCAGACGCTATGCTCGCCCAGGGCGTCATCTAGCCAATGGAGCTGCAGATCGGTCGGGTAATTAAACCCCATGGCGTGCGTGGAGAGGTCGTTGTCGATCCCACGACGGACACCCCGGAGCAGCGTTTCGCCACCGGCGAGGTTCTCACAGGTAAGCAGGCGGGTAAGGAGCTGAAGCTCACCGTGCGCGCCTATCGCCCTCACCAGGGGCGCCTCCTGGTCACGTTTGAGGAGATCACTGACCGCACCACCGCCGAATCGCTACGCGGCGTACGCTTCTTTGCCGCTCCGATCCACGATGAGGATGATGACGGTTTCTACGACCACGAACTCGAGGGTTTGATCGCCTATCTTCTCGTGCCCGGCACGGATGCTGAAGGAGACGAGATCGAGCTCGGGGATCTGGTCGGCGAGGTCGTCGGCGTCGAGCACACCCCAGCCGGGCAGTTGCTCGCTATTCTTATTGACGCCGAATCCCAGCTGCCCACAGCTGGAAAGCAAGTACTAGTGCCCTTCCGTCATGAGATCGTCCCGGTGGTGGATCTGGAAGAAGAAGTAATCGTACTGACCCCGCCAGAGGGGCTTTTGGAGCTGAGTTAGCTGTGCGCCTGGATGTTGTAACGATCTTCCCCGAGTATCTCGAACCTCTGCGCCATGCTCTGCTGGGCAAGGCCATCGAGCAGGGAATCTTAAGCGTCGGCGTGCACAACCTGCGGGCCTGGACCAACGACGTACACCAGTCGGTGGATTCCACCCCCTGCGGCGGTGGTCCGGGCATGGTGATGAAGCCCGAGGTGTGGGGGCCAGCACTTGATGATGTGGCGGCGGGAACTGGTCCGGCAGCTGCCACAGCCGACCTGGAAACCTCTGCGGAACACAAACGCAACCTGCTGCCCGCAACCCCCGAGACCGATGCTGGGGTGGCAGGAGGGGGAACAGGTGGCGTCACAAAACCGCTGCTTATTGTGCCCACACCGGCAGGGCGACCGTTTACCCAAGACATGGCTGAACGGTGGAGTAGGGAAGAGCATGTCGTGTTTGCCTGCGGCCGCTATGAGGGCATTGACCAGCGCGTAGTGGAGGATGCACAGAACCGCTATCGCGTGGAGGAAGTCAGCATCGGTGACTATGTACTGATTGGCGGCGAGGTAGCGGTGCTCGTCATGGCGGAAGCCATGGTGAGGCTGATCCCTGGCGTGTTGGGTAACCAAGCTAGCCACCAGGAGGATTCCTTCCAAGATGGTCTCTTAGAAGGGCCTAGCTACACCCGCCCCAGGCAGTGGCGTGGGCTGGACGTGCCCGACGTATTGTTTAGTGGCAACCATGCCAAGATCGCCCAATGGCGCCGAGAGCAATCCCTCGCCAGGACTAAAAAAATACGCCCTGACCTGCTGGGTAGCGTGGAGCTATCCGAAGCAGACCGGGCGTACCTTGACGGCCTAGAAGGCTAAACGCTCCTAGTGGTCAGCGCCGGGGATGGCGTTGACGTGGTCGCGAACCTCTTCGCCTTCCGCGTACAGCGGCATGTCCTGCTTGGCGCGGTAGAAGGGAGCGTCGATCGGATCCAGTGGCTTTTCACCCTTGATCAGGTCGGCAGCCTTTTCCGCCAACATGACGACAGGAGCGTAGATGTTGCCGTTGGTAATGATCGGCATGACCGATGCATCGGCAATGTACAGGCCGTCAACGCCGTGCACCTGCATGGTCTCCGGGTCGACAACGGCCATCTCGTCGTCTGCCGGGCCCATCTTGGCGGTACAGGAGGGGTGCAGGGCAGTCTCTGCGTCATTGCGAACCCACTCCAGGATCTCCTCATCGGTCTGCACAGCAGCGCCGGGGGAGATCTCGCCGTCGGTGAACTCCTTCATTGCCGGGGTATCAAGCAGCTTGCGGGAGGTACGCACTGCCTCGACCCACTCGCGGCGATCTTGCTCGGTGGCCAGGTAGTTAAACAGGATCTCCGGCTTTTCCTTCGGGTCATTGGACTTGATGTGTACGTGCCCCAGGGTATCGGAGTACATCGGGCCGACGTGGAACTGGAAGCCGTGCTCGCCTTCCGGCTGGGAGCCGTCGTAGCGGATCGCCATCGGCAGGAAGTGGAACATCAGATTCGGGTAGGCCTCGTCGTCGTTGGAGCGGGCGAAGCCACCGGCCTCGAAGTGGGAAGAAGCAACCGGGCCACGGTGGGTCAGCAGCCACTGCAGACCGATGAACGGGCGGTTGATCATCTTGTAGTAGGGCTGGGAGCTGACCGGCTGGGTGCAGTTGTACTGCACGTAGACCTCGAGGTGGTCTTGCAGGTTGTTACCCACACCGGGCAGGTGCTTCTTGACCTCGACTCCTGCCTTCTCCAGCACTGCGCGGTCGCCGATGCCGGATAGCTCCAGTAGCTGCGGGGTGTTGAAGGCGCCGCCGCAAAGGATGACCTTGTCGGCGAAGACACGGTGGGTCTGACCCTTCCACTGGTATTCCACGCCCACGGCCTTGCCGTTTTCAATGATTACTTGGGTGGTGAATGCGCGGGTGCGCACGTCGAGGTTCTTGCGGTTCATTACCGGGTGCAGGTACGCACGAGCCGCGGAGAGGCGCTTGCCCTCGAAGATGTTGCGGTCGAAGGGTGCGAAGCCCTCCTGTCGGTAGCCATTTACATCGTTGGTCAGGTTGTAGCCGGCTTCCTGGACGGACTTAAAGAAGGCCTGGAATAGTGGGCTGGTTGCCGGGCCACGGGTCAGCTTCAGCGGACCGTTGTGGCCACGACGTGGGTCATCAGGGTCAGCGGCCAGCGCGGTTTCCATCTTGTTGAAGTAGGGCAGAACGTGGCTCCAGCCCCAGTTGGACATGCCTGGCAGGTTGCCCCACTTTTCGTAATCCATCGGGTTGCCGCGCTGGAAGATCATGCCGTTGATGGAGGAGGAGCCACCCAGCACCTTGCCGCGGGCGTGGTAGATACGGCGACCGTTCATCTCTGGCTCCGGCTCGGACTCGTACTCCCAGTCGTAGTGCTTGTCGCCGATAGGGAAGGAGAATGCGGCGGGCATATGGATGAACAGATCCCACAGGGAGTCGGGGCGTCCGGCCTCTAGAACCATGACGTCCTTGGTGGAGTCTTCGGAAAGTCGGTTGGCCAAAACCGAACCTGCGGATCCGCCGCCGACGATGACAGTATCGCGACGACGATCTTCGACGACCTGGCCTTCGGTGTCGTTCTTCTTACCTGGAATCAGCTTGTCGATGAAGCCCATCTTTTCACTTACCTCCTAGTTAAATGACTGAACAAAATCTAGTATGCCAGTTTCTTAATAGGATTTCTAGGTAGCAGGTAAAACCTAATTTTGGCATACCTCGCTAGTGAGGTGAGAATGGCACCTATATGAGGGGTTCGGCTGGCATATTAGAAATAGCTGTGTAGTCTAGAAAATTGTATTTCTTAGAAAATGAACTCCCTTTGGCGGGAAGTAATCGAGGAGAATTACATGACCAATTCCGACAACGACTCCCGGCCCGAATCGACTGACGGTGCCACAAGCACCGGGCCGCCTGCACAAAACGACCTCAAAGCCCGGCGCATCGTGGGAAGGAAGAAGGCCTCCGGTCCGCGTGTCATTGTCGGCTCTTTTGATGTTAATGACCGCGATAGCTATTCGCCCGGTGAAGTAACGCCCCCTAAGACCAATTGGCCTGTGTTCATCATCTCCGCCTTGGGCATCCTCGCAGTTGCGCTCTATGCCTTCGTGGGGCGGGAGCAAGCCAAGGACACTTTGGCGTCGGTGACTGGCTGGATCTCCACCAACCTCGGCTGGTTTTACATCGTCACCGCAACAGTCGCTGTGATCTTCGTCCTCGTGGTCGCCTTTTCCAAGTCCGGTTCGATCCGCCTTGGGCCAGACCACTCTCGCCCGCAATTCCGCCTATTCTCCTGGTCGGCGATGCTCTTCGCCGCTGGTATCGGTGTAGACCTGATGTTTTTCGCCGTAGCCGAGCCTGTCACTCAGTACATGGCTCCGCCCGTCGGCGATGGACAAACCCGGGAAGCTGCCGAGCAAGCCGTCGTGTGGGCTCTCTTCCACTACGGCATCACCGGTTGGGCTCTCTACGCCCTGATGGGCATGGCCTTCGGCTACTACGCCTACCGCCTGAACATGCCTCTAGCTATCCGTAGCGCCCTGTACCCGTTGATCGGCAAGCGCATCCACGGTCCCATCGGAGGTGCGGTGGACATTGCCGCAGTTCTGGGCACCGTCTTCGGCATCGCCGCCTCTCTCGGTATCGGCGTGGTGCAGCTGACCTATGGCCTGCACCTCATCTTCGGCTGGGACGAAGGTGTCGCCGTACAATCCGGCCTGATCATTTTCGCCGTCGGCGTGGCCACTCTCTCTGCGGTCTCTGGCGTGGACAAGGGCATCAAGCGACTGAGCGAAATCAATGTGTTGCTCGCCATTGGCTTGGTCGTTTACGTCACGGTGACCGGCCAGACTGCCTTCCTTCTTGACGCCCTCGTCATGAATATCGGTGACTATGTCTCGTCATTCCCAGGCATGACCATGGACACGTTTGCTTTCTCCGAGGATCCGGAATCCACCAAGGCCTGGATGGGCGCCTGGACCCTGTTCTTCTGGGCTTGGTGGGTGGCATGGGCTCCCTTTGTCGGTCTATTCCTGGCCCGCATCTCCCGTGGCCGCACCCTGCGACAGTTCGTCGTCGGCGTGCTGACCATTCCCTTCCTGTTCATCCTGCTGTGGATGAGCCTGTTTGGTAATACCGCTTTGCGTCGCGTTATCAGCGGAGATATGGACTTCGCCAACAACACGATGGAGTATCCGGAACAAGGTTTCTATGCCTTGCTGCAGGACATGGGTGGCGGCACGGTACTGATCGTTCTCTCCACACTGATCGGCCTGCTGCTGTACATCACCTCTGCCGACTCCGGCGCTCTAGTGACCGCCAACTTCACCTCCAAGATCGAAGATTCCCGCCAGGACGGGGCGAAGTGGTCCCGCATTTTCTGGGCTGTATTGGTCGGTGTACTGACGCTTGTCATGTTGCAAGTTAATGGCGTCCAAACAGTGCAGTACGCAACCATCGTGATGGGACTTCCGTTCACCATCGTGATCTACCTCATCATGCTTGGACTATGGCGCTCGCTGCGCCTGGAGAGCTACGCGACAGAAGCCCGCAGTGTTTCCCTGCACAGCGCCATGTCCGGCCGCTCGAGTGGATCTGGGGACAATCAGTCTTGGCGCAAGCGCCTCTCGCGAGCCTCCACGTGGCCCAGCGCTTCCAAGGCCAATGAATATCTGGTCAACGTCGCCCAGCCCGCTTTGGCATCCGTCGCCCGCGAACTGAATGACAAGGGAATCGAGACTACGCTGGTGGCTGCCGAAGTGCCCAACCTGCCGGTAAACCAGCTGGATCTCACCCTGCACCTGGGCGAAGAACAAGATTTCCGCTACCAGATCTACCCAATGGAACATCCGGTGCCGAGCTTTACTCGCAACACTAGCAATGGGGAGAACTACTACCGCTTGGAGGTCTTCGATAACACGGGCTCCCTCGGCTACGACATCTACGGTTATACGACCGAGCAACTGATCGATAACGTCCTGGATCTTTACGAGCGTCACCTAGAGTTCCTGCACATGCAGCGCGACTTGCCAGGTACCTCGGACATGTCCGACGGTGCCGACCCCGTGCGTGCCTGGACCGAAGACTAAAACCTTTCACTCGACCGCAAGAACAATCGGAAAGCGAGAACCTCAAATATGAACGCTGCACTCTTCGACCCGACTACCTGCGATCTGCTGGCCGGGGTACACCACAATGAAGGCGCCCCCGCTTCGCTGTTTATCAACGGCAAGTGGGTGCCAGCCAACAACGGTGAGACCCGCACCATCATCAACCCCGCTGATAACACCACGGTAGGAGTGGTCTCCGAGGCCTCCGACGAAGATACGAACAAGGCCATCGCTGCCGCCCGCGCTGCCTTCGATTCCGGCGTATGGGCCGATGTTCCCGCTGTCGAGCGTGGCAAGTTGCTGCTGAAGGTCGCTGAGAAGATCCGCGAGAACAAAGATGATTTCGCTCGTGCAGAAGCGGCCGACACCGGAAAGCGCTTGGCCGAAGCAGAGATCGACATGGATGACATTGCCAACTCTTTTGAATTCTTTGGCACTCTCGTCCAGCACCAGGCGGGTCGTGTGGTCGATCCGGGTGATGCGAATGTTCGCTCTCGTATCGACGCCGAGCCCGTCGGCGTGTGCGGCTTGATCACCCCGTGGAACTATCCACTGCTGCAGGTGGCCTGGAAGGTTGCACCGGCATTGGCGGCGGGTAACTCCTTTGTGCTGAAGCAGGCGGAACTGACGCCACACACCGCGATGATGCTGATGACAGTTCTGAATCAGGTGGGACTGCCCGCAGGCGTGGCGAACCTGATCACCGGCGCGGGCGCCAATTGCGGCAACCCCCTCTCGCAAAGCCCGGACGTGGACATGGTCAGCTTCACCGGTGGCCTTGTTACCGGCAAGCTAATCGCCCGGAATGCGGCGGAGACCGTCAAGCGCGTGGCTTTGGAGCTGGGCGGCAAGAACCCGAATGTCATTTTTGCCGACTCAGACTTCGACGCGGCAGTGGATAACGCGCTCAACGGTGCATTCGTGCACTCGGGCCAGGTGTGCTCCGCGGGTTCTCGCATCGTGGTGGAGGAGTCCATCCACGACGAATTCGTCAAGGCACTCGTGGCCAAGGCTGAGCAGATCAAGATCGGTGGCCCGCTGGATGAGGCTGCCGAGACCGGCGCCTTGATTTCTGCCGACCACCGGGACAAGGTCGCCGCTTACGTCGATCATGCACGTGAGCAGGGCGCCAACATTCTCTGCGGTGGCCGAATCCCGACTGCTGAGGACAACGAGGGTAGCCACGCGACGGGCAACACCGACCTGACCAAGGGCGTGTTCTACCTGCCGACGATCATTGATGGCTGCACTCAGGAGATGGACTGCGTTCACGATGAAGCCTTCGGCCCCACCGTGACCATCGAGACCTTCACCACTGAGGACGAGGCCGTCGCCATTGCCAATGACACGGAGTACGGCCTGGCTGGGGCCGTGTGGACCACGGATGGCGGAAAGGCTGAACGGGTCGCGCGCAAGCTGCGTCACGGTACCATTTGGATTAATGATTTCCACCCCTACCTGCCCCAGGCAGAGTGGGGCGGAATGAAGCAGTCCGGCAATGGCCGAGAACTTGGCCCCACCGGACTGGCCGAGTACCAAGAGCACAAGCATGTTTACACGAACATCGCCCCGGCGGTAACGGGGTGGTTCAAAGGATAGGTACTGCAGCCGGAGCTGACTGAGTTCACCAACGACGCCCCGGAGTGGGGCGAGGACTTCGGCAAGCAGTAGCCCCTCTAGAATGTGGGGAATGACCGATAGCATCGCTAGCAGCATTGCCCACGAACTTGGGGTGGAAGTTTCTCGCGTCCAAGCGACCATCGATTTGCTCGACGGTGGGGCGACCGTGCCTTTCATCGCCCGCTACCGTAAGGAGATCACCGGTGGCATGGATGATGGCCAGTTGCGCCAGCTAGAGCAGCGCCTCGATTACCTGCGCGAGCTGGCCGCGCGCAAGGAAACAATCCTGAAGAGCATTGACGAGCAGGGCAAGCTGACCGATGAGCTGCGGCAAAAAATTTTGGAAGTGGACACGAAGGCAAGGCTCGAGGACCTCTACCTGCCGTTCAAGAAGTCCCGTCGCACCAAGGCTGCCATCGCGCGAGAGGCGGGGCTCGGGGAACTGGTCGAAAAGCTCCTCGCCGGCGGTAGTCCCGAACTGGCGGAAAGCTATGTTCAAGAAGGTTTTGTTGACGCCGCCGCAGTGATGGCGGGCGCCAGAGCCATCGTGGTTGAGGACATTTCCACCGACGCCGATGTGGTGGGGGAGATTCGCGAGGAGTACTTCCGCCGGGGCCGCGCCGAATCCGCGGTCATCGAGGGCAAGGAGGAGGAAGGCCAGAAGTACCGCGATTACTTTGAGTTCAATGAGCCTTTCGGGGATTTGCCAAGCCACCGCGTGCTAGCACTGCTGCGCGGCGAAAACGAGGGCGTGCTGCGTGTTAACTTCGCCCCGGGGGAGAGTGACGAGTTCTACCAGGGAATCATCGCTGACCGCACCGGGTTGGGGTCGCAGGGGGACGCGGCGGATAAGTTCCGTGCCGAGTGTGTTCGCTTCGGCTGGCGCACCAAGCTGGCCGTGAGCTCTGCGGTGGATGCGCGGATGCGCCTTAAGGAAAAAGCAGACGAAGCTGCAGTCAATGTCTTTTCCAAGAACCTGAAGGATCTGCTCTTGGCGGCACCGGCTGGCCACCGCGCGACCTTAGGGCTGGATCCGGGCTATCGCAATGGAGTGAAATGCGCCGTCGTGGACAGCACCGGCAAGGTTTTGGATACGGTTGTGGTCTATCCACACTCCGGACAGTGGGATAAAGCTCGCACCATTTTGAGCGCCCTCGTGAACAAGCACGGCGTGGAACTGCTAGCCGTGGGCAACGGCACCGCCAGCCGCGAAACCGAGAAATTGGCAAAGGAAATTGCCGGGCTGGCCGAGGGGACGAAGCCCCAGACGGTCGTCATTTCCGAAGCCGGCGCATCGGTGTACTCCGCCTCAGAGGTGGCCGCACAGGAGTTCCCCGATATGGATGTCTCCCTCCGTGGGGCTGTCTCCATCGCTCGACGTCTGCAGGATCCCTTGGCGGAATTGGTGAAGATCGACCCGAAGTCGATCGGTGTCGGCCAGTACCAGCACGATGTGAACCAGGCTCTGCTCGCCGCCGGGTTGGATAGCGTGGTGGAGGATGCAGTGAACTCCGTGGGTGTGGATGTCAACCTCGCCAGCGCCCCGTTGCTCAGCCGAGTCGCAGGTGTTACGCCCACATTGGCCGAAAATATTGTGGCCTACAGGGACGAAAACGGGGCGTTTAAGTCCCGCAAGGAGTTGCTGAAGGTTCCCCGTCTGGGGCCGAAGGCTTTCGAACAGGCCGCGGGCTTCCTCCGCATCAATGGTGCGGCTGATCCGCTGGATGGGTCGGCAGTCCACCCAGAGGCTTATCCATTGGTTCGGCGCATTGTTGAATCCACGGGCGTGCAGGTGCCACAGCTTGTGGGCAACACCGCCGTGCTAGGCAAACTGCGCGCCAAAGACTTCGCCGATGACACATTCGGAATTCCCACAATCACGGACGTTTTAGCGGAATTGGACAAGCCCGGGCGCGATCCACGCCCGACGTTTAAGACCGCCACGCTGGCCGAAGGGATTGAGACCATCAAGGATCTACGCCCCGGCATGGTGCTGGAAGGCACCGTGACGAATGTTGCCGCCTTCGGTGCATTCGTGGATGTCGGCGTCCACCAAGATGGCCTTGTCCACGTCTCCGCAATGAGCAATCAATTCGTCAAGGATCCACACGACGTGGTGAGCTCTGGCGAGGTTGTAAAGGTGCGCGTGGTCGACGTGGATGTGCCCCGCAACCGCATCGGGCTTTCCCTACGCTTGCAGGATGAGCCAAAGGCCAGCGGCAAGCAGGGCAGAAAGAAGCGCCGGCCACAGGGCAGCATGGCCGCTGCACTAAAAAACGCCGGATTTGGTAAACGCCGCTGACCGATGGCATACTACTCAAGTTAATTTCTGTTGTGGGTACGAACCCGTAGGCGCGTGGAACAAGCGAAAAGCCGCGAGGATCCTCTATCCAGACGAGCAAAAGGATTTTATCCATGCACATTCTTGACAAGGTTGACGCAGCTCAGCTGCGCGATGACATTCCTGATTTCCGCCCTGGCGACACCCTGGACGTTCACGTCAAGGTTATCGAGGGCAGCAAGTCCCGTCTGCAGGTTTTCCGTGGCGTTGTAATCCGTCGTCAGAACTCCGGCATCCGCGAGACCTTCACCATCCGCAAGATCTCCTTCGGCATTGGTGTGGAGCGTACCTTCCCGGTTCACTCCCCGAACATCGACCACATCGACGTTCTGTCCCGCGGTAAGGTTCGCCGTGCGAAGCTGTACTACCTGCGCGAGCGTCGCGGCAAGGCAGCCCGCATCAAGGAGCGCCGCTAGTACTTACCCCCTAAGTGCTAACTACCCAGCCACAGTTTCGTGGCTGGGTTTTTTGCTTTTCTTGCCACTGGTATCCTGGCTATTTGTGACTCATCGACAGGAACCGAACGATCCCCAGCAGCTCCCTGGCCAGCCGGGCGAGTACCCCACCCAGCGCCCAGCCCCGGAAGACGCCAATGGTGAACCGAAGGCCGCTGCGCAGCCGGAGGATGGGGCGTCACCTAACAAAAAGAAGAAAGAGAAGCAGAAGAAGACCTACCCATGGTGGGTCGAAATGCCGATCATCATCCTGGTGACGATGCTAGTGCTAGGTGCGTTCAACAACTTCGTTGGCCGCATGTACTTGATTCCTTCCGAGTCGATGGAACCCACTCTCCACGGCTGTCAGGGATGTACGCCCGACCGCATCTTCGTCAACAAACTGGCTTATCGTGGCAACAAGATGCCTGATCCGGGCGACGTAATTGTCTTCGTGGGCACCGAATCGTGGAATGAAGAATACACTTCCCGTCGCAGTTCCAATGGTGTCGTGCGTGGCCTGCAGAACCTCGGCGCCACCATCGGCATTGTCGCTCCCGATGAAAATACCCTGGTCAAGCGCGTGATTGCCACCGGTGGGCAGACGGTGCAGTGCCAGGAGGGCGACCCGGGAATCATGGTCAACGGTAAGAAGGTCGATGATTCTTACACGATGGATCCGCCCGTCAACCCGATCGACCCCACCATGGGATCTAAGGAATGCCAGGGTAACTACTTCGGCCCGGTTACCGTGCCGGATGATGCCGTCTGGGTTATGGGCGATAACCGCACCAACTCCCTGGATTCTCGCGCGCACATGGGGGATGAGCACCAGGGCACCATCCCGGTGGAAAACATCGTCGGCGAGGTCGAGTCCATTCTGTTGCCAGTTAACCGTATCGGTGGCGTGGACTCCCTGCCGATCCAGGGCTAAAGCTCCTTGGAACGCGAGTTAGAAGCCGCGGGGCTGGGGCCCGTAGCGGGGGTGGACGAGGCCGGTCGTGGCGCCTGCTGCGGGCCGATCTCCATTGCGGCATGCATCCTCCCCACAGATTTAGACGGTGCGGGGCTGGAGCGGCTCACCGATTCGAAGAAGCTGACTGAGAAAACCCGCGAGCGCCTCTTTGAGGTCATCAAGGACGTCGCCGTGGCGTATTCGATCATCCACATCAGCGCCGCGGATATCGACAGTTTTGGTATTCAGCACGCCAATGTTTCCGGCATGCGTCGCGCAGTCGCGGCATTGGACGTTCAGCCGGGGTATGTGTTGACCGACGCGGTCAAGGTGCCGGGACTTCCTATGCCGCACCTGCCAGTGATCAAAGGCGACCAGATGGCGAAATGCATTAGTGCGGCAAGCGTGCTGGCAAAGGTTTCCAGGGATCGAGTGTTGCGAACCCTCGACGAAGAGTTCCCGGGGTATGGTTTGGCTAGTCACAAGGGCTATGGCACCAAGGCACACATGAACGCGGTGAGTCTGCATGGTGGCACCCCTTATCACCGCTACAGTTACAAGAACGTGGCCGCTGCGCATCGGCAGTGGCTAGAGGGAAAGGATCGAGGGTAAGTCCGTGAGCGCTGAGGAACTAGACGACTACGAAGCTAACGTCGAATTGTCGATGTACCGCGAGTACCGCGACGTGGTCAGCCAGTTTTCCTATGTGGTGGAGACCGAGCGCCGCTTCTACCTGGCCAACGCCGTCGAGCTGATTCCCCGTAACTCCGGCGGCGAGGTGTACTACGAAGTCCGCATGTCCGATGCCTGGGTGTGGGATATGTACCGGCCTGCCCGCTTTGTCCGCTATGTTCGCGTCATCACCTACAAGGACGTCAACATCGAGGAACTCGACAAGCCCGAACTGCAACTGCCAGACTAACCAGTAACTTTCCCTTCTTATTCACAGCCCAGAGGTTATCCACAGACCCCTGGGCTTTTGCTTTGCCCTTCTTGTTTGGTGACGCCCCCTCGCGTGGATAATGCTCCACACTTGTGAACCAGGTGCTGGCCGTGAAAGAGCCGGTGCCGATTGAAAAGGTAGGGGACGCGAGGAAGTGAGGGGAAGCGACAGTGCCAACGGTGAACAAGCGGCGGGTGGGTAACGCAGGGGAAAACCTAGCCGCGGAGTATCTGCATCGGGCGGGATATGAGGTACTGCAACGCAATTTCCATACTCGTTACGGGGAGTTGGATATAGTTGCACGCACGCCTGAGGGCGATCTCGCCTTTATCGAGGTGAAGTATCGCACCTCGGACTCCGACGGGGGCGGAGTGGCAGCAGTCGGTCCACGGAAGCTGCGGCGGATACGCACCGTGGCTGGCCTGTGGCTGGAACAGAATCGCGAGGGGGTGCGCTTTTCCGGGGGAATGCGCGTGGATGTGATCGACGTTGGTCCGCAGGGCGTGCGGGAGCATGTCCAGGGGGTGTGGTGACCGATGGCCGTAGGGCATGCGCAAGCGCTGGCGTTGGAGGGGACGCGGCGGACGGTTATTACCGTCGAATGTGATGTGAGCAGGGGGCTTCCCGGCATCTCGATTGTGGGTATGGGGGATACCGCGGTGGTGCAGGCGAAGGATCGCATCCGCTCGGCGTTAAAGAACTCGGGCGTGGCGTGGCCGGGGTCGAGGACGGTGATGAGTCTGTCACCAGCTGGGTTGCCGAAGCAGGGGGCGGGATACGACCTGGCGATGGTGTGTGCGATGCTCTCCGCGGTTGCGGAGGACGCAGTGGTGGCTGGCAGACTGTCTGCAACTGTCCTAGTGGGGGAGCTGGGACTCGATGGGCAGATTCGCCCAGTACAAGGGGTGTTTGCTCTCGTATTGGCCGCGGCGATGGAGAGATTTTCCACGGTTGTGGTTCCGGCGGGCAATGAGGCAGAGGCTGCCGCTGCGGCGGAGGCAGCGGAGTCTGCGGTAACGGTGCTGATAGCCCGCAATCTCGCTAGCGTTATCGAGTGGTTAAGAGGCGGAGACTTACCGGAAGCACAACCAGGGCAACAGGTGCCTCCCCGTGAGGTGGGGGATCTGGCGGAGGTGTTGGGACAACCGGCGGCACGCCGGGCAGTGGAGGTTGCTGCGGCAGGCGGACATAACCTGTTGCTTATTGGACCTCCGGGAAGCGGCAAGTCCATGCTGGCCGAGCGGTTGCCAGGAATCTTGCCGCCAATGAGCGATAGCGAGCGCGTGGAGGCTGCCATCGTGCATTCTTTAGCGGGGGTCAAGGGGAATCTTCCGGAGGTGCTTGCTGGCCGAAGGCCTTTCATCGCCCCGCACCATTCTGTGACTCCAGCGGCATTGATTGGTGGAGGACGTGTGCCAGTTCCCGGAGCGGTGAGTCTCGCACACCACGGTGTTCTATTTCTCGATGAGGTCAGTGAGGCGCGCCGGGACTGCCTCGACACTCTGCGCGTGCCCATGGAGCTGCGCCGGGTAGAGCTTGTGCGTGCACAACGGATTTCGACTTTTCCCGCGGATTTCCAGCTGGTATTAGCCGCGAATCCCTGTCCGTGCGGGGCAGAGCTGGCCATTGACTGCACATGTCCTTCCGGAACCCGGCTCAGATATCAGGCGAAGCTTTCTGGCCCGCTTCGCGATCGGGTGGACGTGTTTGCCCGCACTACGGGGCGACCGCAGATAGCGGGGCTTAAAAACTCGTCTGAGTCCACCGCGGTGGTGGCAGAGCGGGTAGCTGCAGCGCGGGATCGTGCGCGTCAGCGATGGGGCACAGCCAGCAACGCCCTGGTACCCGGAAAGGATTTGCGGGAGGTGGGAGTAGATGAAGCCGGTGAGTTGCTGCTCGAGGACATGCTTCGAACAGGCACTATCACCCAGCGGGGCGTTGACCGCACCATCCGTGTGGCGTGGACACTCGCGGATCTGGAGTCTGCACCCGCGCCACATCTGGGGCATATCAGTGACGCGGTGGAACTCTTCGGAGCAGACCAGGAACTAACGGAGGTGGCATAAGCCATGACAACCACTGACAATCTCTATGAGTGGGCCTATCTGCGACGCGTCGTGGAAGCTTCCCGGACTGATGTGCTGGACTTGCTCTGGCCGGAAGGATGGGAAAAGGCTGGGGCGTCGCAGGTTAAAGTGGTCGCCGAGGCATTGGCGCGCCGGGGTGGCAGGCTGCCCGATGAACTGGCCGACGCGACTTCACAGCGATATGAACAGGATCCATCAAAGGACATTGAGCTGGCTGCTGCGCGCGGCTGGCGACTTGTCACACCCGAGGACGATGAATGGCCGGAGGAACTTAGCGCCAGCTTCATGCGAATGGCCAATTCAGGTGCCGACCATGATTCTTCCGTGCGCGGACAGGCCGCCGCGCCGTTTGCGTTGTGGGTGCGTGGAGATATTCGCCTGGATGTGGCCGTGCGACGCTCCGTCACCGTCGTAGGCACACGTGCGGCGACGCGCTACGGCGAGCAGGTCACGCAGTCTTTCACTAGAGATCTGGCCGATGCGGGTTTTAGCCTGATCTCCGGGGGTGCGGTGGGAATCGATGCACTTGTCCACCGGGCGGCTCTGCAGTCTAAAGCGCCTACGGTGGCGGTGATGGCCTGCGGTTTGGATATTCCTTATCCCAAGGCTCACACAGAGCTATTCGAGCACATCATTGCCGCAGGGGGACTGGTCATCAGTGAATATCCTCCTGGCACTCCGCCTGCGCGCCACCGTTTCCTTACTCGTAACCGCATCGCCGCAGCACTTGGCCAGGCGACTTTGGTGGTGGAGGCGCCCCTTAGGAGCGGGGCGCTCAACACCTTGAACTGGGCGGAGGCTTTCGTTAAACCAACTTTCGCGGTGCCTGGGCCGGTGACCTCGCATGCGTCGTTGGGGTGCCTCGACCGTATTCGCACCTCGCGGGCCACGCTGGCAGTCAGTGCTAGAGACTTGATTGAAGATCTAAGCCCCCTGGGGGAGCAGATGAGTCTGGGGTTTGCCGAAGAAGATCGCTCGTCTCTTCTGAGCTGGGAGCAGACAGCCATTTTTGACGCCGCAGGTTTGCCCTCCGGCCGGGGGAGCGAAGGTCGGCTGTCTCAATTGGTGGAAGCCACCGGTTTGCCAGCTCGTACGGTGATCCGCTGCCTACGCGACTTGGAAGCGATGGGCAGGCTTCGCAGAGAGGCGGATTGCTGGATTAGGGTTGAGTGACCGGCTACATTAGTCACATGAGCAACTCCCGTCCCGTCGGCAACAAGGCATCGTTGAGTGCCGCACTGGACGATTATGAACAGCACCTCCGCCATGTGGTGGGGCGCAGCGAAAACACCATTCGCGCGTATCGCCGAGACCTTGATAACGCCCTGGAGGGGCTGGAGCGGATCGAGGAGTTTGATCTCGACCGAGCTCGTGATGTTCTCGGCTGGGCGGTAGACAGCGGGGCAAGTCGAGCAAGCCTTTCCCGTCTCGCCTCCAGCATGCGGGGCTTTGGAGCCTTCCTGGCACACCGTGGGTTCGTTAGCGCCAATCCCGTTGCCGCACTTAAAGCCCCGAAACCGCAGCGCACGCTCCCGCGAGTATTGCGCGCCGACCAGGCCTCCGAGCTGCTCGACGGGCTGCGCACCGAGCCGGAAAATGCCACACCTACCGGCATTCGCGACTGGGCCATGGTCGAGCTCCTCTACGCCACGGGTATCCGCGTCTCTGAGCTGACAGGGTGTGATGTCGACGACGTTGACTTTTCCAACAACCTCCTGCGTGTCACGGGTAAGGGAAATAAGACGCGGGTCGTTCCTTTCGGAGCCACAGTGGTGTCAGCGCTGGAGCAGTGGCTATCCGTGCGCAAAGAAATGGCAAAAGAAACTTCGGCGCTCTTCGTCGGAGTGCGCGGCAAGCGCATCGACCCCCGTCAGGTTCGCAATGTGGTGAACAGGGTCACTCAGGCAGGACCCGGTCCGAAACTTTCCCCCCACGGTCTGCGACATTCTGCAGCCACTGCAATCCTTGAAGGTGGAGCTGATCTGCGCGTCGTACAAGAACTGTTGGGGCATGCGAATATGTCCACCACGCAGATTTACACCCACGTAGGTACCGAACGTTTGAAGGCTGTTTTTAACCAGGCACATCCCAGAGCCTGACGCGCACACTGCCGAGCAGCGTCATCGGGTCTATATACCTTCGCTCCTTGCCCTCAATACGCGCGCCCCACGACAGTCCTGGTGATGCACGGGCATAGTCCGGCAGGGCTGTGGCATCCGCAAGCACGCCGATGGGCTCACCCCGGCGTACCTGTTGTCCTGCTTTTACCCGAGCCAGCACCGGTTCATACGTCGTGCGGATACCGTCAGAGTGACTAATGGAAACCACAGGAGTGCCTGCCACCACGCCGGCAAAGGCTACAGCGCCGCCCCGGCTCGCCACGATGACCTGCCCGGGAGTTGCCTGGAGATCCACACCCCGGTGCCCGGGCTTCCACGCCTGATCGGGTATGTCCGCAGCACGGAGAACCGTCGCATCCTTGGAAGTGGGGAGACGATGAGAACGCACAATCTGGGTGGAATGCTCCGGAAATGAAGCACTGGGAACGGCAGGAGGCAGGGGAGCGGCATACAACAGGAAAACCGTTGCAAAAGCGCTGTACAGAAGACGTAAGAACCAAGGGGTCATGGTTAGAAATGATGCGTGGGGGCGTCACCAAAAAGAAAGAGTAAGCGAACGAGTTTGTGGATAAGTCAAAGTTGTCCACAGATTGCGTGCGACGCGCGGTGTAGTGGACTTGTTTTAGCTGCGTGAAAGGGGGTAGTGTTGCAAGCGCAGTATGTCCGGATTCGTCTCTGCACCGCTCAAGGAAGTGCAAGTGGTTTCGCGAAGACCGCGGGGTGAAGCAAGGCTACTGACTACGCGTAGATAATTCGCACCCCACACAATGGCTCACCAGCACGGTCCCGTAAGCGGGCGAACATGGCGAGCCACAGCTACATCGGGGAATATCTGCCAGGATGGTGCATAAGCCACCCACGTACAGTGAGTGTCGAGTGCATCGTGAAGAAAACCGTCAAACCCTAAACTTTGAAAGCGAGGAAGGGGCGGCGCCGGCCACATGGTCGGCTAGAAGAAGATACGCCCCTGTAACACCATGGCTGTTGTTACTATGCGCGAGCTGCTGGACGCTGGTGTCCACTTCGGTCACCAGACCCGTCGTTGGAACCCGAAGATGAAGCGCTTCATCTTCACCGACCGCAACGGCATCTACATCATCGACCTGCAGCAGACCCTGACCTACATCGACGAGGCATACGAGTTCGTCAAGGAGACCGTTGCCCACGGCGGCAACATCCTGTACGTCGGCACCAAGAAGCAGGCTCAGGAGGCCGTTGCTAACGAGGCAGAGCGCGTGGGCATGCCTTATGTCAACCACCGCTGGCTCGGCGGTATGCTCACCAACTTCCAGACTGTTGCTAAGCGTCTGCACCGCCTCAAGGAGCTGCAGGCAATGGACGCAGCTGAGGACGGCTACAAGGGCCGCACCAAGAAGGAAGTTCTGATGCTGACCCGCGAGCGCAACAAGCTGGAGCGCGTTCTGGGCGGTATCGCGGACATGACCAAGACCCCGTCCGCACTGTGGATCGTCGACACCAACAAGGAGCACATCGCTGTCTCCGAGGCACAGAAGCTGAACATCCCGGTTGTTGCCATCCTGGACACCAACTGCGACCCGGACGTTGTCGACTACCCGATCCCGGGCAACGACGATGCAATCCGTTCCGCAACTTTGCTGACCAGCATCATCTCCTCCGCTGTTGAGGCTGGCCGCCAGGCTCGCGCTGAGCGCCAGGAGGCTGCTGCTAAGGAAGCTGCTGGCGACGCCGAGAAGGCACCGGCCGAGGCTACCGAGGCAGAGGCTGAGAAGACCGAGTCTTCCGAGGCATAGGCTGCTTTTGGCCAGCGAATAGCGCCCACCCCCGTATGGGACACAGTTTTAGACCCGTGTCCGACGGGCGTGGGCGTTACTTGTAACCTAGGCTGGAAAACAGGACTGATTTTAAAAACTGTTATTTCAGCCACTATGAAACACTTCCACCAGAAGGAGGATCGCCCCACATGGCGAACTACACCGCTGCAGACGTAAAGAAGCTCCGCGAGATCACCGGCGCCGGCATGATGGACTGCAAGAAGGCCCTGGAAGAAGCCGCAGGCGACTTCGACAAGGCCATCGAGATCCTGCGCATCAAGGGTGCTAAGGACGTCGGCAAGCGCGCAGAGCGCTCCGCTTCCGAGGGTCTGATTGCCGTTTCCGGCAACACCATGATCGAGGTTAACGCTGAGACCGACTTCGTCGCTAAGAACTCCGAGTTCATCGAGTTCGCCGACAAGGTCGCGGCTGCCGCTGCAGAGGCTAAGGCTAACTCCCGCGAAGAGCTCGAGGCAGTCGAGGTTGATGGCCAGAAGGCAATCGACGCCCTGCAGCAGCTGTCCGCAAAGATCGGCGAGAAGCTGGAGCTGAAGCGCGCCACCACCATCGAGGGTGACAAGGTTGCCGTCTACATGCACCACCGTTCCGCAGACCTGCCGCCGGCAGTCGGCGTACTGGTCTCCTACGAGGGCGATGACGAGGGCGCAGCTAAGGCTGCCGCTATGCAGGTTGCCGCTCTGAAGGCTAAGTTCCTGAGCAACGACGAAGTTCCGGCCGAGACCGTCGCCAAGGAGCGCGAGATCGCTGAGGCTACCGCTCGCGAGGAGGGCAAGCCGGAGAAGGCTCTGCCGAACATCATCGAGGGTCGCCTGAAGGGCTACTTCAAGGACGTTTGCCTGCTGGATCAGCCGTCTGTCACCGAGTCCAAGAAGTCTGTTAAGCAGGTTATGGACGAGGCTGGCGTGACCCTGAAGGGCTTCAAGCGCTTCGAGGTTGGCCAGGCTTAAATAGCCACCAGGCTTAGCTACAAAAGTCCCCGCACCGATAGGTGAACTGCTCCCCATTAGTTGGACTGAGAAATCAGTTACCGACTAGTGGGGAGTAGTTTTCATTGAGAGCACGAAGTTCGCTAAGTGAATATCAGCGCGAGCAGTTAGTGGAGTGTTTCGAGCAGGG
>NZ_JBRBCA010000004.1:0-212959 GCF_053479475.1 Corynebacterium sp. 22-2729
CCAACTGCGCTACATCCGCATTGATCAACCACCGTAACAGTACGGCGACTGCTCGTGCGCGATACTGGGATCGAACCAGTGACCTCTTCCGTGTCAGGGAAGCGCTCTCCCGCTGAGCTAAACGCGCCTTTAAAGTTCACTATGTGTAAAGAATGTGGAGGTGGAAACGGGAATCGAACCCGTGTACACGGTTTTGCAGACCGTTGCCTAAGCCACTCAGCCATTCCACCGCGACAAGAAAGAATCTTGCTCGTGGCCCACTTTAGTGAACCGTGGAGCGGATGACGAGACTCGAACTCGCGACCCTCACCTTGGCAAGGTGATGCGCTACCAACTGCGCTACATCCGCATTGATCAACCACCGTAACAGTACGGCGACTGCTCGTGCGCGATACTGGGATCGAACCAGTGACCTCTTCCGTGTCAGGGAAGCGCTCTCCCGCTGAGCTAAACGCGCTAAAACGACAACCCAAGCCGCCTGAAAGGGCTTGAGCGTGGAGCGGATGACGAGACTCGAACTCGCGACCCTCACCTTGGCAAGGTGATGCGCTACCAACTGCGCTACATCCGCATTCACAGTCACTCTGCTTTGCATTCAAGAGCAATGCATCGTTGCTGCGACAACAAACACTAGCCTGTTAGTCTTGCAGTTCACAAATCACCAGGTAGATAAGCCCTCTGGTGGAGGTTTAGGAGGCATACTAGGTGCTCTAGAACTACATAGTTGAAATTTACGGCCGAACTGCTTTTGGTCTTGGCGGTTCGCTGGTGGTAACTTTCATTCCCAGCGGTCAGCAAGGTCGCTTAAGGTTACATAGCCTAAAGGTTCCATAGCTCAGTGGAAGAGCATTCCGTTCACACCGGAAAGGTCGCTGGTTCGAACCCAGTTGGGACCACCATGCACACCGCCTAGCGCAATATCGCTGGGCGGTTTTTGCATTCCTACCCCCAGCATTCGCCCCCATGCGTGCATGCTTGGGAACCGTTGCGGTTACACACACGACTACCTCTCCAGCGATCGAAGCGTGTGCCCGGCAAAAGGGTTTCAGGCTTCGGCGCTAAGGTGTAAGCAGTGTCGTGACAGAAAGGTTCACCGTTTACATGCCTCGCCGTGTTTCTTCTTTTGGACGCCCGCTCGCCCGCGCCCTCGCAGTTTCAGGTGCGGTCGCAGTCGCTTCCGTTGGGGTCAGCTCTCCAGCTTTGGCCCATGATGTGGTGCTGAAGTCCACCCCGGAGGCCAACTCCACGGTTGACCATCTGCCGGAAAAACTCGTTTTGGAGTTTTCTGGCGAACCGCAGGACGGTTTCAACACCCTCGCGTTGTCCCGCGATGGTGAGGTGCTGTTCCGTGGAGAGCCGAAAGCGGATGGTCGCGAGCTGAGCCTGGACGTCCCGCAGGACCTGCAGGCTGAGAAGGAAAACGGGAAGTACATCGTGGGCTACCAGATCACTAGCTCCGATGGTCACTCGACCCGCGGCAGCGTGGAGTTCACTCTCCAGGCTGAAGGTGGCGACAACAATTCCGATACGGGGAGTGAATCAAAGGAGGGGGCACAGGGGGAGCAGTCCCCGAGTGTTCCTTCCTGGTTATTGCCCCTGGGCGGTATCGTCGTAATTGTAGGTGCTTTGGCAATCGCCATCGCACGCTTTCGTGATGTGAAGAAAGACTAGAAGTTCTTTGCCTCATGAATAGTTGACGATTACCTGATCAGGAGAATTCCCGTGAAGAAGTTCCGCTCTGCAACCGCCGCCGCACTGGCTCTGACTACTGCCCTTGCACTTTCCGCCTGCACCCCTCCGCATGAGAACGATGGCGGCACGCGCGAGGACACCGCAACCACCGGCCCGGCCACCCCGAGCATTCAGTCCACACAGGAAGCAGCGACGGACTCCAATGAATCTGAGTCCGCTACGGAGTCTGCTTCTGAGTCTGATCTCCAGACTGAAGAGTCTGAGATGAACGGTATGGCCACCGATTCCGCCGAGGCAACCGCCTCCGGCGCAGCATCCGCGTCGGGTGCTGCCAACCAGCACGCGAACCACTAGGGTTCGCACAACTTGTCCGTCCCGGGGCGTACCCCGGGTCGGGGAGTGATGGTGGCAGGCTCCCAACGCCTTTTTGAACGAAAGGTTCGTTATGTCTCTGACCTCCCTCAACGCTTCCAAGAAGCGCGCTGCATCCATGGTTGCCATCGCACTAAGTGGTGCTTTGGTTTTGTCCGCATGCTCCGATAGTGGGGAAGACAAGAAGGATCCCTCTACAGCGACTTCAGCGGCTGAGTCCTCCGCAGCTAAGGACGGTGCGAGTGAAGCGAATGATAATCAAGAGCTAAAGATTAGCGATGCGTACGTCACCGCTAAGAGCACTGAGAAGTCGATGACCGCAGCCTTCGGCACCCTGCACAATGGCAGCGACAAGGACATCTCGATTTCCGAGGTAAAGGGTGACATCGAAGGAGCCGACTATCAACTGCACACCGTCGATAAGGACGGCAAGATGAAGCAGGTCTCCGAGTTCGTTGTTCCAGCTGGCGAGGACAAGGTGCTCGAGCCAGGTGGCGACCACATCATGATCATGGAGGTCAAGGAAGAACTCTCCGCCGGTGACTCTCTAAATCTGACCCTCGTGGACAAAGACGGCAAGGAATACAAGCTCGATAACATTCCGGTCCGCGTCCAGCAGTCCACCCACGAGCACTACGACCACAGTGGTGGCGAGAAGAGCGCCGAGAAGAGTGGCGAAATGGACGGCATGCATGATCACGAGCACATGCACGAGCACAATCACTAATCGCCATGCCTGACCCCGTACATTCGCGCTCTAATTACTTTGACGCTTGGAATCCCGAGCCCACAGCCTCTAAGCCCGCCACGAGCCATAAGCTCTCCCGACGGGGCTTCTTTGCAGGGCTGGGAGCCACCGGCGCCGCATCGGTACTGGCAGCCTGCAACACTACGGATAACTCCAATGCTTCGACTGGAAGTGATTCCGCTGGAGACAAGGCGTCAATAAGAAAGATCACCTTCGACGGCCCGCACCAAGCAGGCATCCAGGAAGATTCGCAGACCCACGCACTGGTTGTGGCCTTCGATCTCAAGAGGGAGGGCTTGCCGAACGGCGGACTCAAGAAAAACTTGAATCGCTTGATGCGGATTTGGACTGGTGATGCGCGCTCAATGACGCAGGGCGAGACCGCTCTGGCAGATCTTGAGCATGAGCTGACCGTCGCCCCGCAGAACCTAACGGTGACAATGGGGTGGGGGCCGAAGCTGATCAAGGATGCAGGCTTGATGGGTGAGGCGCCTTCCTGGGTGAAGAAGAACCTCAACGGGCTTCCCAAATTCAAGGGCGACAAGCTCAATGAGGATTTTGGTGCCGCCGACGTCGTACTGCAGATCTGCGGTGACGACTTAACGGCGGTCAGCCATGCAGCGCGCGTACTTACTCGCGGCGGACGCGATTATGCGACGCCGAAGTGGACCCAGCGCGGATTTGTCGATTCGCCTACCGGCGAAACCCCCCGCAATCTGTTGGGATTCAAGGACGGCACTGCCATCCCCCGAACAGACAAGGAATACGACGAATCCATCTGGGACGACCAGGGCGGCAGCGCCATGGTGGTACGTCGCATTGTCTTCGATATGCCCGCATGGGAGATGCTGGATCGCCAGTCGCGCGAGATCGTCTTTGGACGCCACGTGGATACCGGCGCACCCCTGGGAGGCAAAGATGAATTCGACCCAGTGGACCTCAACAAGACTGGTGAAGACGGCCTGCCGTTGATTGACGAGCGCAGCCACGTCGGAATCAGTGCCGGTGAGGGGACGCGTATCCGACGTCGCGCCTACAACTGGGACAACGAGATCACCCCTCTGGGCAACAGCGGATTGATTTTCATCTGCTTCCAGGCCGATCCCGACGAAGCTTTTACGCCGCTGCAGAAGCGGTTGGCGGAGAAGGATCGCCTGAATAAGTGGATTACTCACGTGGGCTCGGCGGTGTTCTGGGTACTACCTGGCACCCAAAACGGGGCGTACTGGGGCCAGCAGTTCCTAGAGGGGTAGAATCTACGGTCGTTGAGGACTGTCACCAGGTATGTGACCGTCACTGAAAGCCCGAGAAGGAGCGCGATCTACAAGTGAGTACCCCCGCAAACAACCCAGCCGCCGAAGCGAATCAAGCACCCGTTACCTTCCGAGTGCCAGCCGGCACACCCGCCGGCGCCGCAATGCGCGAGCTGGGGTTGCCGAACAAGGGGCCAGAGGCCATTGTCTGTGTCAAGGAAGCTGAGGGGGACAACGCGGGCCAGTTGCGCGACCTTTCGTGGGCCCCGGAGCAGGACATTGAGGTTACTGCCGTTCCAGCCAACACCGACGAGGGGCGAGGGGTCATTCGCCACTCTTGCGCCCACGTTTTGGCGCAGGCTGTGCAAAAGGAGTTCCCTGGTGCCAAGTTAGGTATCGGCCCTGCCATCGACAACGGCTTCTACTACGACTTCCAGGTTCCAGAGCCCTTCACTCCGGAGGATTTGAACAAGCTGGAAAAGACGATGAAGAAGATCATCAAGTCTGGCCAGAAGTTCGAACGTAAGGCATATGGAGATGTCGAGCAGGCCCGTGCCGAATACACGGAAGAGCCTTTTAAGACCGAGCTGATTGCCGATAAGGGCAATGTGGATCCGGATTCCGACGAAGCCGTCGAGGTCGGGTCTGGTGAGCTGACCGCGTACAGCAACGTCAACCCGCGCACCGGCGAGGTTGAGTGGTACGACCTCTGCCGTGGCCCGCACGTGCCCACCACTCGTTACATCCCGGCCTTTGCATTGACGCGTTCCTCCGCTGCCTACTGGCGAGGTGACCAGTCCAAGGCCGGTCTGCAACGTATCTACGGCACCGCGTGGGAATCGAAGGAAGCGCTGGCCGACTACCAGACGATGATGGCCGAGGCAGAAAAGCGCGATCACCGTCGCCTGGGCCAGGAATTGGATCTATTCAGCTTCCCGGATGAGATCGGATCGGGCTTCCCGGTATTCCACCCAGCTGGCGGAATTGTGCGTCTGGAGATGGAGGAGCACTCCCGAAAGCGCCACATTGCCTCCGGCTATAGCTTCGTTAATACCCCGCACATCACCAAGGGCGACTTGTTTAAGAAGTCCGGCCACTTGGACTTCTACGCCGACGGTATGTTCCCACCCATGCAGCTGGACGGGGAAACCGACGAGGAGGGCAATGTCACCAAGCCGGCGCAGGATTATTACGCCAAGCCGATGAACTGCCCGATGCACAACCTGATCTTCGCCTCACGCGGTCGCTCCTACCGAGAGCTGCCATTGCGTTTGTTCGAGTTCGGCACTGTGTATCGCTACGAAAAGTCCGGCGTGATCCATGGCCTGACTCGCGCTCGTGGTTTTACTCAGGATGACGCCCACATCTACTGCACTGAAGATCAGCTAGAGCAAGAGCTGACCACGGTGCTGGAGTTCATCATTTCCCTGCTTCGCGACTACGGCCTGGACGACTTTTACCTAGAGCTATCCACTAAGGACCCGAACAAATTCGTTGGCAGTGATGAGATCTGGGAGCGCTCCACCGAGATCCTGGAGCGTGTGGCCACCAAGTCGGGTCTGGAGCTGGTTCCGGACCCGGCAGGTGCAGCCTTCTACGGCCCGAAGATTTCTGTACAGGCTCGCGACGCCATCGGACGTACCTGGCAGATGTCCACCGTACAGTTGGACTTCAACCTACCGGAGCGTTTCAACCTCGAGTACACCGCCCCGGATGGTTCTAAGCAACGCCCGATCATGATTCACCGTGCCCTCTTCGGCTCCATTGAGCGTTTCTTTGGCGTGCTGCTGGAGCACTACGCAGGTGCTTTCCCGGCCTGGCTCGCCCCACACCAGGTTGTGGGCATTCCCGTCGCGGACGAGTTCAACGAGTATCTCGAGGACTTCTCCGCCGAGCTGCGTGCGAAGGGCATTCGCGCCGAGGTTGATACCTCCGATGATCGCATGCAGAAGAAGATCCGTAACCACACCACCGGCAAGGTTCCTTTCATGTTGCTGGTCGGTGGCCGGGACGTAGAGGCGGGAGCAGTGAGCTTCCGCTTCCTGGACGGCACTCAGGTCAACGGCGTTCCGCGCGATGTTGCGTTGCGCATCATCTCCACCTGGATCAGCGAACGTCGCAACGATCAGCCCAGCGCGGAACTGGTTCAGCCGTTGGCGGAGGCATAAGGAGGAAGGCCGCAGTGGCAGACGCGTACATCGACGAGGGCGCTGGCTCTCAACCGGACCTGCAAGGCGGCTTGGAGCGGCTGTGGGCGCCGTACCGCTCCCAGTACATTGCGAAGACGACACGCTCTGCGGATCCTTTTTCGACGCTGCCCGAGCAGTCGGATGAGGACGCCCTGATCGTCGCCCGTGGTCAGTCGGTGTACTGCGTTTTGAATCTGTACCCCTATAACCCCGGGCACATGCTGGTGGTTCCTTATCGCCAGGTTGCCGACTACACCGAGCTAACGGATGAAGAAACCGCGGAGCTAGCGGAGTTTACGAAAACTGCGCTTAAGGCTCTGCGAGCTGTATCGAAGCCCGATGCAGTGAATGTCGGACTCAATCTGGGCAAAGCTTCCGGCGGCTCAATTCCGACACACCTGCACCAACATATAGTGCCCAGGTGGGTCGGTGATGCTAATTTCATGACAGTCATGACGGGTGCCAAAGTGCTGCCGCAGACGCTGCGGGAGACGCGCGCACTGTTGGCCGAGGCTTGGGAAAGAATCACTCGTTCCGCCGACTAGCGTGTCACGATTTTTAAGGGAGAAAAACTTCAGCGATGCTTAGTGTGCACGGCCGCGGTCCCGCCGCGGTCATCATTGAACCGATCGCCCGGACGCTGCACAAGCTGGGGATCTCCCCAAATGCAGTGACAATCTTCGGAACCCTCTTGGCGATTGGTTTCGCACTCTGGCTCATCCCAACGGATCACCACTTCGCGGCCGCGGTTCTGATCGGGCTCACCGTCGCCACGGATATGGTGGACGGCACTATGGCGCGCATGCGCGGGGGAGGTACCCGCTTCGGCGCTACCCTCGATGCCACTTGTGACCGTCTTAGCGACGGCGCCATCTTCGGTGCACTGGTGCTGTGGTTTGGCCTGCAGGATCCCACCAACGAGGTCATGATGGCTGTCTGTCTGGTGATCCTCGTTGCCAGCCAAGTCACCAGCTATGTAAAGGCGCGCGCCGAAGCCTCCGGGATCAAGGTTGTTGGCGGCCTTGTTGAGAGGCCGGAACGCCTCATCATCTCGTTGGTGGCCGTGGGCCTCGGCGGGCTAGGGATACCCCATGTATTGGCGTGGGGACTGTGGATCCTAGCTGCCGGCTCGCTGTATACGGTCATCGAGCGTTTGGTTATCGTGGCTCGTTCCGACGCCGCATCTCAGACCATCGCCGCACCCGAGGGAGCCCGAGAGTTTCCGTCGGATGGGGGTGGAAACAAGTGAAGGAGAAGCTCACTGCCGCGGCATATATCGCGGGTTGGAAGGTGACCTCCAGGTTGCCGAAGCCATTGGCGAAAGTTTTGTTTGAATGGGGCGCAGACGTGGCGTCCAAAAAAGGCAAGGGGCCAGAACAACTCCGCCGCAACCTCGCCCGCGTCGTCGGACCAGAAAACGTGACGCGCGACCTCGTTCGCCGCTCCATGCGCAGTTATATGCGCTATTGGCGCGAAGCCTTCCAATTGCCTGCGATGGCGGGGCGCGAGCTGGCCGAGGAACTCAACCGCAACTTCGTTCCGGGGTCCCTTGAACTATTGCATGCCAGCGCGCAATCGGGACGCGGGACGGTGATCGCACTGCCACACGCCGGTAACTGGGATATGGCCGGAGTATGGCTGGTCCACCACTATGGCACCTTCACAACCGTGGCAGAACGGCTGAAGCCGGAGAGCCTCTTCGAGGCATTTGTGGAGTACCGCGAATCTCTTGGGTTTAAGATCATTGCGCTGACCGGATCGGCGGTGCCGCCGCTGGAGCAGATGGAGGAAGTCTTGCGCGGCGGTGGGACGGTGTGCCTCATGGGGGAACGGGATCTGACTGGGCGCGGGGTGGAAGTGGAGTTCTTTGGGGAAAAGACCTCCATGCCAGCTGGTGCTGCATTGTTGGCACAGCGCACCGGGGCGAATCTGTTCACTGCTCGAGTTGCCTTCCGCGGGGGCTCGACGGATCCCACTCCTGTACGGCGCGGTGGCCCCGAAACCTGGGAGCACGAGGTTACACCGGTGGCAGTAGAAGGGCAGACTCTGCAGCAGATAGTGCAGGAAATGGCCGATAATTTTGCTCGCGGAATCGCCCAGGATCCGCAGGATTGGCACCTGCTACAGCCACTGTGGTTTGCGGATCTCTCACAGTCTCGGCGACAGCGTCTCGGGTTGGAAGAGGCACCAGGGGAGGACGCATGAGAATCGGGATGGTGTGCCCGTACTCCTTTGACGAACCGGGCGGCGTGCAGATTCACGCCATTGACCTTTGCACTGAGCTGCGGAAGCGCGGCCACGAGGTAAGTCTGATCGGGCCGGGTAAGTCAGCTGATGGATTGCCGGATTTCGTGGAACTGGGCGGTTCCAGTATTCCTATCCGCTATAACGGTTCCGTTGCGCGTTTGAGTTTCGGGCCGCGTACAAAGAAACATCTAAAGCAGTGGATCCGTGACAATCAGTTTGATTTGCTGCACATCCACGAGCCGAATTCACCGTCTTATTCGATGATCGCTATGGCAGTGGCCGAAGGGCCTATCGTAGCGACGTATCATGCGTCGGCCAGTGAGTCGAAGGTTCTTAAAATGGCTCTGCCGTTTTTGCGCCCGTATCTGGAACGTATCCACGGTGGCATTGCGGTGTCTGAGGAGGCACGGCGCTGGCAGGTCGAAAACCTGGCTGGCGACCCGGTGCTTATTCCCAATGGGGTGGAAACCAGTGTTTACCGCGGCGCACAACCTCTGGCCGGTTTGGATTCGCCGGGGGAGCACCGCCCGCGTCTGATGTTCCTCGGCCGCTTTGAAGAGCCCCGTAAGGGACTGCAGATTTTGCTTGAAGCGATGCCACGCATCGTTGCGGAAGTTCCGCAGGTAGAGCTGATAATCGCAGGTGGTGGAGATATGGATGCCCTGGTGGAGCGTGTGAGGGATTTGGGGCTGTCGGCCACCGTAGGGCTTGGGCCTAGTGACGCCCACGTGCGGGTGCTCGGGCGTGTGAGTGACGCAGACAAAGCCAGTGCGCTCAGCGCCAGCGATGTTTATGTGGCGCCGAACACCGGCGGTGAGAGCTTTGGAATCGTCCTTGTTGAAGGTATGGCAGCCGGAGCCGCGGTGCTTGCCAGTGATATCCCCGCTTTTGAAGCCGTGGGGCAGCACGGTGTTTCCGCGCGCTTATTTAGTAATGGTTCGGCAGCTGATCTGGCAGACAAGGCCGTGGGGTTGCTGCGCGATGACGCCGCCCGGAATTCGTTGGTGGCTGCGGGTTCGACGCGAGCGGTGGATTTCGACTGGCAGACGGTGACCGATCAGGTGGAACAGGTCTATGACACTGTGACCGTCAAAGGCAGAAAGGTGACTTTGGCATGATCACTCTCCCCGTGTGGGCATTTATCGCCGCGCTGGTGCTGATCTTGGTTGTCTGCATCGCTATTTGGGCATCCGGAATGGCTAGCAGGCTGAATCGATTGCACATTCGCACAGACTCGGCTCGCGTCAGCCTGGAGGGCGCGCTGCACTCTCGTTCTAGCGTTATCGCTGCGTTGCAGCCGGAACTGGGGCAAGAAGTAGCAAAGGTGAACCGGGTGGCTCTGCGAGCTACCGATATGGGGGCACGCAGTGAGGTGGAAAACGAACTACTTGGCGTGCTCAAGCAGGAGGTATGGTCCAACCCCAGTTTTCTGGAGGCCTCCGCAAAGGTAGACCTGGCCGCGCGTTTCTACAATGACGCAGTATCTGACACCCTAAGCGTGCGTACGCGTCCTTTGGTGCGTGGACTTCGGTTGGCAGGTCGTGCGCCGCTTCCGGAGTACTACGAGGCATTACTCTCTAGTCCTGCGCCCTCCCAAGGTTCGTCTTCGCAAGGCTCTTCACGGGGCTCTTCACAAGACGCTTCTCAGGATGCTTCGAAAGAGACTGGCGGTAGGGAAGGCCAATAAGCCAATCCCCAATAGCGGGATCGGGAACTAGACAGGTTAGACTAGAACGGATCTAACACTCTTCAAAGATGGGACATTAAGCATCGTGACTACTAATTCTCCTGTTGCGAACACCGGCACCGCTCGCGTGAAGCGTGGCCTGGCTGACATGCTCAAGGGCGGCGTCATTATGGACGTCGTTACCCCAGAGCAGGCAAAGATCGCCGAGGATGCCGGCGCAACCGCCGTCATGGCGTTGGAGCGCGTGCCCGCCGATATCCGCGCTGAGGGTGGCGTTTCTCGTATGTCCGACCCGGACATGATCGAAGGAATCATTAACGCCGTTTCGATCCCGGTAATGGCTAAAGCACGCATCGGTCACTTCGTCGAGGCACAGGTTCTGCAGTCCCTGGGCGTCGATTTCATCGATGAGTCCGAGGTACTGACCCCCGCCGACTACAAGAACCACATCGACAAGTTCGACTTCGAGGTTCCTTTTGTCTGCGGTGCTACGAACCTGGGCGAGGCTCTGCGTCGCATTAACGAGGGCGCAGCGATGATTCGTTCCAAGGGCGAAGCTGGCACCGGAGACGTGTCCAACGCTGTGACACACATGCGCACCATCCGCGCGGAGATTAACCGCCTTACCTCCATGGCTGAAGATGAACTGTACGTTGCAGCCAAGGAACTGCAGGCTCCTTATGAGCTGGTTCGCGAGGTCGCCGCAAATGGCAAGCTTCCGGTAGTACTGTTCACCGCTGGCGGCATCGCCACCCCAGCCGACGCAGCGATGATGATGCAGCTAGGCGCAGAGGGCGTATTCGTTGGCTCTGGCATCTTTAAGTCCGGCAACCCGGAGCAGCGTGCTCGCGCTATTGTGCAGGCCACCCAGAACTACGACGACCCGGCAACGATTGCCAAGGTATCTCGTGGATTGGGTGAGGCTATGGTGGGCATTAATGTCGACGAGATCCCGCAGCCGCACCGACTGGCAGAGCGCGGCTGGTAATGAGCCCGCACCGTCCGAAGATCCTGGATGTCCTGGATCTGGAGCGCATCGACCGTGACATCTTCCGCGGCAGTCCACTGCCGTCGAAGTTGGCACGTACCTATGGTGGACAGGTTGCCGCGCAGGCTCTGGTTGCGGCTACTCGCACAGTGAGTGACGAGTTCAGCGTGCATTCACTGCATGGCTACTTTGTAGGTCCTGGTAATCCCGACGTGCCGACGGTGATGTTGGTTGACCGCGTACGCGACGGTCGCTCTTTTGTCTCCCGTTCTGTCAAGGTGTTGCAGGACGGTAAGGCAATTTTCATTATGCAGGCCAGCTTCCACATCCGGAACGATCATGGTCCGCAGCACTCCGACGAGATGCGGGCAGTGCCAGATCCGGAGTCCATTGTGGTGGATACCGATTCTCTGAGTCGAGTGCAGCGCCTCTTCCGCGACGAGTGGGCTGATTGGGATGTTCGCATCGTTCCTCCGGAAGACTACGAGCACAACAAGTACACGGCTTCCCAGCAGGTGGTGTGGTTCCGTACTAAAACCCGGTTGCCGGATGTGGACACCTTGCACGTGTGCACCCTGGCCTACATGTCGGATATGACGTTGTTGTCCTCGGCGCTGGTACCGCACCGTCCGGCGGAGTTCCAAGAGGCCTCGCTGGATCACGCCATGTGGTTCCTGCGGCCTTTCCGCGCTGATGAATGGCTGTTGTACGACCAGATTTCCCCGTCCGCACACGGCGGACGAGCACTAACCCACGGAAGAATCTTTAACCAGCAGGGTGACCTTGTGGCTGTGGTGACCCAGGAGGGTCTGACCCGCAGTCTGCGCGAAGGTGCCCAGTCGGTTCCGTTAAAGGAGCAATAGAACATTGATTATTGGCGTGCTAAGCGTTCAGGGCGGCTTCGTTGAGCATATGCGCAGTATTGAACGTTTGGGTCATGAGGCTCGCGCTGTGCGTCGCACCGAACACTTAGAGGGGCTGGATGGTCTAATCCTTCCCGGCGGCGAATCCACCACCATGTCCAAACTGCTAGAGCTCGGTGGAATGCTGGAGCCGCTGCGCGCCGCGATTGCCGACGGCCTGCCGGTGTTCGGTACTTGTGCTGGATTGATTCTTTTGGCCGACCGGGTTCTTGATATTCGTGCTGACGCCCATAGTCTGCACGCAATGGACATCTCAGTCAGACGCAACGCGTTCGGTCGGCAGGTGGATTCCTTTGAGACGCAGCTGCCGTTCGGAGATATCGACACGCCCGTGGAGGCCGTGTTTATTCGCGCTCCCAAGGTGGAGGAAGTGGGCGATAGTGTCGAGGTTGTGTCCTCCTTGCCAGATGGAACGATTGTCGGCGTACGCCAGGGGCATGTACTGGGATGCAGCTTCCACCCGGAACTTTCCGAGGATGACCGGGTGCACAGCTACTTTGTGCGGATGGTCGAGGAACACCGCGCAGCAGGCTAACTGTGGTGGTGCGGTGAGGGGACATCACCAAAAAATACGATGCGTGTGACAGTGCCGGTGCGGAAGGGGTCTAGTATGGACTCGATAAAGACAAACCCGACTACCGAAAGAGGAACATGTCCGGCCACTCCAAATGGGCAACAACTAAGCACAAGAAGGCTGCCAACGACGCGAAGCGTGGTAAGGAATTTGCCAAGCTGATTAAGAACATCGAAGTGGCGGCTCGCACCGGTGGTGGCGATCCCAGCGCGAACCCAACGCTGCAGGACGCAATCACGAAGGCCAAGAAGTCCTCGGTACCCAACGACAACATTGAGCGTGCCCGTAAGCGTGGTTCCGGTGAAGAGTCCGGTGGCGCGAACTGGGAAACCGTCATGTACGAAGGTTATGGACCCAATGGTGTAGCGATGCTGATCGAGTGTCTGACTGATAACCGCAACCGCGCTGCAACCGATGTACGTACCGCTATGAATAAAAACGGCGGCAACATGGCCGATGCGGGCTCGGTGTCCTACTTGTTTACGCGCAAGGGTGTGGCCGTGCTCGAAAAGGGCGAGTACAGCGAGGACGATATTCTGATGGCCGTGCTGGATGCCGGGGCGGAAGAGGTTAACGACATTGGCGACAAGTTCGAAGTCGTGTGTGAATCCAGCGATATGAACGCGGTGCGCGACGCGCTAAAGGCAGCAAAAATCGATTACGACTCGGTTGAGCTCGACTTCCGTGCCTCCATGGAGGTTCCGGCGGATGCGTCCACCGCAAAGAAGGTATTTAACCTGATTGATGCTCTGGAAGATTCCGACGATGTACAAAATGTGTTCACCAATATGGATTTGAGCGAAGAGGTCCTAGCGGAGCTCAACGACTAGTTTTGGAACACCTGTGCTATTCTTGGTAGCACGATGAGTATTCCAAACAATTCAGCCTGGGGTAGTCCCGCCGGCGGTCCGACTTCGCTGGCGGGGCTGCGGGTTATGGGGATTGACCCTGGGCTGACCCGCTGCGGACTTTCCGTAGTGCAAGCGGGGAAGGGGCGGGCTGTGTATCCCGTAGCTGTGGGGGTGGTGCGCACTCCAGCGGACATGCCGCTGGAGCGGCGCCTGCACAAGCTTTTTGAGGCGGTAGAACAATGGTTCGACGACTACCAACCACACGTTGTAGCACTAGAGCGCGTGTTTGAACGGTCGAATGTGTCTACGGTGATGAATACTGCCCACGCCTCCGGAGTGTTGATGCTGGCGGCGGCCAAGCGTGGGGTAGAAGTGCACATGTACACACCTAGTGAGGTGAAGAAGTCCATCAGCGGCAATGGGCGGGCGGATAAGGGGCAGATGACGCGCATGATTACCCGCATCCTGGGGCTCAGTGAACCGCCAAAGCCACCGGACGCGGCGGATGCATTGGCACTGGCCGTATGCCACTGCTGGAGGGCACCGTTGAACCATCTAGTAAAGGGGAAACCATGATCGCATCGCTGCGCGGAACCGTCATTGACAAAGGTCTCGATTTTGTAGTCATCGAGTGTGGCGGTGTGGGCTATGAGTGCATGGGCACGGCCACAACCATTGGCGACTTGCCACGCGGTGAGGAGGTGTTTGTGACCACCGCTATGGTGGTGCGCGAGGATTCCCAAACCCTCTACGTGTTTAAAGATCGCGACGAAAAACGTGCCTTTGCTACGTTGCAGTCCGTCTCCGGCGTGGGAGCACGGCTCGCATTGGCCATTTTGTCGGTGATTTCGCCACAGGAACTAGCTTTGGCTGTTTCCAATGGTGACCACAAGACGTTGCAAAAAGCTCCTGGCGTGGGCAAGCGCTTGGCAGAGCGCATGGCGGTGGATCTCAAGGGCAAGGTTGCAGATCTCGGTGAGATTGCCGACGGCATTGCTGCGGGTATTGCCGGGGCTACCGGGGCTGCCGCTGATGTGCAAGCGGTTTCCTTCGGCGTACGTGAGCAGGTCATCGAGGCGCTCACGGGCTTAGGCTTCACCGAATCGAAGGCGCAGAGTACCGTCGAGAACGTATTGGCGCAGTGGCCAGAACAGTCGGCTCCGGATGCCTCCGCACTTCTACGAGCCTCACTGGCAGCTATCAAATAGGCAGCCGGACAAGCTGGACAAGCCCGACAATAGGGAAGGCATCAAAGAATCATGAGCGACATCGAGCGGACAGAATTCAAACTACCGCCAGGTATTGGCATGAGCTCAGCCCCCGGAAATGCATCGGGAAATTCAGCCGCAGCACAAGGTGGCTTCGTTCAAAACGCCGATCTGAACCCCCAGGAAACCTCTGGGGACACCGATATCGATACCTCGCTACGACCTAAGTCTTTGGACGAGTTCATCGGTCAGCCGAAGGTGCGCACTCAGCTGGATCTGGTGCTCGGCGGCGCCCGCTCTCGCGGAGTCACACCGGATCATGTGCTGCTGGCCGGGCCGCCCGGTCTTGGCAAAACCACGATGGCGATGATTATTGCCCAGGAACTTGGCACCTCCCTGCGCATGACCTCTGGTCCGGCATTGGAACGCGCGGGCGATCTGGCCGCCATGCTTTCTAACCTCATGGAGGGCGATGTTCTCTTTATCGATGAGATTCACCGCATGGCTCGTCCCGCCGAAGAGATGCTGTACATGGCGATGGAAGACTTCCGCATCGACGTGATCGTGGGCAAGGGGCCAGGAGCAACTTCTATTCCCATTGAGATCGCCCCGTTTACCCTGGTCGGCGCAACAACCCGCGCGGGTATGCTGACCGGGCCGCTACGAGATCGGTTCGGCTTCACTGCCCAGATGGAGTTTTACGACGTCGCGGATCTCACCCGTGTTGTCACACGTGCCGCGGGGATCCTCGGCGTTGATATTAACGGTGACGCCGCAGCAGAGATTGCCTCGCGTTCCCGCGGAACGCCGCGAATTGCCAACCGCTTGCTACGCCGAGTGCGCGACTTCGCGGACGTAAATGCGGACGGAAAGATCACCCTGGAGGTGGCGCGAGCTGCCTTGCTGGTGTTCGACGTTGACGAGTCCGGACTGGATAGACTCGACCGAGCCGTCATCGAAGCCCTGGTGAAGGGCCATGGTGGCGGGCCGGTGGGCGTCAACACCCTAGCCCTAGCGGTAGGGGAAGAACCGTCCACGGTCGAAGAAGTGTGCGAACCCTACCTTGTGAGGGCAGGCATGGTGAGCCGTACCCCACGAGGGCGAGTGGCTACTGCGGCGGCATGGCGACACATTGGATTAGAACCGCCGGAGGGCACCATCGGGCTGTAGTCGAACGAGTAGGGCGATATGGCAAGATTGTCACTATGCCAAATGACATTATTCTTATTGTCCTCGTCCTACTGGTCTTTGTCGGCTTGCCGCTGATTCAGATCCGCAAGCAGAACAAGCGGCTACAGCAGGTTCGTGACTTCCAAGAGCAGCTGGGCCCGGGCATGGTTGTAAAGACGACTTCGGGTTTGCACGGTCGCGTAGCGCACGTGGGGGAGACCACGGTTGATCTGGAGATCGCCAAGGGAGTTGTGACCACCTGGGAAAAGATCTCGATCCTGGAAACCGTGGATGCTGTGGAACCCGGTTCCCAGCAGGAAACTCAATTGACTGACCGCCACGTAGAAAAGTCGGATAACCACACCGACGACTAAGGAAATTCGTGGCAAAAATCCCCCAAGAGTTGGCGCTTTAAGCAGTGTCTGGTGTTTAAAACACCCCTGGCAAGGCGCTAGTATCACGGGGTTGGATGTTTTACTACACCGGCGGCACCCCATGCGCGGCCGGATTGCAGGAGTAATTTAGCGGTGGCAAAGAAGAAAAAGAGAACAGCAGCGCGGAGCGGATTCGCGTGGCCGAAGCGGGCGATTGCCGCGTTTGTGGTGATCGTCCTCATCGTGCTGGGCTTAATCATGTTCACGGGCAATAAGTCTTTCGGCCCCAAGCTGGGCATTGACCTGCAGGGCGGCACCCGCGTGACACTGGTTCCGCAGGGAGGTACGCCCACCCCGGAGCAACTGAATCAAGCGCGAACCATTTTGGAAAACCGTGTGAACGGCATGGGCGTTTCCGGCGCTTCGGTGGTGACCGACGGCAATAACCTAGTCATTACCGTGCCGGGCGAGGATGCGGGTGAAGCCCGCACTTTGGGTAAGACGTCACAGCTGCTGTTCCGCCCGGAGTCCCAGCCAGGTGCACCAACCAAGGACTTCCCGAAGGTTCTGCAGAAGATGGCTAACTCTTGGGTGCAGCAAGGCATCATTAGTGAGGATCTTGCCAACGAGCGCCTGGATCGCATGGTGAAGGCTTTCCCGCAGCTGGGGCTGAAGGATGCACCTAAGAAGATGAAGGTAACGTCCAAGCCCCTGCCGGAACCAAAAGATTCCGTCGAAGAGCAGGAACGCCGCGATAAGCAGGTAGAAATTCTCAAGGCAGACCGCCAGAGCACGGATGGCAACAAGCAGCAGGCCGCCGGATCCCTGATGGACTGCGAGAAAAACGATCCGATGGCAGGCTCCGATGACCCGGCCAAGCCGTTGGTTACGTGTAGTGACCAGGGACCGATGGTTCTGGGGCCGGCGCCGCTACTGAAGGGCGAAACCGACGAGAAGAACGGTGAGCGCCTGACCGGCGAAATGATTGATACGAACTCGCAGATTACTGGCGGCCTGCAGCCGAACTCGGCACAGATGGCCATCACCTTCAAATTCAAGACCGGTGACCAGACCCCGGGTGGCGAGACCTGGTACGCACTTGGTCAGCAGATGATGGGCAAGCGCGTGGCTATTACCCTGGACTCCAAGGTCATCTCCGCACCACAGATCCAGTCGCCAACACCTCCGGGGGAGGTCTCCCAGATCACCGGTAGCTTCTCTGAAAAGGAAGCTCAAGACCTCGCCAACAACCTGCGCTACGGTGCGCTTCCGTTGAGCTTCGTCGGTGAAAACGGCGAGCCAGGTGGTACCACCACTACGATCTCGCCTTCACTGGGTGCGGCATCGCTGAAGGCTGGCGTGATCGCTGGCCTGGTCGGACTAGTGCTCGTGGGGTTGTACGCCCTGGCTTACTACCGCGGCCTGGGCTTTGTCGCAATTCTCTCGCTGATTGCCGCTTTCTCTCTGGTGTACGGATTTATCGTCCTGCTCGGCCGCTGGATCGGCTATAGCCTGGATCTTTCGGGCATCGCTGGTCTGATCATCGGCCTCGGTACCACCGCGGACTCCTTCGTCATCTACTTCGAAAGGATCAAGGACGAGATCCGCAACGGATCGACCTTCCGTTCGGCTGTGCCACGCGCCTGGCAGCGGGCCCGGAGCACCATTGTTACCGGTAATATCGTCTCCCTGATTGCCGCTGTGATCCTGTACTTCCTGGCGATCGGCGATGTTAAGGGCTTCGCATTCACCCTGGGACTGACGACCTTGTTCGACCTCTTGGTCGCATTCCTGTTGACTGCGCCGCTGCTGATCCTGATGTCCCGTCGACGTTTCTTCGCCTCGCCGAAGCTCAATGGCCTCGGTGCCGCCTACCGCGCGGCGGAGCGAAAATACGGCCGCAAGCCGCACGAACACGCTCTCCGTTCCAAAGCCGCAAAGACCTCGAGCAAATCCTCTGAGACTTCCGCTGATGAGGACGCCGAGCAGGACAGTCAGGAAGACACTCGAACAGAGGCTGAAAAGGCCGACGAGACAGACGTAAAGGCGTCACCAGATAAAGACAGCGACGAGAAGGTTACCCCGACCTCCAAGAAGAAGGAGGGGAAGTAAATGAGTAAGGCTGACACCTTGAGCGCTAAAAATGCCCCGGAGCTTTCCGCCACAGAGACCAAACCAGTAGACGCTCCCGATGCAAACGCCGGTGGTTTCTTCGAAAAGCTATACAACGGCAACGGCGGATTCCGTATCGTACAAAACCGCGGGCGCCTCTATGGCGTACTCGTTGCGGTTCTCGTAGCCTGTCTGGTTTCGATTGTGGTGCGCGGCTTCAGCCTGGGCATCGACTTCGAAGGCGGCACGCGCATGACCATGCCACCGGCTGGTGGCGCCACCGAATCCAGCGTGGCCGAAGTTTTTGAACAGGCCACGGGAATTGCCCCGCAGGCTACTCAAACCGTGGGTAGCGGCGACGCTGAATCCATCGAAATCACCTCGGAGCGCCTGTCCGAAGAGCAGATCCGCGAGGCTCGTTCTGCACTGTTCAACGAGTATCACCCGAAGAACAACGCCGGAGAGGTAACCCAGGACGCAATTAGCGATTCCACCGTCTCCGAGTCGTGGGGCGACAGCATTACCAAGAAGATGCTCATTGCACTGGGCGTGTTCTTGCTGGTGGTCTTCCTGTACATTGCCGTGCGCATGGAGCGCGACATGGCGATCTCCGCGATCCTCTGTCTGCTGATTGACCTTACGGTCGTGTCCGGCATTTACGCACTGATCGGCTTCGAAGTATCGCCGGCTACGGTGATCGGCCTGCTGACGATTCTGGCTTACTCGCTATATGACACGGTCGTCGTGTTCGACAAGGTGCAGGAAAATACTTCCGGACTATTCGGCTCGACCCGTGCGACTTATGCCGAGGAAACAAACCTGGCGATCAACCAGACCATTATGCGCTCCATCAATACCTCCATCTTCTCGCTGGTTCCGATCGCCTCTCTGCTGGTCGTAGCTGTGGGAATCATGGGCGTGGGTACGCTAAAGGATCTGGCATTGGTGCAATTCATCGGCGTGATCGCGGGTACGCTTAGCTCGATCTTCTTCGCCGCACCTTTGTTGGTTACCTTCAAGATGCGTCAGAAGAAGTACAAGCAGCACGAGGCTCGCGTGGAGCGCGCTCGTTCCCTTGCAGCGGAGGAAGACGACGCTGTGGTTGCCGAAGAAGCTGGGGAAGCTGAAAGCGCCATGGACAAGGAGAGCGCTCACGATACGGTAGATGATGACGCCGCAGCGGCAACTGCAGTTAGCTCCAGCGAAAGGATCAGTGGTTCTGCCAAGCGTGGGGTTTCCAGCCCGAACGCTCGAATGGAGTCCGCACGTCGCAGCTCGCACAGCGCTGAGGACTCCATGGAGGACTACAAGCGCGAAGCCGGGAACGAGGACGCCGGGCGATCTTGGCGTCCGGGCATGTAGTTAGCACTGACCTCAATCATCCACAACTTGTCTACGGGGAGGCGACCAGTGAACCGCAAACGGCACACAGGCGGGTCGACGAAAGCGACCATGGTGCTGGCTCTATCCGCCGCTCTGGCAGCTGCGGGTCTTGCCGGCTGCGGCAAAGACGCTGGTGTTGCTAACACTCCCGAGCAGTTCGGCTATGTCCTGTCGAGCGACCTGGTCACCTCCAATGCGGGCACAGGTGTTGGCGTGGCAACGGACGCAGCGAAAGTATCCGCCCGTCTATACCCGGGAGCATTCATTTCCGGGCCACGTGGTCAGATTCTGCCCAATGGCGACTTAGTCACTGCAAAGCCTGCGCCGGGCAACCCGCGGCGCGTGGACTACACCATCAATGAGAAAGCGACCTACTCCGATGCTAAGCCGGTAGTTTGCGATGATTTCTTGCTGGCGTACAAGGCCAGTACTCGCCCCGATCTCTTCGGCTCCGATATGCCATTGTTCGGTCAGGTAGAGCAAGTGGAATGTGCCGCAGGGGCAAAGAAGTTTAGCGTGCATTTTGCGGATAAGCGCGGAGAGCGCTACCGCGAACTCTTTGGCCCCGGCACGGTTTTGCCGTCCCATACCGTGGCGAAGAAGGCAGGGGTAGACGATATCGTCACTGCACTTAATTCTTCCGATGAGCAGACCCTCACTGATCTGGGTCGGGCGTGGCAAGACGTCTTCTCTTTCGACAAGACTAACCCGGCCGACGTGCCGACTTCGGGGCCGTACAAGATCAGCGGCAAGGAGGAAAATGGGTCGCTGAAGCTGGAGAAGAACCCCGAGTGGAAGGGCGTGGAGCCCGCCCAGACTCCGTTGTACTTGTGGCCGCGTGATGCGGACGTTAAGAAGCTTGCGGACAATAAACAACTTTCTGTCGTAGATACCGAGCAAGGGGCTGGCGATAAGCCAGGCAAGGTAGCAAGCGACCTAGGGCTGAATAGTGACGATTTCCGCGTCGTTGAAACCAACGCGGAACGCACAGATACACTCCGCCTTTCCGGTTTGGGCGTATTGCAGGATCCCGCGGCTCGTCGCGCATTCAATGCCTGCATCGACCGCAAGGTTTTGGCCGGGGAAGTGGAAAAGGAGACCGGCGCGGCGGTGCAACCCACCGGACTGCGCGTCATCAGACCCGGTCACCCTCTGCGGGGATACCTCAACGACATTAACGATGCAAACACCGCCGTCGACATTGAACAAGCGCGGACGTTGCTGAACGGACAGACCATTCGGATTGGTTTCCTCGATAGCGTTCCGCGGTATAAAAAGATTGTCGACGCCCTGTCTTCTCAGTGTGCCAAGGCGGGCGTAAAGATCGAGGCCGTGCCCCGCAAGTCTGAAAACTATGGGCTACTTGGCGTAGATTACGACGTGGCATTGGATACCCGCTCGGCATTAGGCCGCAATTCCGAGGTGAACTCCACCCAGGCTTCTCCGTTGAAGGGGATCCGCGCCGCGGAAGCAGTTCTTGCCGAGCAAGCCATCACCCTGCCACTAGTGACCGAACCACGCACCATCCTGGCTGAGATTCATGCCGCGAACGTGTTGGACAGCACCTCTGATTCGGGAGTGAGCTGGAATATGGACCGCTGGATCGAATCCGACGAGCCGGTGGCTACTGGCCGGGCTTCTGACCAGCACGATGATGGAGCCGTAGGAACCGAAGCCACGGAACCTGCCAACCCTGGTGAGCACCACGAAACCGAGCAGCACGGCTAAGCGCCACAAGAGAAGAGGACCCGAGAGCTTGACTACTGCCAAAGAAACAGCCACCGCAACAAGCACCGAACAACCGGAGTCTGCCGCCAAAGCACTCCGCCGACTCATCAGGATCGTTCCGGACTTCCCCTCGCGCGGAATCGTCTTTGAGGATCTCACTCCAGTACTGGCTGATCCCGCAGCGTTCAAAGCCCTGGTGAAGGATCTGGCAAATCACTGCCGCAACTACGACATTGACCTCATTGGTGGTTTGGATGCGCGCGGTTTCCTCCTCGGCAGCGCCGTCGCTTACGAACTGGGGGTGGGCATTCTAGCAGTTCGAAAAGGCGGTAAACTGCCACCTCCTGTCCACCACGTCGACTACGCTTTGGAGTACGGCACGGCCGCCCTGGAGATCCCCGCCGGTAATGCCATTCCGCTGCAAGGCAAGAATGTGTTCCTCATCGACGACGTTTTGGCCACGGGCGGAACGCTGAGCGCGTCTCGGGAACTGCTGGAAAAAGCAGGGGCGAATGTCTGCGGACTGGGCGTGGTGCTAGAAGTGGCTGCGTTGGACGGCCGCGATCGCCTCAAGGATCTGCCACTTTATGTGGTCGATCACGCTGGCTGACCCGCTCGGCTGCTTTGAGACGTAGGTGGCGTCCACAAAAGACCCACAACTACATAGAACAAGCTAGAGAAACATAGGCAGGATGTAAGCGGTAATGAGCAACGAAAAGGGTTCGCTATGGATGGCGGCCCGCATCGCGCGCAGCCTCACCGGCACCGGGAAACCGAAGATTAATCCGGTTCTGGGGCCACTCATTTCTGTGCACCGACGCTTTCATCCGCGTGCCGATCTGGCTCTGCTCAACCGCGCATATACGACGGCCGAAAAGCTGCACGAGGGCGTTAAGCGCAAGTCGGGTGAGCCGTACATTACCCATCCGCTCGCCGTGGCAACTATTGCCGCCGAGATAGGTATGGATACCACCACGGTGGTCGCAGCACTACTACATGACACGGTGGAGGATACGGATTACTCGCTGGAGGATCTTTCCCGCGATTTCGGCACAGAGGTCGCACGTCTTGTAGATGGCGTCACTAAGCTCGACAAGGTAGTGCTGGGGTCCGCGGCGGAGGCAGAAACGATCCGCAAGATGATCGTCGCCATGTCCGAGGATCCGCGCGTACTGGTGATCAAGGTGTCGGATCGGCTCCACAACATGCGCACGATGCGCTTCCTGCCACCAGAAAAGCAGGCTAAAAAGGCCCGCGAAACCCTTGAGGTGATCGCTCCGCTAGCGCACCGCCTGGGCATGGCGACGGTGAAGTGGGAGCTAGAAGATCTCGCCTTCGCCATTTTGTACCCGAAGAAGTACGACGAGATCGTGCGGCTCGTTGCCGACCGGGCTCCGAAGCGTGACCAGTACCTGGCCAAGGTCAAGCAGGAGATCGAGTTGGCAATGTCTCGCAGCTCTCTGCATGCCACCGTGGAAGGCCGACCGAAGCACTACTGGTCGATCTACCAGAAAATGATTGTCCGCGGCCGCGACTTCGACGAGATCTTTGACCTGGTCGGGGTACGCATCCTCGTGGATAGCGTGAAGGACTGTTATGCCGCGGTTGGTGGGATCCATACGCTATATCAGCCAATGCCGGGACGTTTTAAGGACTACATCTCCTCGCCCCGTTTTGGTGTGTACCAATCGCTGCACACCACAGTGATTGGACCCGATACCAAGCCACTGGAGGTGCAGATCCGCACCCATGAAATGCACCATAATGCCGAATACGGCATCGCGGCGCATTGGCGCTACAAGGAAACTCGCGGCAATAACAATAGCGAGTCGCAGGAAGTAGACCAGATGGCGTGGATGCGCCAGTTGCTGGATTGGCAGAAGGAAGCAGCGGATCCGAACGAGTTCCTGGATTCGCTTCGTTATGACCTATCCACCAACCAGATCTTCGTATTCACTCCAAAGGGAGATGCGATTACGCTGCCGAACGGCTCCACACCGATCGACTTCGCTTATGCGGTGCACACGGAGATTGGGCATCGCTGCATTGGCGCGAAAGTCAACGGCAAGTTAGTGGCGCTGGAATCCAAGCTTAAGACGGGCGACAAAGTAGAGGTATTCACCTCCAAGGATCAAAACTCCGGCCCGTCGAAGGACTGGATGAACATTGTCGTCTCCCCACGGGCGAAGGCGAAGATCCGTCAATGGTTCGCCAAGGAACGCCGTGAAGAAGCTGCAGAAAAAGGCCGCGATATGCTGGCCGCGGAGGCACAACGCGGTGGCCTTGCGGTGCACCGTTTGTTTACGCACGAATCGCTGCGATTGCTGGCCAGCGAACTTAACTACTCTGACGTCGAGGCACTATATACGGCCATTGGGCGGGGAGAGATCACAGCGGGGAACGTATGCCACCGCCTGGTTGACGGGGTGGAGCCGGAATCCGAGGCGGATGACGTTTTACATTCTCGCCCCGCCACATCGAAGATTGCCAACACGCCACAGGAAGGGCGGGGAGATGGCTCCGGCATCCTAGTTCAAGGTGAGTCGGATTTCTCTGCCAAGCTGGCAAAGTGCTGTACTCCAGTGCCAGGCGATAAGATCTTCGGCTTCATCACGAAGGGCGGGGGAGTTAGTGTCCACCGCACCGACTGCACTAACGCCGAGAAACTACATCAAGAGCCACAGCGCATCATCGAGGTTTCGTGGGCAAGCAGCTTCCACAACGCGGTGTTTATGGTGACGATCCAGATCGAAGGACTGGATCGCAATGGATTGCTCTCCGAGGTCACACGCGTTGTATCGGAGCAGAAGGTGCCGATTATTGCCACGAATTCGCACACAGCGGGCGACCGGGTGGCAACGATCCGCTTTACTTTCGAGGTGTCGGACACGAAGCAGCTGGGCTACATGATGAACCAGTTGCGCAATGTCGAGGGTGTCTATGACGTCTACCGCGTGACGACCGGCGGCTAGAAGGATCTAGCCCCTCCGGTCACGTTGCATCTTGCGCAGTGGGACTTAACGCGGTCGGATTTAGCGCGGTGGGAGTTAACCCAGTACCGCGGACTCGATCTTGATGTCCTCGGTCGGGGCTGCATCACCCTCCGGTGCCTTCTCCATCAGCTTGTCGAGTGCCTTGAGACCCTCTTCGTCGATAGTGCCGAAGATGTTGTACTTCGGCGGCAGGGTGGTATCTCCCGTTACCAGGAAGAACTGACTTCCGTTCGTGTTCGGACCGCTGTTGGCCATGGCCAGGGTTCCGCGCTTGTAGTTGACGGGAGTTTCAGCCTTGTCCTTCTTAACTCCGTTCGTCGGGTACTCATCCGGGAACGAGTAGCCCGGGCCGCCTGCACCGGTGCCCTCCGGGTCACCGCACTGCAGGATGGTCATGGAGTCAGACTTGACGGAACGGTGGCACTTGGTGGAATCGTAGAACTTCTTCTGCACCAGATGCGCGAAGGAATTCGTCGAGCACGGAGATTTATCGTTTGCCAGCTCCAGACCAACCTTCTCGCCGTTTATGGTGAGAGTCACCTTCTGGGTGCCCTGTGCAGAAACGTCATTGCCGTCCGGCAGACCAGCCTCGCTGAGCTTGCCCTTCGGATCCTTCTTGTACTCGCACTTGACGCTATTGCCGTAGGGCTTCAGAGGCCCCTCGGGGAGTGCTGCGGTTTCCACTTCCGGCTCGGAGGTCTGCTCGTTGCTTTCGGCGACCTGATCCTCATCTTTATCGGAACTATAGGTGGAAGCGAACCAGATGCCACCTACGATAAGGACCAGCACGGCGAGGGTGGCGAAAACCACGCCCAGAGGAGCGATCTTGTCCTTGCGTTCACGAGACTTCAGAGCCTTTTCCAGCTCCTTTAGCGCCTCGTCGCGCTTGGCCTCGTTCGGGTAGTTCTTTTCAGACACGTTTTCTAGAGCCTTTCTTCTGCTAGATACGGTGATCCATTATGCCTTATGGAGAGCACGAATCGGGCACAAGGGCACGCCCCTCGATGAGCTTTCGCTAGGGTGTAGTGGCATGAGCACCAATTACTCCGACCGTCCCGTAGCCCTGCCGGAGACCACGCAGATCTTGAGCTTCGCCGCCGGACCTTTCGAGACCAATTGCTATGTGTTGATTGATGGTTCTGACGCCACTTCGGGGGAAAACTTCCCGGCGGTCGTTATCGATCCTGGGCTAGGTGCGTACGAGCATATTCAAGGTCTCGCCGCCGAACACAACTTCAAGGTAGAGAAAGTGGTGCTGACTCACGGCCACATTGACCACATCCGAGACGCGGGTGCCTTTGGCGTGCCGGTGTTCGTTCACGAGCTGGATCGTTTCATGTTGGAGATGGATCAGGCAGCCAGCCCGCTCGCGGTACCTTTCGACGTGGCCAATATGCCAGCTATTGAGGATATTCATCTCCTTGAGGACTCGATAAGCATTGGCGGCACGGAGTTCGAGATCCACCACATGCCCGGTCATTCCCCAGGCCATGTGATGTTCCGCGTGGATGGGCTGATTATCGGCGGCGATGTCCTTTTCCGCGGGGGAGTAGGGCGCTCCGATCTGCCTGGTTGCTCGCCGGAGGACATGATGCTGAGCTTGAAGAAGCTGACTACGGATTTTGCGGACGAAGACATCGTCTTGCCGGGGCACGGACCGCACACCACCATCGGCGAAGAGAAGCGGACGAATAGCTTCCTGGCAGCCGTAAAGTAGCGGTTTAGTAGACTGTTTCTTTGTGACTGAGAGCGACAAGAAGCAACAGAAGGCTCAGAAGCCTAAGCCCCAGAAGTTTAAGGCCCTGAGCGCGCCAAAGGGCGTGCCAGATTATTTTCCGCCGACGTCGGCGGAGTTCAAGGCGGTTAAGGACGCCTTCACCTCCGCGGCGCACACGGCAGGTTACGAGCACGTGGAGTTGCCGATCTTTGAGGAGACCTCACTGTTCGCTCGCGGTGTAGGTGAATCCACCGATGTCGTATCGAAGGAAATGTATACCTTTGCCGACCGGGGCGGTCGGTCGGTGACCTTGCGGCCAGAGGGCACTGCGGGCGTCATGCGCTCCGTTATTGAGCACAATCTGGATCGTGGACAGCTACCCGTCAAACTGGTCTACAATGGCCCGTTCTTCCGCTACGAACGCCCGCAGGCCGGCCGCTACCGTCAGCTCCAGCAGGTCGGCGTGGAGGCCATTGGTGTGGACGATCCCGCGCTAGATGCCGAAGTCATCGCGCTGGCTAACCGCTGTTTTACCTCCATAGGCCTCACCGGCTTCCGCCTGGAGCTAACCAGCTTGGGCGACTGGGATGACCGTCCTGCATACCGACAAAAGCTGCAGGACTTCCTGGCAACCTTGCCCCTGGATGAGGAGACTCAACGCCGTGCGCAGTTGAACCCGCTGCGGGTGCTCGATGATAAGCGTCCAGAGATGCAGGAGATGCTGACCGAGGCTCCCTTAATGCTGGATCATCTCAGTGACTCCTCCCGCGAGCATTTCGAGACCGTGACCGGGCTGCTTGATGATTTGGGAGTTGATTACACCATCAACCCGCGCATGGTGCGCGGACTCGACTACTACACAAAGACCTGCTTCGAGTTCGTGCACGACGGCCTGGGTGCACAGTCCGGCATCGGTGGCGGCGGACGCTACGACGGCCTGATGGCACAGCTGGGCGGGCAGGATCTTTCGGGAATCGGCTTTGGGCTGGGCGTCGATCGAGCTTTGCTGGCGCTGGAAGCGGAGGAGAAGCAGGCGTCCACAGGCAGGAGGGTCGACGTTTACGGCGTGGCACTGGGCGCAGAGGCTAAGCGCCGCATGGTCAACATCGTTAATGACCTCCGTGGCCGTGGCATTCCGGCCGATATGTCCTATGGCGATCGCGGGCTCAAGGGCGCGATGAAGGGAGCGGATCGCGCTGGCGCTCTGTATGCCCTGGTGCTGGGTGATAAGGAGTTGGCCGAGGGGACCGTGACGGTGAAGGATCTCGCAGCCCACGAGCAACACGAGGTAGACCTGGCAGCAGTTGTGGAACTGCTGGCGGAAAAGACAGCCGAGGCTTAAATCGGCGTCGAATTCACACAGTTCACACCATTGCCCCCGCGTAACACCACGCGGGGGTATTTTTGGTGAATTAAAGATTAATAGAATTGTTACCTAACGTGAAGTTGCAGTTCAGGTTCGTATCGACTCGGGATAGTGCACGGACAAAGGCGCGTAACGATGGTTAGCTCTCATTCGTTGTAACACCTTCTTTTTACGCAATTGTTTGCGATTGACGATTTCCAACGAGGAGAAAGCCCCAAGTGTTTAAGTTGTCCCGCCGCAGTTCCCGCGCCGTCGTGACTTTCGCCATGGCGCCCACCCTTGCCCTCGCGGGCCTGAATGTCCCCGCGTATGCAGCTGAGTCCGACCAAGTCAGTCTCAACATCCTCGGTGTTACCGACTTCCACGGTCACCTGTCCCAGGCAAAGGACCGCGAGGGGAAAATCTCGGAACCCGGCGCGGCAGTGATGGCCTGCTACATCAACAAGGAGCGCGAGGAGAACCCGAACACCAGCTTTGTTTCTGCGGGTGACAACATCGGTGGCTCTCCCTTCGAGTCCTCAATTTTGAAGGACGAGCCCACCATTGAGGCACTGAACAAGATGGGGCTGGAGACCTCCGCAGTAGGTAACCACGAGTTCGACAAGGGGTGGGATGACCTCGAAGGCCGGGTTGGTGTGAACGGCGACAAGTTGGCAAAGTTCCCCTACTTGGGCGCGAACGTTAAGGGCGCACAGCTCGCCCCTTCTAAGGTCATCGAAAAGGACGGCGTGAAGATCGGGTATGTCGGTACCGTGACTGACACGACCTCTGAGCTCGTTTCTCCAGACGGCATCAAGGGCATTAGCTTTACCGACCCAGTGGCCGCCACTAATGCAGAGGCACAGCGCCTGAAGGAGAGTGGAGAGGCTGACGTTATCGTGGGTCTGGTTCACGAGGGCATGGACAACACCGGATTCTCTGACAAGGTGGATGCAGTAATCGCTGGCCACACTCATGTTCTGCGCAAGCTGGACGGCAAGCCGGTTCTGGTGCAGCCGGCCAATTACGGAATGGATCTGGCTGACATTGACATCGTCTATGACAAGGCCGCCAAGAAGGTCGTGTCTGTTACCGCCACCAACCGCACCGCTAAAGACATGATGGACCGCTGTGGCTCCACGCCGGATGAAGAAGTGGCGGAGATCGTCACCGCAGCGAAGAAAAACTCGGAGATCGAGGGGGAGAAGGTTGTCACGAACCTGAAGAACGATTTCTACCGTGGTGCAGACGCCGGTGCTGAGACTGGCACCAACCGCGGCACCGAGTCCTCCCTGAACTCCATGATCGCGGACGCCACCCTGTACGGTGTAAACAAGCTGACCGACCTGAACGCCGACATCGGTGTTATGAACGCAGGTGGTGTGCGTGAGGACCTGGCATCCGGCGAGGTGACCTTCGCTGAGGCATTCGCCGTCCAGCCGTTCGGCAACTCCCTGGGCGTTGTGGAGATCACTGGTGAGGACCTGAAGAATGCTCTCGAGCAGCAGTGGCAGCCGGGTGGCAAGCGCCCGATGCTGTCGCTGGGTCTGTCCAAGAACGTGCAGTATGCCTACAACCCGGACGCTGAGCAGGGTAAGCGCATCTCCTACGTCACCATCGACGGTAAGCCCCTGGATCCGACGAAGACCTACCGCGTGGCGGGCTCCAGCTTCTTGCTCACCGGTGGCGATGGTTTCGATTCCTTCGCGAAGGGAAAGTTCCAGGACGCAGGGCAGATCGATGTTGATGTATTCAACCTCTACCTGAACGACAACTCGGATATCTCGATTCGCCCGAACCAGACCTCCGTGGGCGTGCAGCTGTCCGGCGCTGGCGTGGACAAGGCTGAGGTGACCGACGAGGCGCTGCGCGGGACCATCCTGGCTCCGAACAAGGACGTGACCGTTAAGCTCAGCTCCCTGAGCTACACGGGTCCTGAGGCAAAGCCGAAGACGGCGACCGCGAAGTTCCTGCGCTGCGAGGGCAAGAAGGCCATCACCGTCGGCGAAGCTTCCGCGGACATGGACAACACGGTCACCGACTCCCGCGACGAAACCGGCAAGGCTACCGTCAACCTTACCGTTCCAGAAGAGGCTGCGTTCCTGCAGATCACCACCGATGCTGGCTCTAAGCTGAACTACCCGATCTCCGTCGAAGGCAAGCTCGATGTCGATCGTGGCTGCGGTGCAACGTCGGACGAGAAGCCGGGTGCAGAAGGCTCCCTGTCCGGTTCCTCCACCGGCGGCATCATCGGCACCATCCTGGGCATCCTCGCCGTGATCATCGGTGGCGCAACTGCCATCGCTTGGGTGCAGAACCACGGTGGCATCCCGACCCATATCCTGCCGAAGTGGGCTCGCGACCTGCTCCACATCTAATCACCTGACATCAACACTGATTCACCATTTCAGCTCTCGCACCTTTAATGCGGGGGCTGTTTTCACCAGAAAGCTTGAAGAAATATGAAGGCTCGTTTCAAGACCATCACCTCCGTCGCAACGTTCAGTGCTTTGGCACTCGGCGCCAATGTCCTTTCTGTTCCAACCGTAGGAGCAACCCCCGCTGGAGATAACGTCGTCATCAGCGCTGTTTACGGTGGTGGCGGAAACTCCGGTGCCACCTTGAAGAATGACTATGTGGAGCTTTTCAACCCAACCGATAAGCCCATCAGCCTGGACGGCTGGACCGTCCAATATCTTTCCGCAAAGGGAGGTAACAATGGCCACCCCGTTGCCCTATCCGGCACGATTCAGCCGAAGTCGTTCTACCTGATCAAGGGCGCTGCGCGTAATGGCGGTACCCAGGACTTTGTTTCGGACGCCACCGGGGACAACCTGGATCTGAGCGGTTCCAATGGCACCGTCGTGTTGAGCGACACCGCCGACAAATGGGCTGCAGGTAACCCCGCGATCGACATTGTGGGCTACGGCAATGCGCAGCTGAATGAGATTGCCGGTACTGGGACTCTGAGCTCCACCAAGGCAGCAGCTCGTGCTGCCGATGGCAAGGATACCGACGACAATAGCGTCGACTTCACCGTCGGCGCTCCAGCTCCACGTTTCAGCGGTGGTAATGCTCTTGATCCCAATGCGACGGCACCGGAACAGCCGGAAAATCCCACTAAACCGGAACAACCGGGCGAAGCAGAGCAGAAGAAGATCTCCGAGATCCAGGGCACGGGTGCAGTGTCCCCGCTAGTGGACAAAGAAGTAAAGACCGCAGGCTGGGTAACCGCTAGCTACCCTTCCGGGGGATTCGATGGCTTCACGATTCAGGAGGGAGGCAAAGCCAAGCTGCACAAGCCGGGAGAGGCCTCCCAAGCTGTGTTCGTCTACACCGGCAAGAATGGCACCCCAGCCGACCTGGGTAAGTGCGTCGTTGTTACGGGCAAGGTAGGAGAGCACGCCGAATCTACGCAGATCGGTTATGCAAAGTACACCGAATCCACCAACCCTGCCGAAGACTGTGGCGAAAAGCCAGAACCAATCTCTGATTCGATCCCTCTAGACGAGGAGACTCGCGAGGCAAATGAGCACATGCTGTTCAAGCCATCTGCGACGTACACCGTCACCAACAACTACAACCTGAACCAGTACGGCACTGTAGACCTGGTGGAAGGTGACAAGCCCCTGTACCAGGCGACTGCCATGGTGGCGCCCGGTGCGGAAGCTCAAGCTTATGAGGCCGGTAATGCCAAGCGCGTCGTTACCCTGGACGATGGCGCGACGCTGAATTACTTCCGCAACAAGGATGCGCAAAATACACCACAGCCGTACCTGAAGACGGCGGAGGGTATCAAGTCGCTGCGCTCCGGGGATCAGGTAAGCTTCGCCAACCCGGTGGTGCTTTCCTACAATTTCAAAACGTGGGGATTGCAGCCGACACGTCAGATCACGGGTGACACTGCCCAGGCTGACCTGCCGATCAGCTGGGAGGATTCACGTCCGGCAGAGGAAAAGGGTCCGGAGGCCGTCGGCGGTAGCCATTCCATTGCCAGCTTCAATGTGTTGAACTACTTCACCGACTTGGGCCAAGGCGAGGCCGGCTGCAAGGCTTACAACGATCGCGAAGGCAACCCCGTAGCTACTGACTCCTGCAATGTCCGTGGAGCCTACTCGGAGCAGGCATTCAAGGACCAGCAGTCCAAGATCGTCAAGGCAATCAACACCCTCGACGTCTCCGTTTTGGGGCTGGAAGAGATTGAGAACTCCGCTGGCTTCGGCCAGGACCGCGATGCAGCACTGAAGCACCTCGTTGATGAGCTCAACAAAGCTGGCGGAAATTGGAAGTACGTGCCAAGCCCGAGCAAGGTAGCGAAGAACGAGGACGTGATTCGCACGGCGTTTATCTACCAACCGGACAAGGTAGAACCGGTCGGGGAGTCCAAGATTCTCGACGTTAACGCCTTCGACGAGATCGCCCGTCAGCCACTGGCGCAGCAGTTCAAGAACAAGGGCGCGGCTGATGACCAGGCATTCGTAGCGGTTGTCAACCACTACAAGTCCAAGGGGAGCGTAGCCAGGGGAGACGCTGACACCGGCGATGGCCAGGGCAACAACGCCCGTCTGCGCGCCGACATGTCCCGTGAGCTGGTGAAGTGGTTGCGCGAGGATCCTGATCTCAAGGACAAGCCGCAGTTCGTGCTAGGAGACTTCAATGCTTATGCGAAAGAGGAAGCAATCAGCATCATCGAAGAGGCGGGCTACACCAACCTCGAAGATAAGTACGAGGCGGGTCACTCCTACCAGTTCGGCGGACGCTTGGGATCCCTGGATCACGTCCTAGCCAATGAAAAAGCAACGCAACTGGCCACCGGTGCGGATGTCTGGGACATCAACGCCGACGAGTCGGTGGCGTTTGAGTATTCGCGCCGGAACTACAACGTGGTGGACTTCTATGAGCCGAATGTGTTCCGCGCGTCGGACCACGATCCGATCAAGGTGGGCTTCAATGCTCCGGGGGCTGACCCGAAGCCGGGCGACCCCGGTAAGCCCGGTACTCCCGACAAGCCGGGTGGATCTTCTGGCTCCTCGGATACCCCTGGTTCCACAGGATCTTCGGGTTCTAGCGATAACCAGAAGGGCGAAATCAGTGGCTCTGCCAAGGATGGCATCATCACCACGATCATCCTGGGCATTATCGCCCTGGGCGCTGGCAGCGCCGGCGTATGGGGTTGGATCAACCACCTGATTCCAGCCCACGCTGTGCCAAGCTGGCTGCGGCCTTTCCTTCCTCCGCAGCGCTAGGGCAGTATCTAGGCCACTATCCAGGGCGTTTAGCGCTGGAAGTCCTGGTGGCAGGACTTCATAGTGCCACCCTGGTAGCCGCGCATAAACCAGTCCACGCGCATCTTTGAGGATCCGTGGGTCCATTTGTCAGGGTTAACTTCCTGCCCGGCGCTGGACTGGATGGCGTCATCACCAATGGCACGGGCGGTCTTAATTGCCTGCTCGACCTGCTCCTGGGTGAGGGGCTCCAAGAGAGCTCCCTCGCCCTTATCTGCGTTCTGGGCCCACACACCGGCGTAGCAGTCGGCTTGGACTTCCATTTTCACCGCATTGGAGTCCTCGCCTGGATTGTCGTAGTCGCTTAGCCCCAGGTTCCCTTCCAGCTGCTGAATGTGGTGGCCGAACTCGTGGGCAGTGACGTACATCTGTGCGAACGGTCCATCGGAACCGCCCATCTTTTTTAGCTCCTTAAAGAAGGGCGTGGACATGTACACCGTCTCGTCGCCTGGGCAGTAGAAAGGCCCTGTGTTGGCGAGGTTTGCCGATCCGCACCTGGTACTGGTTTGGCCTTCGGCAATCACAAGCCCAGGCTTGGTGTAATCGATCCCGGCTTCCTCGGGAAGTGCTCGGCCCCAGAAATCGTCGACGGAAGTCGCGGTCGCCAGGATTCGGCAGTCGTCGTCCTTATTCGCGTCATCGGCGGTCTTGCAGTGCTCGAAGCCTTCACCCTGCCTACTATTACTGACGCCCGCACGCTGGTCGGAGGCATTGTTCCCACCCAACATTCCGAGTCCGCCGTTAAAGAGGAACACCAGAATGGCGGCAACGATGATTCCCGGAATGCCGAAGCGGCGAGCGAGGGCGCCAAAAAGTAGGCCGGTAAACAGGCCGCCGCCCCCACCTTGGTTGCCACCCCCGCCCCCGAGGCCGAAACCGCCACCGCCAGAACCGGATCCTCCGCGCTGGCCACGATCGGAATAGTTGTTCAGATTGTTGTTGAAAGTCACAAGTGAATCGTGCCATACCTAGGTGACATATACAGCCTTATATGGACAAGGTAAGCTGTAAGGTCGAAAAAGGCTCAAAAGCTAACACTAGCTAACACTTACGCGAACAATAACGAGGAAGGACTCTGAGGAACGTGCTGCGCACACACCTTGCGGGCGAGCTGCGCCCAGAAAACATCGGCGATGAAGTGACCTTAACTGGCTGGGTCGGTCGTCGACGCGACCACGGTGGCGTCATCTTCATCGACCTGCGCGACCGTACCGGCGTGGCACAGGTCGTTTTCCGCGAGTCCGAGGTAGCCGAGCGCGCGCACGACCTGCGCAGCGAATACTGCCTAAAGGTCACCGGCGTGGTCGAAGCCCGACCTGAAGGATCGGAGAACCCAAACCTGGCTTCCGGCGGCATCGAGGTCAACGTTTCCGAGCTGGAAGTTCTGAACGCCTCGGCTGCACTACCGTTCCAGATTGACGATCCTTCCACCTCCGGTGAGGTGGGCGAGGAGACTCGCCTGAAGTACCGCTACCTTGACCTGCGTCGCAAGTCCCAAGGTGATGCTCTGCGTCTACGTTCTCGCGTGAACCAGGCCGCCCGCGGTGTGCTGGCCAACCACGACTTCACGGAAATCGAGACCCCGACGCTGACGCGCTCCACCCCGGAGGGCGCCCGTGACTTCCTCGTGCCTGCACGCCTGCGCCCGGGCACGTTCTACGCGCTGCCTCAGTCCCCGCAGCTGTTTAAGCAGCTGCTGATGGTCGCTGGTATGGAGCGCTACTACCAGATCGCGCGTTGTTACCGCGACGAGGACTTCCGCGCCGATCGCCAGCCGGAGTTCACCCAGCTGGACGTCGAGATGTCCTTCGTGGACCAGGAAGACGTGATCTCGCTGGCAGAGGAGATCCTGGTAGCCATTTGGAAGGAGATCGGCTACGAGATCTCCACTCCGATCCCGCGCATGACCTACGCCGATGCGATGAAGTACTACGGCTCCGACAAGCCGGACCTGCGCTTCGACATCCGAATCACCGAGTGCACTGACTTCTTCAAGAACACCACCTTCCGCGTGTTCCAGAACGAGTACGTCGGCGCCGTGGTCATGGACGGTGGCGCTGACCAGCCCCGCCGCCAGCTGGATGCCTGGCAGGAGTGGGCCAAGCAGCGCGGTGCCAAGGGCCTGGCGTACATCCTGGTGGGCGAGGACGGCGAGCTGTCCGGTCCGGTGGCCAAGAACATCACCGCCGAAGAGCGCGCAGGCATCGCCGAGCACGTCGGCGCGAAGCCGGGCGACTGCATCTTCTTCGCAGCTGGCGAGACCAAGCCGTCCCGTGCCCTGCTGGGTGCTGCCCGCGGTGAGATCGCCAACAAGCTGGGGCTGATCAAGGAAGGCGACTGGGCCTTCACCTGGGTCGTGGACGCCCCTCTGTTCGAACCGGCTGCAGACGCCACAGCCTCCGGCGACGTGGCTCTGGGCAACTCCGCTTGGACCGCCGTGCACCACGCCTTTACCTCCCCGAAGCCGGAATACCTGGACAACTTCGACGAGAACCCGGGCGAGGCCCTGGCCTACGCCTACGACATCGTGTGTAACGGCAACGAGATTGGTGGCGGTTCTATCCGTATCCACCAGCCCGACGTCCAGGAGCGCGTGTTCAAGGTCATGGGGATCAGCGAGGAGGAGGCTCGCGAGAAGTTCGGCTTCCTGCTCGATGCGTTCGCCTTCGGCGCCCCGCCACACGGCGGCATCGCTTTCGGCTGGGATCGCATTGTTTCCCTTTTGGGTGGCTTCGATTCCATCCGCGACGTTATTGCCTTCCCCAAGTCCGGCGGTGGCGTGGATCCTCTGACCGACGCTCCGGGCGAAATTTCCGCAGCGCAGCGTAAGGAATCTGGCATCGATTTCAAGCCTAAGAAGGGCCAGCAGGGCCAGAAGGAAAAGTAGGCGATTTAAAGTGCAATCTATCGAGTCCACCGTCGAGGCAGCCACGCAACTTTTGGCTACCCGCTTCGGAGGCTCACCAGAGCTCAGCGACCCGCAGGACCTGGGCGGCAGTGGATCCTCGATGGTTTTGCGCTGCAGGGTGTCTGCCGATCCTTTCCTGCAGGAGCGATCGGTGGTCATTAAGCAGCTGCCGCCAGAGGCCGGACAGGGTGCAGAGTCCAACACGGAGGGCGCCCCAACTGACAGTGGTGGTAGTGCCAGTTTCGGTCCCGATGCGCTTGGCATGCTGCGCGAGGTTGTGGCTTATCAGTACACGAACACGCTGGCCGAGACAGTTCGCCCTGGTCCGGTACTGCTTGCATATGACATTGACCAGCGCCTACTGGTGCTGTCCGACGCTGGAGACGGCACGAGTTTCACTGATGTGCTGACTCTCCACGATTCCAAAGCGAGGGGTGTCGCGCTGCGTAAGCTCGGCCGTTCGCTAGGCAAGATGCATGCCGCGACGTTCGGCGGGGCTTCGGCTTACTCGACGCTGATGCGACGCCAGTGTCAGCGTCATCAGATTAGCCCTGAGGCCATCGATGAATCGGATATCAACGTCGGTGAGCTCATCCAATCTGGCGTGGAGCTCATGACCTCCAATGGTTTGACCATCGACCCGGTGGTACACCGCTACGCCTCCCAAGCTGCGGAGCGCCAGACAAAGTCCGAGTATCAGGTCTTTACGCCCTTTGACCTGGCCCCGGACAATGTGATGCTCACCAACAACATTGTGCTGCTCGACTACGAGTGGGCGGGATTCCGGGATGCTGCATTTGATGTGGCGTGTGTAGTCGCGGGCTTCCCACAGGACAACACGACCCCCGCTCTGGACGAACCCGAGACTACTGAGTTCCTGGCTGCTTGGCGTGCCGAAGCTCAGCAGATTTGGCCTACGATCTCTGACGACGAAGTGTTTCACGAATGGGTGATGTCAGCCCTTATTGGCTGGGCTTTCCTGTCGTTGATCATGATGTATTACGGGCGCCTTTCGGTGGCCAAGCATTCCTCTTTCGTCTTCGGCGAAGAGTCCGAAAACCAGGACGTTTCCCGCTCCATCCGTCATATGTCGGAGGAGCAGTTGGAAGACCTCGCCACGACAGTGGAGGCCATCGAGCGTTTCTCTCGCCGTCGCGACTCCAAGGATTTCGAGGCTATCGGCGCTTTTGCACGTATGCTTCTGAAGGTTCTGGCGCAACTGGGGGCTTTCCCTCACGAGCGCGAGGACTAGCGTCGACGAGGTGTAAAACCTATGGACGATCTTTTCTCCCACACTGGCCAGGGCGACAAGAAAAGGCAGGAAAGCAGTGCCGATCAGGCGTCCGCAGAGGCCTACTTTCACCCAGGCACCCATGCGCCGTTGGCCGTTCGTATGCGCCCGCGCACACTGGATGAGGTAGTGGGACAGGACAAGGTTCTCGGCCCCGGTTCGCCATTGCGCCGCCTGATCGAGGGCCAGGGTGATACCTCCGTGATTCTTTACGGACCGCCCGGCACAGGAAAGACGACAATCGCCAGCCTGATCTCGCAGGCCTCGGGGCGCCGCTTTGAGGCATTAAGCGCCCTGAACTCCGGTGTCAAGGAAGTCCGCGCCATTATCGAGCAGGCCCGCAAGCGCCTCCTCCTCGGCGAGCACACCGTCTTGTTTATCGATGAGGTTCACCGCTTTTCGAAGACCCAGCAGGATGCCCTCCTTGCCGCAGTCGAGAACCGTACCGTCCTGCTCGTTGCCGCCACGACCGAGAACCCCTCCTTCTCTGTTGTATCGCCGCTGTTGTCCCGGTCGCTGCTCGTACAACTGTCTTCCCTTAGCGACGCCGACATTCGCACCGTACTCCAACGCGCCCTCGACGATGAGCGAGGATACGGTGGGCGCTTGCAGGTTACGGAGGAAGCCTTAAACCAACTCGTTGCCATGTCCGCAGGAGACGCCAGGCGCAGCTTGACTTACTTGGAAGCCGCAGCCGAGGGAGTCCAGTTCGATGGGGAAAATGAAGTTGGGGAGCTGGTGGCGTCCCAAGTAAAGAAGTCCCTGAATAAGGCCGTGGCGCGCTACGACCGCGACGGCGACCAGCACTACGACATCACCAGTGCCTTCATCAAATCCATCCGTGGGTCGGACCCTGACGCGGCTTTGCACTACCTGGCGAGAATGCTAGAGGGTGGGGAAGACCCGCGGTTTATCGCGCGCAGACTAGTGATTCATGCCAGCGAGGACATCGGCATGGCGGATCCACAAGCACTGCAGGTTGCCGTCGCTGCGTACCACGCAGTGGGCTTTATTGGCATGCCGGAGGCACGCCTGAACCTGGCGCAGGCCACAATCCACCTGGCTACCGCCCCGAAATCCAATGGAGTAATCGCCGCGATTAACTCCGCTATCGGGGATGTTCAGGCAGGTAGAGGCGGGGCAGTGCCAGCGCATTTGCGCGATGGTCATTACCAAGGCGCTAAGGCATTAGGTAATGCGGTGGGGTACGTCTACCCGCACGATGACCCCAAGGGAGTTGTCCCGCAGCAATATCTGCCGGAGGATTTGAAGGATGCCGTGTACTACCGGCCAACCACCCATGGGCACGAAAAGACCATTGCAGCTCGGTTGAGTAGCCTGAGGGCTATCGTTCGCTCCTTTTTGACCCGGGGGTAGAATGTATGCGTTCCATCTACGGTTTACACTGACCGACGATTAAAACTTTCGACTAAAAATCTACGAGGTAAAGCCAACGTGCAAACGCATGAGATCCGCCAGCGCTTCATCGAGCACTTCACCAAGGCCGGGCACACCGAGGTCCCGAGCGCATCGCTGATCCTGGACGACCCGAATCTGCTGTTCGTCAACGCCGGCATGGTGCCGTTTAAGCCTTACTTCCTAGGCCAGCAAAACCCACCGTTCGAGAATGGCACTGCAACGTCTATCCAGAAGTGCGTGCGCACGCTCGATATCGACGAGGTTGGCATCACCACCCGTCACAACACGTTCTTCCAGATGGCAGGCAACTTCTCCTTTGGTGCTTACTTTAAGGAAGGCGCCATCACGCACGCCTGGACACTGCTGACCAATCCAGTGGACGAGGGCGGCCTGGGACTCGACCCGGAGCGTCTGTGGGTCACCGTCTACACCGATGACGACGAGGCTGCAGAGATCTGGAACAAGAAGATCGGTGTGCCTGAGCACAAGATCCAGCGCCTTGGCATGGAGGACAACTACTGGTCCATGGGCATCCCCGGCCCGTGTGGCCCGTGTTCCGAGATCTACTACGACCGCGGCCCGGAGCATGGCAAGGAGGGTGGCCCGATTGTCGACGACACCCGTTACATCGAGATTTGGAACCTCGTGTTCATGGAGAACGAACGTGGCGAGGGGCTTGGAAAGGGCAACTTCGAAATCGTCGGCAAGCTGCCGAAGAAGAACATCGATACCGGCCTCGGCATCGAGCGTGTGGCCTGCATCCTGCAGGACGTGGACAACGTCTACGAAACCGACCTGCTGCGCCCTGTCATCGACGTCGCCCAGGAGGTAACAGGCGCGAAGTACGGTGCTGATAAGACCAACGATGTGCGCTTCCGCGTCATCGCCGACCACTCCCGCACTGGCCTTATGCTGATGCTCGACGGCGTGACCCCCGGTAATGAGGGGCGCGGTTACATCCTGCGTCGTCTGCTGCGTCGCATTATCCGTTCTGCCCGTCTGCTGGGTGCAACGGGCGAGACGCTGGAGAAGTTCATGGATACCGTGCGGGAGACCATGACCCCGTCCTACCCAGAGATCGCCGACAACTACGAACGCATCCGCGCAGTGGCTTTGGCCGAGGAGAAGTCTTTCCTGAAGACCCTCGAGTCTGGTTCTCAGATGTTCGACGATTGGGCACGTGGCGCGAAGGAACGCGGCGAAGATACCGTGCCGGGCGACGTTGCATTCTCCCTGCACGATACTCACGGCTTCCCGATCGACTTGACCCAGGAAATGGCCGCAGAAGCTGGTCTCAAGGTCGATATTGACGGATTCCATGACCTCATGGCGGAGCAGAAGGCCCGCGCCAAGGCCGACAACAATGCCAAGAAGTTAGGCCACGTGGATCAGACGATCTACCGCCCGTTCGTGGACAATCACCCGACTGTGTTCACCGGCTACGAGAACCTGGCCGACGAGGCCTCCGTGCTGGGCATTATCCGTGACGGCGCGCTCGTGGAGACCGCTCCGGAGGGCGCTGCCGCCCAGGTGATTCTGGACCGCACCCCGTTCTACGCCGAAGCCGGTGGTCAGATGGCCGACCGTGGTGAGATGAAGTCCACCTCGGGTGCCGCCCGCGTCGAGGATGTGCAGAAGGTCGGTAAGAAGGTGTGGGTGCACCATGTGACCGTTAGCGGTGGTGAGCTGGCTGTGGGACAGAAGATCCAGGCCACTGTCGATAAGGCTTGGCGCCACCAGGCCCGTCAGGCGCACTCCGGTACCCACCTGATCCACGCCGCACTGCGTGAGGTGCTAGGCCCCACAGCCGTACAGGCCGGTTCTATGAACAAGCCGGGCTACCTGCGCTTTGACTTTAACTATGGTGAGCAGCTCACCGAGCACCAGCTGGGTCAGATCGAGGAGATCGCCAACGGTGCCGTTGACAGCGACTACCAGGTCAACACCATCGAAACCTCCCTTGAAGAGGCAAAGGCAATGGGCGCCATGGCGCTCTTCGGCGAAAACTACAGCTCCGAAGTTCGCGTTGTGGAGATTGGCGGACCATTCTCCATGGAGCTTTGCGGTGGTATCCACGTCGATCACTCCTCCCAGATCGGCCCGATCGCCGTGCTGGGCGAGTCCTCCGTCGGATCCGGTATCCGCCGCATCGAGGCATATACGGGTATGGATTCCTTCCGCTTCCTGAGCACCGAAAAGTCCCTTGTTGCGGGTCTGGCTACCAGTTTGAAGACTCCCAGCGAGGAACTCCCTGAACGTATCGATAGCCTCACCGCCAAGCTGAAGGCCGCTGAGAAGCAGATCCAGCAGCTGCGTGGCCAGCAACTGCAGAGCCAGGTCGGCGAGCTGGTAAACAAGGCCGAAACGCTGGGTGATGTCAAGGTCCTGGCCCAACAGCTCCCCGAGGGAGTGGCAGCTGGCGATCTGCGTACCCTGGCCATGGATGCGAAGAACCGCCTCGGCTCTGAAGCCGCTGTTGTGGTGTTTGCTTCCGTTGATGGAGACAAGGTGCCTTTCGTCGCCGCTGCCAACGACGCTGCCGTGGCCCAAGGCATCAAGTCTGGCGAGCTGGTCAAGACGTTCGGTGAGAAGGTCGCTGGACGCGGTGGCGGTAAGCCCGCCATGGCTCAGGGCTCTGGTTCTGACGCCGCTGGCATCCCAGCTGGTATTGAGGCCGTCAAGAGCGCACTGCGCAGTTAAGTGGGATCGAAGGTTTCTTAATGCATACTGAAACGCCAGACCCAGCTACCGATCCCGGCCGTGGTAGGAGGCTAGGCCTCGACGTCGGCACCGTGCGCATCGGGGTGGCGATTTCAGATCCAGACTGCATCCTGGCCACCCCCGTAGAGACCGTGCAGGCCACCGCAGACGATGGTGATGTGCAGCGTGTCGTAGAGATCTGCCGGGAGAACTTCGTCGTGGAAATAGTCGTCGGCCTTCCAGTGGCACTGCGTGGAAACCATACCCAGAGCACAATTAATGCGGAGGAGTTTGCCCGGCTAGTTAAAGAGGAATTGCCGGATATCCCGTTGCGCATGGTGGATGAGCGAATGTCCACAATGGCTGCTACCCAGGCTTTTCACGCCTCTGGCGTCAATAGTAAAAAGGGCAGAAAAAAGATCGATCAGGCAGCGGCGGTGCATATCCTGCAGGGGTGGTTAGACACGCGGCGGCGCGTGCTTTCCTAAAATTTATCAATTCGTGAGAAAATGACCGCTGAATTGTAAATCATTGTTGTAGAACTCTGGACGAAAGGGCCCACGACCTATGGGATCGACCCGCAACATGCAGCCAAAGTTTCGACGGCGCCGCCAGCTTGCCGCCGCATTGGCTCTCGCCCTGGTTGTTCTGTTGGTCGGTACGTGCGTATACGTTTGGTACCAGCGTGACGTCGTTGCCGTGCGTGACTTCGCCGGCGAAGGTAATGGCAATGTGGTCATGGTTAGGGTCAGCCCCGGCGACTCAGTCGATAGCCTGGCGGAGCAGCTGGTGGACAAAGGCGTGGTCGGATCCCGCCGTGCCCTGATGTCGGCTGCCGAACGCAAGGAACCAGAGCTACAGGCGGGGTACTACCCGTTGCAAGAGCAAATGTCCGCAGACAAGGCGCTCGATTGGCTGTCCAGTGACGATCGCCGTCGCGGCGTGGTCGACATTCCCAATGGTTTGACCCTCAACGATGTGAAGGTGGTTGGGGGCGAAAGCCGTAAGGGCATCTTCAGCCTGATTTCGCAGCAAACCTGCCAGGATGAGCACACCTGCGTGTCCGTCGAAGATTTGCAAAAGGCTGCGGCGCAGACCCCGCCGGAGCAGCTGGAAATCGCGGATTGGGCGATGGAAAAGGTCAAAGCGCGCGGTGACGACCCGAAACGTATCGAGGGCTTGATTTCCCCAGGCGTTCACCTTTTTGATCCCACGAGCAGCCCCGAGGAGATCCTGAAGTCCTTGCTCAATACCTCCAAGGAGGAGTACCAGGACACTGGGCTTGTCTCTTCGTCCCAGAAGGTAGGCCTGAACCCCTACGACATGCTGGTTGCGGCCTCTCTGGTGGAGCGCGAGGCACCGGAGGGCGATTTCGATAAGGTAGCCCGCGTGATCCTGAACCGTTTGGCGGAGAAGCAGAAGCTGGAGTTCGACTCCACGGTGAACTATGACCTCAGCGAAGTCGAGGTCGCAACGACTGACGCCGACCGTAATCGTCCGACTCCGTGGAATACCTACGCCAAGGAGGGCCTGCCGGAGACCCCGATTTCCTCCCCGGGCCTGCAGGCACTGCACGCCATTGAGAACCCGGCTGATGGCGATTGGCTGTACTTCGTTACGGTGGATCGCAACGGTCGCACCGTTTTCAACCGCGACTTCGCTGCGCACGAGCGTGCTATCGAGGAATCCCGCCGCAACGGTGTTTTGGACTCTAACAGGTAGCACCAGCTTTTAACTCTTAAGAAAACGTTTTCTCGAAGAAGCACGAATAGGGTGAATTGCTATGTCCGCCGCAGGCCACGTGATCTCGGTCGATGAGTTTCTAGGGATGACCAGTCTGCGCTGTGCAGTGCTGGGCAGTCCGATTGAACATTCGCTATCCCCGCAGCTGCACACTGCTGGTTATCGCGCCCTTGGCCTGGACATGGACTATGTGCGGGTCGAGGCAGGAGAGTCTCGCGATATTCGTCGGCTAATGGAAGAGTCCGATGGTCTGGTTCGTGGTTTCTCCGTGACCATGCCGGGCAAGCAAGCTGCTCTGGAGCTCTCGGATTTGGCTACCACCCGCGCTCAAGAGATCGGATCGGCCAATACCCTGGTTCCGCAAGGCGACGGCCAATGGCTTGCCGATAACACCGATGTTGACGGGGTTGCTCGTTGCTTGGAGTACATCGGTGGTGGCGATACTGCTGGCCTGCGGGGAGCACGCGCCGTCATTGTTGGAAATGGGGGGACGGCGCGTCCGGCAGTCGCCGCTTTGGCCGCCGCTGGGGTCGAGCATGTGACTGTCCTGGCTCGCTCCGAGCGGGCTCTGAACCTGCAAAGCGTCGTAGAAACGCTGGGTATGGAGTTTTCTTGGTCCCGTTTTGAAGAAGCGGATATCGCCCAGACCTGCGCAGACGCAGCGGTTGTCGTGTCGACTATCCCGGCTCATGCCGCCGCGGAACTTTCCGCAGGGTTGTGTGCTGCCGCGGGTATCGTGGACGTCATTTATGACCCCTATCCCACGCCATTGCTGTCAGCTGCCCAGGCTAAGGCAGTGCCGCATGCGGATGGTCTGCGGATGCTTGCAGGCCAGGCAGAGGAGCAATTCCGTTTGTTCACCGGCAAGTCTGCCCCAGAGGGGCTCATGCTCGATACCGTCCTGCAGGCCAAAGGGCAACTGTAGTTCATAGCCGTTGTGGATAAATCTCTTTTGTCCACAAGGCACTCACTTTCGGCGGTGCTCTGGGCTGGCGCTGTCCGCGCCGCTCGCTAGCCTGCGAGACGTGCCGAACTCCTCGTTTCTTCTTCTCTTTTTGCCGTGGGCGGTTGCTCTCCTAATTTTTGACGCCCGCACCTCCCGCTTGCCCAACTGGCTTACCCTCCCGGGCATTCCCGTGGCAGTAGCGTTGTCGTGGACGATTCCGTGGGCTAACGCTTGGGCGTTTCTCGGAGGGCTGGCCTGGTCGGCATTGGCATTCGGATTACCGCTCATACATCATCGGTTGTTTGCGGGAGCTGGCGATGCAAAGCTTGCTTTGACGACGGGAACTCTTGCGGCTGTGATCTTCCCGCCGGGCGTGATTATTGCCGTGGGACTTAGCGGTCTCATGCACAGCATTTATTTTGCATTCTGCAGCCATTCATTTTCTGGTTTGACGCAGTGGGGTTGTAGGGGATGCACAGCAAACTCAGCTCGGGCGAGTCCACATGGCCCTGCGATGTTGATGGCAACGGGAGTAGTGGTGGTGGCGTCGTTAATGCTGCGTTAATAAAACGTCACGTCATTGGGGCTAGACCTGCACGTGACCTGTATTATGCTTCTTATGCTTCGTTGGACTACTGCAGGTGAATCGCACGGCCAGGCTCTGATTTCTTTGATTGAGAACCTCCCGTCCGGACTCTCGGTCACCCGGGAAGACGTTTCCTATCAGTTGGCACGTCGCCGCCTGGGCTACGGCCGGGGTGCGCGTATGAAGTTTGAGGCGGATGAGGTCACCTTTGTCGGTGGAGTGCGCCACGGCAAGACTCTTGGAAGCCCGGTTGCGGTAATGATCGGTAACACCGAGTGGCCCAAGTGGACCACGATCATGTCGGCCGACCCGGTGGATGAATCCGACCCGGAGGTCGCTAAGGAAATGTCCAGCGGACGTGGCGCAAAGCTGACTCGCCCACGCCCTGGTCACGCGGATTTCTCGGGCATGGTGAAGTACGACCACGATGAAGCACGCCCGATTTTGGAGCGTTCTTCTGCCCGCGAGACGGCTGCTCGCGTCGCAGCTGGCACTTTCGCCCGGGCGCTCCTGCGAGAGGTCTTGGGAGTGGAGGTGCTGTCGCACGTCATTAGTATTGGCCGCTCCGAGCCCTACGCGGGACCCAGCCCGGATTTTTCTGACCTTGAGGCTATTGATGCTTCCCCCGTACGCGCCTTCGATTCTGCGGCTGAAGAGTCCATGGTTGAAGAGATCAAAGCGGCAAAGAAGTCCGGCGATACACTCGGTGGCATCGTCGAAGTTGTGGTGAAGGGTCTGCCGATCGGCTTGGGCTCACATGTCTCTGGTGATGAGCGTCTCGACGCACAGCTGGCAGCTGCCCTCATGGGGATCCAAGCAATCAAGGGCGTGGAGATCGGTGATGGTTTTGAGGAAGCTCGTCGCCGCGGTTCCGAAGCACATGACGAGATGGAGGCCGGTGCGGAAGGCGGAGTACGCCGCCTGAGCAACCGGGCTGGTGGTCTGGAAGGCGGTATGACAAACGGGGAAGATCTGCGCGTCCGCGCCGCCATGAAGCCTATTAGCACTGTTCCGCGTGCCCTGAAGACTGTGGATATGGCAACGGGTGAGGCCGCAACGGGTATTCACCAGCGTTCTGATGTGTGTGCGGTTCCGGCCGCCGGCGTCGTCGCCGAGACGATGGTAGCCCTTGTGCTGGCGCGTGCCGTGCTGAGGAAGTTCGGTGGCGACTCCGTGGCAGAAACGAAGCGCAATGTGCAGTCCTACCTCGAGTACGTGGACAGCCGACTTGACTGGGCCGCTGAGGCGAACAGCGCTGCCGATGGGGAAGTGGCGGACGGAGACATCCGATGAGTCCCCGCGCGGTGCTGGTTGGGCTTCCCGGTTCCGGCAAAACCACGATCGGTAAGCGTTTGGCAAATGCTTTGAACCTACAGCTTGTCGACACCGACCATTTGCTCGAAGCCAAGCTAGGGAAGACCTGCAACCAGATCATGGCCGAACTGGGCGAGCCGGGCTTCCGCGAGCAGGAGGCGACTGTAGTCGCAGAGGCTCTGACCACCGATGGGATCGTTTCCCTCGGTGGGGGCGCCGTAGTCACAGAAAGCACCCGCGACCTGTTGGCAGATCACACGGTGGTCTACCTCAATGTTTCTATTGCTGAAGGCGTTCGCCGCACCTCCGGTTCCAAGACGCGACCGCTTCTGAATGTGGCTGACCCCCGCAGCAAATACGAGGAGCTTTTCGCCCAACGTTCGGCATACTACGAGGAAGTGTCCAACTTCATGGTTCGCTGTGATGGAAAAGAGCCCCGCCGCGTGGTCACAGACATCCTTCGGTTCATTGAAGAGATTCGCCTGGAGCGACTCACCGAGCGCAGTTCCGAGCCCCACGACCCGGTTTTCCGATAGCACGTATCCCAACCCACGCCCCAACAACCGATTGACAACTGATTGACGAGGAATCCCCATCAAATGTCTGACGCACCGCGCCAAACCTCTACACAGAAGCGCATTCGGGTGGCATCTCAGTCGCCCTACGATGTGGTGATTGACCGAGGGATCGAGTTCGCTTCCGAGGAGATCCTCAACGTAGCTGGGAATACCGCCAACTACCTCATCATTCACCAACCGGCCCTGGGCGCTCGCGCGAAAGAACTGGCTGCGCGTCTTTCCTCTGCTGGCTTTAGCGCGCATACCTATCAGATCGAAGACGCAGAGTCCGCCAAGACAGCTGAATCCGCTGCTGCCTGTTGGGATCAATGCGCGCGCGTCGGCCTCACCCGTGCCGACACCATCATCGGCCTGGGAGGGGGCGCGGCGACTGACCTCGCTGGGTTCATTGCCGCCACGTGGATGCGAGGCATCAAGGTGGTTCACTATCCCACCACATTGCTGGCCATGGTGGATGCGGCCGTGGGCGGCAAGACCGGTATCAACACCCCAGCCGGGAAGAACCTTGTTGGTGCCTTCCACGAACCAAGTGCGGTCATCATCGATCTGGAGGTGCTCGATACTCTCCCACGCGAGGAGATGATCGCCGGATCAGCAGAGATCATCAAGGCGGGCTTCATCGCCGACACCGAAATCCTCGACATCTACGAAGCAGACGCACAGGCTGCACTGGATCCGCACGGTAGCCTGCCGGAGTTGATTGCCCGCGCTATCCAAGTGAAGGCCAACGTGGTGGCGGTAGATCTCAAGGAGTCCAGCCTGCGCGAGATTCTTAACTACGGTCACACCTACGGCCACGCGGTGGAGCACCATGAGGATTATCGCTGGCGCCACGGCCAGGCGGTCGCCGTGGGCATGATTTTCGAAGCGGAGTTGGCGAAGGCCGCTGGATTGTTGAGTGCCGAGGACGTTCGGCGTCACCGCGATATCCTCAACTCTGTGGGGCTGGCGACCAGCTACAACGGCGCTGAGCTCGACGAGCTACTCGCGGCGATGGGGCGAGACAAGAAGAATAAGGGCGGCAAGATCCGTTTCGTTGTTCTTGAAAAGATCGGCACGCCCACCCGCCTGGAAGGCCCGAGTGAGGAGCTGTTGCGCGAGGCGTATGCCGCTAGCGTGGAAGCGTGAACCAGAACATAAAACCCAAAACGTATACCCAAGCCTTAGGAGGCAGCGATGAATCCAGCACAACCTCATGCGCCGAAGGTGTGCGTTGTTAACGGGCCGAATCTTAATCGCCTGGGCAAGCGCCAGCCCGAGGTCTACGGCACCACCACGCTGGCCGATGTGGAGGATCTGCTAGCCCGCGAGGCACAATCCCTGGGGATCGAGATAGACTTCTTCCAATCGAATCATGAGGGAGAATTGCTGGATCGCATTCACCAGGCCGCCGATGAGAAAGGCGCGGTAATCATCAACCCTGGAGGGTTTACCCACACCTCTGTTGCTCTGCGCGATGCGCTTGCTGAGATCGCGGACGGCGCGGGTTTCGTGGAGGTACACATCTCCAATGTTCACGCGCGTGAGGAGTTCCGCCACCACAGCTATCTCAGCCCACTGGCCAGCGGCGTCATCGCGGGTCTGGGAATTTATGGCTACGTCGCTGCCCTGCGCTACTTTGCCCAATAGCGCCCAGCTAAATCTCTGCGTAACGCCATAACTTTAAGGAGTGTTGATGTCTAAGAAACTTTTTGACGCCTACCGCACCCGCCGCAATAAGGCCACAGCACTGATCCAGGAGTCCGAGCATGCGGCGCTTCTTATCAGCGACCTGAAGAATGTTCGCTATCTCACCGGTTTTTCCGGTTCTAACGCATTGCTGGTTATCCGTGAGGACGGCGAACATCTGCTGCTGACGGACGGACGCTACGACACGCAGATCCGAATTGAAACCGGCGAGCCTGATGACGTGGCCATTGAGATTGGTAGCAAGCTTTTTGACCGTGCGGCTGAGTTCGCCAAGATGACTGCGGGGGAGAGGTTCGCCGTTGAATCCAGCCTGGCTTATGGCCAGGCTCAGGGCTTGGGCAACCCGCCAGTACTGGCGGATGTGGTGGAAAAGCTGCGCCTTGTAAAAGATGAGCTGGAGATCGAAGCTCTTGCCGAGGCTGGTGAACTGGCCGATAGCGTATGGCGATCCTTTATTGAAGATGGTGGTATCCGCGAGGGCATCACCGAAATTCAGGCTGCCGCAGAGTTGGAGTTCCAGCTTCGTACTGCCGGGGCTGATGGTTTGAGCTTCGACACAATCTTGGCCAGTGGCGTGAATGCCACTAAGCCGCACGCGGGTGTATCTCGAGAGAAGATTGTTCCCGGGCTAGTGACGGTGGACTTCGGCGTATACCTCAATGGCTATGCCTCCGACCAAACCCGCACAGTTTGTGTGGGGGAGCCAGATGAACTATCCCGCGAGCTCTACGACGTGGTGTACCGTGCGCAGAAGGCCGGGGAAGCGATCCTGGCCCCAGGCGTGGAGCTGCGTAATGTCGACGCGGCCTGTCGAGAAGTTATTTCCGAGGCTGGTTACGGCAAGTTCTTTGTGCACTCGACCGGGCACGGCGTGGGGCTCGATGTGCACGAGGCTCCGCGGGCGGCAGCGGGCGTCGATCCCGCAGAAAAGCTTGTAGAAGGCATGACCGTAACAGTAGAGCCGGGCATTTATATCCCGGAAAAAACGGGCTTGCGCATCGAGAACACGTATGTGATTACCGCCGATGGTGCGCGTAGCTTTAATGCCTCGCCGACGGAACTCATCGTCGTTTAGGGTTTGGCGAGCTGCTAGACTGCAATAGCCAAAAATTTTTTACTCGCTAGAAGGAGACCATTCGTGGCAACTACCGCAGACTTCAAGAACGGCCTTGTGCTGAAGATGGACAACAAGCTTCAGCAGATCCTGGAGTTCCAGCACGTCAAGCCGGGCAAGGGCCCTGCTTTCGTTCGCACGAAGCTGAAGGACGTTGTCTCGGGCAAGATCGTCGATAAGACCTTCAATGCCGGCGTGAAGGTCGAGACCGCTACCGTTGACCGTCGCGACATGACCTACCTGTACAACGATGGCACCAACTTCGTTCTGATGGACGAGAAGACCTACGATCAGATTGAGCTGGCTCCGCACCTCATGGGTGATGGCGCTAAGTTCCTGCTGGAGAACACCACCGTGCAGGTTTCCTTCCACGAGGGCGAGCCACTGTTCGCCGAGCTGCCGGTATCCGTTGAGCTGAAGGTTGAGCAGACCGATCCGGGTCTGCAGGGTGATCGATCCACCGGTGGTACCAAGCCCGCCACCCTGGAGACCGGGGCGGAGATTCAGGTACCGCTGTTCATTGAGACCGGTAACGTACTGAAGGTGGATACCCGCACGGGCGAGTACCTATCTCGCGTCAACAACTAAGGCAGCGACTGCTTTTCACCAATGACTGAAGAACGCACAGCTGAGACGAACGCGGGCAAGGGCGCCTCGTTTAAGCGCCATGGCTCCCGCTACAAGGCGCGCCGCCGCGCAGTGGACATTCTGTTTGAGGCGGAGTTCCGCGACATTGACCCGGTGGAGATCGTCGAAGAGCGCATTTCCCTGGCCAAGGATGCGGCCAACCAGGTCAAGCCGGTGCCGGAGTACACCCAGCAGATTGTGCCCGGAGTGGCAACGAACCTGGATGCGCTGGACGAAGCCATCGCTTTGCACCTTTCCAGCGAGTGGCGCTTGGATCGCCTGCCAGCCGTCGACCGCGCCGTGTTGCGCGTCGCGGCGTGGGAGCTGAAGTTCAACGATGATGTCCCCTCTCAGGTGGCAGTAGTTGAGGGGGTAGAGCTAGCGAGCGAATACTCCCACGACAAGGCTCCGAGCTACATTCACGCAGTACTGGATGGCATCAACAAGGACATGCAGGTACAGGCTGACCTGCAGATCGCCGATGCAGCTGCAGCGCAGCGTGCCAATAGCGAGGCCGACGACAACCTGGATTCACTGCTTGGTGACGTCGTAAACGAAGAGGGGGAGGCTTCCGTTAAGGAAGCCGGTGATTCCGCAGACGCGTGATAGACTGCGAGTCGGACAATGTAGACATCCTTTAACAGACCGCACAGAGAGGCGGGAAAGGAGGTCACGATGAACCCGACGGCTGGGGAAGCCGGCGTCACCTTACTCGACGCAGATCAAGTTTCCCGTACTGTCGCGCGCATCGCGCACCAAATTATTGAAAAGACCGCGCTTGACGGGGAAGACGCCCAACGCGTGGTTCTTCTAGGCATTCCATCGGGGGGAGTGCCACTCGCGGCACGACTAGCCGAGAAAATTGAGCATTTCACGGGGGTAGAAGTCTTCCAGGGTTCTTTGGACATCACCCTGTATCGAGACGACCTTCGCACCACAAGTCATCGGGCGCTGAAGCCCACGAAGGTTCCACCGCAAGGAATTGACGGCACCACCGTAGTGCTAGTCGACGATGTTTTGTACAGCGGTCGGTCTATTCGCGCCGCTCTCGACGCCCTGACGGACATTGGCCGACCAGAATCCGTACAGGTGGCTGTCCTCATCGACCGTGGCCACCGAAAGTTGCCTATCCGAGCGGACTACGTAGGCAAGAACATTCCCACAGCTGCGGATGAGGATGTGACGGTAAACCTCGCCGAGCTGGACGACGTCGACAACGTAATTCTGTTCCGCCGGTCGAGCGCACAGGAAGAGAGTAAGTAGCCCATGAAGCACCTGATTAGCATCGCTGACCTGAACAAGTCCGAGATTCTGGGGCTAATGGATGAGGCCGATCGCTTTGCTGAGGCACTCGATGGTCGCGAAATGAAGAAGCTGCCCACCCTGCGGGGTCGCACCATCTTCACGATGTTCTACGAAAATTCCACCCGTACCCGTTCCTCCTTTGAAACCGCTGGCAAATGGATGAGCGCGGACGTCATTAACATCTCCGCCAGCAGCTCCTCAGTGAAGAAGGGCGAATCCCTCCGCGATACCGCACTCACGCTGAAAGCCGTCGGCGCCGATGCGATTATTATGCGCCACCCGTCCTCCGGTGCGGCCCGGCAGGTCGCGGGGTGGCTGGATGATACGGCCATTATCAACGCAGGTGACGGTTCTAATCAGCACCCGACCCAAGCTCTTTTGGACGCCACCACAATGCGCAACCGCATTGGGGACATTAGTGGCAAGAAGGTCATTATTGTCGGCGATATCCTGCACTCCCGCGTGGCTCGCTCGAATGCCCAACTGCTGACGACCCTCGGCGCGGAGGTGGTGTTCGTAGCTCCACCGACACTAATTCCACTGGGTATTGAGCACTGGGGTGCATACCCGGACAGCGTGCGTGTCAGCTACTGCTTCAACAGTGAGATCGCCGACGCCGACGTCGTTATGATGCTGCGAGTCCAAGCTGAGCGCATGAATGGTGGGTTCTTCCCCTCGCACCGGGAGTACGCTACCCGTTACGGGCTCTCGCAGGCACGTGCGGAACGTATGAAGGATGACGCCATCATCATGCACCCGGGGCCGATGTTGCGGGGTATGGAAATTAACTACGACGTGGCTGATCTGCCGAACACCGTGGTGCTTAACCAGGTGACCGCTGGCGTGCATGTGCGTATGGCCGTCCTATTTACCCTTTTGGTCGGGGACGAGGGATAGCGAAGAAGGGTACAGAGGTTCAGCATGGCAAACACAGCACAGACAGACAATAAGACTTTCGACAAAGGAGCATTCACTATGACCTCCGAGTATCCTGCCACCGGCGAGTTGGCCAGCCACCCGACCGGCGCTGACAAGGCAGTCCTGTTGCGCGGCGTATTGATCTACGGCGAGGGCGACAAGCAGGATGTGCTTATCCAAGATGGCGTAATCTCCGAGATCGGCAGCGACCTGGGTGACTCTGCTCCAGCGGGTGCGGAGGTACTGGATCTCGACGGACAAGTGTTGTTGCCGGGGCTGGTGGACATGCATGTGCACCTACGCGAACCGGGACGGGAAGATACTGAGACCATTGCCACCGGCTCCGCAGCAGCGGCTCAGGGTGGCTTTACGGCTGTATTCACTATGGCCAACACTGCTCCCGTGACGGACAACCCCGCTATCGCAGAAATGGTGTGGTACAAGGGGCAAAACACGAATCTCTGCGACGTTCACCCCGTCGGCTCTATCTCGAAGGGACTAGAGGGCAAGGAGCTTACGGAGTTTGGCATGATGGCCGATTCTGATGCCAAGGTGCGGATGTTCTCCGACGACGGAAAGTGCGTCGACGATCCACGCCTAATGCGTCGCGCCATCGAGTACTCCAAGGGAATGGATGTGCTGCTGGCTCAGCACTGCGAGGAGCCCCGCCTGACCATCGGCGCTGTCGCCCACGAGGGAGAGACCGCCGCGCGTCTCGGCCTGGGCGGATGGCCGCGTGTCGCCGAAGAATCCATCGTCGCTCGGGATGCCATCATGGCTCGCGACTACGGCGGAAGGCTGCACATCTGCCACGCCTCCACGGAAGGTACCGTGGATCTGCTGCGCTGGGCGAAAGACCAGGACATTCCGCTTACCGCAGAGGTAACCCCACACCACCTGCTGCTCACCGACGAGCGACTGGAAACCTACGACGGCGTGAACCGAGTCAACCCGCCGCTGCGCGAACAACGCGATGTGGAGGCGCTCCGTGCAGCACTCATCGACGGCACCGTCGACTGCGTGGCCACCGATCACGCGCCACATGGTTCGGAAGACAAGTGCTGCGAGTTCGATAAGGCCCGCCCCGGCATGCTGGGAATCGAGACCTCTCTGGCACTCATCACCAAGATCTTCGTTATCGATGGCGACCAGGACTGGCGCTTCGTAGCCAAGGTGATGTCCGAGCGACCTGCCGAGATCACCAAGCTCCCCGGACATGGTCGCCCGATCGCGGTCGGGGAACCGGCGAACTTGTGCGCTGTGGATGTCAATAAGTCCTGGGTCGCGCACGGCCACGACATGGCTTCCAAGGCCAATAACACTCCCTACGAGGGCATGGACATGCCCGTGAAGGTGAGCACCACGCTGTTGCGGGGCAAGGTGACCTGCAAGAATGGCTCAGCGGTGCACTAAGCATCCACGAGTGGGCGTCAATTAAGAAATAGAACCAAACACAACAGCTAAGAGTTAAGGAAACAAGCACAATGAGCTACACGCCAGCAGCACTGGTTCTCGCCGACGGAAAGATCTTCCGCGGCCGCGCATTCGGCGCGACGGGGCGCACCCTGGGCGAGGCAGTTTTCACCACCGCCATGACCGGTTATCAAGAGACAATGACCGACCCGTCTTACCACCGTCAGATTGTGGTGGCGACCGCTCCGCACATTGGAAACACCGGGTGGAACGACGAGGATTCCGAGTCCCGTGGCGGGAACATCTGGGTCGCCGGGCTGGTAATCCGCGATCTTTCCCGCACCGTAAGCAACTGGCGTGCCACCCGGAGCCTGCCGGAGGAGATGGAAGCGCAGGAGATCATCGGTATCCAGGGCGTAGACACGCGCGCGATCGTTCGCTACTTGCGCGACAAGGGTTCGGTAGCCGCGGGCATCTTTAGCGGTGACGCCCTTAGCTCCGACGACGATATGATCAGCCAGGTTCAGGCTCAACCGGCAATGGCGGGTGCAGACCTGTCCGGTGATGTAAGCACCGACGAGCTGTACGTGGTGGAGGCTGAAGGGGGAATCAAGCACACCATCATCGCCTACGACATGGGTATTAAGACCAACACCCCGCGCGAGTTCTCCAAGCGCGGCGTGCGCAGCGTGGTCGTTCCCTCGACGACTACCTTCGACGAGGTAAAGAAGCTGATGGAGGAGTACAACGCCTCGGGCGTGTTCATCTCCAACGGCCCAGGCGATCCGGCGACCGCCGATGCAACCGTGGAGGAGCTAAAGAAGGTACTGGAAGCCAAGATTCCGTTCTTCGGCATCTGCTTTGGTAACCAGCTGCTTGGTCGCGCACTTGGCATGGATACCTACAAGCTGAAGTTCGGCCACCGGGGTACGAACGTGCCGGTGATCGACCACCGAACTGGCAAGATTGACATCACCGCACAGAACCACGGCTTCGCTCTGAAGGGCAAGGCTTTGGAGACTTTCGACACCCCGTTCGGCGAGGCGCAGGTGACGCACACCTGCCTGAACGATGACGTGGTTGAGGGAGTGGCGCTGGTAGATGGCAGCGCATTCTCCGTCCAATACCACCCGGAATCCGCGGCTGGACCGCACGATGCAAACCCGCTGTTCGACAAGTTCTTCGAGAACCTCGAAAAGTACAGCAACTAAACCGCAACTGAAGAAACTGCAGCAACCTTAAGCAACAGGGATAGTAGGGAAGACACCAATGCCACGTCGCGAAGATATCAATCACGTACTCGTCATCGGCTCCGGCCCGATCGTCATCGGCCAGGCTTGTGAGTTCGACTACTCCGGAACCCAGGCCTGCCGCGTGCTCAAAGAAGAGGGCTTGCGCGTTACGCTGATTAACTCGAACCCGGCGACAATCATGACCGACCCGGAGTTCGCCGACCACACCTATATCGAGCCGATCTCCCCGAAGTACATCGAGAAGATCTTCCAGGTAGAGCAGGAGGCCGGGCACAAGGTCGACGCCGTCCTTGCGACTCTCGGTGGCCAGACCGCATTGAATGCCGCCATCCAGTTGGATCGCTTGGGCATCCTCGACAAGTACGGGGTGGAGCTGATTGGCGCGGATATCGACGCTATTGAACGCGGTGAGGACCGCCAGAAGTTCAAGGACATCGTTGAGAAGATCGGCGGCGATTCCGCGCGCTCCCGTGTTTGCCACAACATGGAGGAAGTACACGAGACCGTCGCAGAGCTGGGTCTGCCCGTCGTTGTGCGGCCGTCGTTCACCATGGGTGGTTTGGGCTCCGGCCTGGCCTTTAACGAAAACGATCTGGAGCGCATCGCCGGCGGTGGCCTGGCGGCCTCCCCAGAGGCGAACGTGCTGATCGAGGAGTCCATCCTCGGTTGGAAGGAATACGAGCTGGAGCTTATGCGCGACGGCAAGGACAATGTCGTGGTCGTTTGCTCCATCGAGAACGTGGACGCGCTGGGTGTGCACACCGGTGACTCCATGACTGTTGCCCCCAGCATGACCTTGACTGACCGCGAGTTCCAGACCATGCGCGATCAGGGTATCGCCATTCTCCGCGAGGTCGGCGTGGACACCGGTGGTTGTAACATTCAGTTCGCGGTGAACCCGAAGGACGGACGCATCATCACCATCGAGATGAACCCGCGCGTTTCCCGTTCTTCCGCCCTGGCCTCTAAGGCCACTGGTTTCCCGATCGCCAAGCTGGCTGCGAAGCTGGCCATTGGCTACACCCTGGATGAGGTACGCAACGACATCACCGAGGTCACCCCTGCAGCTTTCGAGCCGACCCTGGACTATGTGATCGTCAAGGCTCCGCGCTTTGCTTTCGAGAAGTTCCCCGGCGCCGACGATACGCTGACCACCACCATGAAGTCCGTCGGCGAGGCCATGGCAGTGGGGCGCAACTACGTCACTGGTCTGAATAAGGTGATGCGCTCCTTGGAAACCAAGCAAGCTGGATTCTGGACCGTCCCAGACGAGGCGTTTGCCGGTGAACGTGCCACCGACAAGGAAGCCGTGCTGGAAGATCTAAAGCGCCCCACGGAGGGTCGCATGTACGACGCGGAATTGGCGCTACGTCTGGGTGCTACTGTCGATGAGGTCTATGCCGCCTCTGGCATTGACCCCTGGTTCCTGCACGAGCTCGCCGGGTTGGTCGAGTTCCGCGCCCGTCTTGTGGACGCCCCAGTCTTGGACGTGGAACTTCTCCGCGAAGCTAAGTACTTGGGTCTGTCGGATGCACAGATTGCCGCGCTGCGTCCGGAGCTTGCTGGCGAGGATGGCGTGCGCGCCCTGCGTTGGGCACAGGGCATTCGTCCGGTGTTTAAGACCGTTGACACCTGTGCTGCTGAATTCGAGGCTAAGACGCCATACCACTACAGCTCCTATGAGCTGGATCCCGCCGCCGAGTCTGAGGTGGCTCCGCAGCGGGATAAGAAGAAGGTGCTGATTCTCGGCTCTGGTCCAAACCGCATTGGCCAGGGCATCGAGTTCGACTATTCCTGTGTGCACGCGGCTTTGGAACTGTCCCGCGTGGGCTATGAGACCGTTATGGTCAACTGCAACCCGGAGACCGTGTCCACCGACTACGACACCGCTGACCGCCTGTACTTCGAACCTTTGACCTTTGAAGACGTCATGGAGATTTACCATGCAGAGGCTGAGTCCGGTGAGATCGCTGGCGTGATCGTGCAGCTCGGTGGCCAGACCCCGCTGGGTCTTGCACAGCGTCTGGCTGACGCCGGCGTGCCGGTCGTCGGCACCTCCCCGGAGGCCATCAACCTGGCAGAGGACCGTGGCGAGTTCGGCAATGTACTAGAGAAGGCAGCTCTACCCGCACCGGAGTTCGGCACCGCCACCAGTGTCGAAGAGGCTCACGCCGTGGCTGCCCGCATTGGCTTCCCAGTACTGGTTCGCCCGTCCTACGTGCTGGGTGGACGCGGCATGGAAATCGTCTACGACGATGACAGTCTGTCCGACTACATCCAGCGTGCTACGGAAATCACTAGCGATCACCCGGTACTGGTCGACCGCTTCCTGGATTCCGCTATCGAGATCGACGTGGACGCACTGTGTGACGGTGAGAATGTCTACCTGGCCGGCGTGATGGAGCACATCGAAGAGGCCGGAATTCACTCCGGCGACTCCGCCTGCGCAATTCCGCCGATGACGCTGGGCGCAGAGGACATTGAGAAGGTCCGCAAGGCCACCACTGCGCTGGCCTATGGCATTGGTGTGAAGGGGCTGATGAATGTCCAATTCGCTTTGAAGGACGACGTGCTCTACGTCATCGAGGCAAACCCCCGCGCTTCCCGCACCGTACCTTTCGTATCGAAGGCTACGGGTGTGCAGCTGTCTAAGGCTGCCGCACGCATCATGCTCGGCACCAGCATTTCGGATCTGATCGAAGAAGGCATTCTGCCACGAGATCGCGACGGCGGATCGCTGCCGCAGGGACACCCGATTGCCGTGAAGGAAGCCGTCATGCCGTTCAACCGCTTCCGTAGCCCGGAGGGCCACGTACTGGACTCTCTGCTGAGCCCGGAGATGAAATCCACCGGCGAGGTCATGGGCCTGGACGATGATTTTGGCTCTGCATTCGCAAAGACTCAAGAGGCCACAGGTGATCTGCCGACCGAGGGTACCGTCTTCGTGTCGGTAGCCAATCGCGACAAACGCACCTTGATCCTGCCGATTCAACGCCTGTACTCCCTTGGATTCAAGATCCTGGCCACCCAGGGCACTGCCGCTATGCTCCGTCGCAACGGTGTGGAGTGCGAAGTTGTGGCCAAGATTTCGGATGAGCGCCGCGCGGCAGCGGACAACACACCGCTTGTAGACACGGACGGCAAGCCGATGCGCACCGTGGGGGACTGGATCAAGGATGGCGATGTCGACCTCATCCTGAACACGCCTGCAGGTTCCGCCGGGGCGCGTCACGACGGTTACGATATCCGTTCCGCCGCGGTGAACATGGGCGTACCGTGCGTCACCACCGTCCAAGGCGCCGTGGCCGCAGTACAGGGCATTGAAGCACTACAGGGTGCTGAGCCGACCGTCCGCGCCATTCAGGAGGTCGATCACTCGTGAGCGCGAGCGAAGGCCCAAGCCTGACCTTTGGGCAGCGGTTCCTTGAGCGCTCTAAGACCTATGGGCAGCTTTGCGTGGGCATGGATCCCCACGTCGGCATCTTGGAAGCTTGGGGACTCAAAGCGACTGTCGAAGGGCTTGAGGCCTTCAGTAAGACGTGCGTCGAGGCTTTTGCGGATGTTGCGTGTGTCGTAAAACCTCAAGTTGCCTTCTATGAACAGTTCGGTTCTGCGGGTCTAGCTGTCCTGGAAGAGTCAATTGCACAGTTACGACGCGCAGGTGTTTTGGTGATTGCCGACGCCAAGCGTGGCGACATTGGATCCACTATGGCAGGTTATGCCCGAGCATGGCTGGACCCGGAGTCGCCCTTGTGTAGTGACGCCGTGACCGTTTCCCCCTGGTTGGGGTTTGAATCCCTGCGGCCTGTTCTCTACCTGGGCGAGCGACATGGCAGGGGAGTGATCGTGCTGGCTGCAACCTCTAACCCGGAGGCCCGTGGCGTTCAGCGTTCCCTGTTTGATGGAACGCAGGTGAACCTGGCGCAACACATTGTGGATCGAGTGGCCGAGGAAAATGCCCAGCATTCCGGTGCTGGCAACGTGGGCGTGGTGGTAGGCGCAACCCTGGCTGATCCACCCCGCTTGGACCGTGTCGGCGGCATGGTTCTGATGCCTGGGGTAGGTGCACAGGGCGGAACTATGGACGATGTGAAGCGTATTGCCGGGGGAGACGAGACGGCGTCATTAGTCTCACCAAATGTCTCTCGCGGTGTGCTCCGTGCCGGACCCGACGTGGCCGACCTCCGCGCAGCGGTGAAAGAGCAGGCGACACAGCTCACACTTTGAGACTTTAACCGGCTTTTAGCAGGGGCTTTTGCTGCTTTCTAGGATTCCGGGTGCTACACTGACATGCATTGTTTGAAACCTAGTGTCGCGGTACCGCAGTTGCACTTTTAGGTGTCTTTCCTGAACCGTGTACAGTAGTCGAGAACATATTCTCGGTGTGTCAGCTTGGCAAAATTATCCGAGACAACTTAATATCCAGCGTTGCTTGGAATACCGTTCGGTCTCTATAGCATGCTGGTTATCAACCAGAAAAACTTTCCATTCAAAAGACGAGAATATTAAACGGAGGCACCCGTGGCACTTCCCCAGTTGACCGATGAGCAGCGCGCAGCGGCGCTGAAGAAGGCAGCCGAGGCACGCAAGGCACGCGCAGAACTGCGCGAGAAGCTGAAGCGTGGCGGCACCGACCTGAAGCAGGTCCTGAAGGACGCCGAAACCGATGAGACCCTGGGCAAGATGAAGGTTTCCGCTCTGCTGGTCTCCCTGCCGAAGGTTGGCAAGGTGAAGGCCAAGGAAATCATGGAGCAGCTGGAGATCGCCGAAACCCGCCGTATCCGTGGCCTGGGCGACCGTCAGCGTCGCGCCCTGCTGGAGCACTTCGGTTTCGAGGAATAATCTTGAGCCAGGACCTGAATAGCGGCCGGATCGTCGTACTCGCAGGACCTTCGGCAGTGGGGAAGTCCACAGTCGTTCGTCGCCTGCGCTCGGACGTTCCGGATCTGTTCTTCAGTGTGTCCATGACCACCCGCGCCCCACGTCCGGGCGAAGTCGATGGCGAGGACTACATCTACGTCACCCGCGAGCAGTTCGAGGACAATATCGCGGCGGGTAAGATGCTCGAGTGGGCGGAGATCCACGGTGGTCTGCAGCTATCCGGCACGCCGCGTGAGCCGATTGAGAACGCGTTGGCTCAAGCCCGCCCCGTTCTCGTCGAGGTTGACCTCGAAGGCGCTCGTAACGTCAAGAAGATGCTACCCGAGGTACAAACGGTTTTCCTTGCGCCGCCGTCCTGGGAAGTGCTCGTAGAGCGTCTGACCGGTCGCGGTACGGAAACCCAGGACGTCATTGAACGTCGCTTGGAGACTGCGAAAGTCGAAATGGCCTCGCAGTCGGAGTTCGACCATGTGGTGGTCAACGATGACGTGGAACAAGCAGTCGCGACGATCAGCGGCTTTCTCCGATAGAAGCCGCAGCGGCACGCTGCGAGCACTGTGCTCAATAAAGAACTAAAAGAATATACAGTTTACAACCCACCAAAGAAGGTGCATACCGTGGAAAATCAGGACGTGAATGCGAACGACAGCGTGTTCGATCCTCCTGTAGGCATCACCAACCCACCCATCGACGAGCTTCTCACGAAGGTGTCTTCCAAGTACGCCTTGGTCATCTTCGCAGCTAAGCGCGCACGTCAGATCAACGACTACTTCCAGACGGTCGACGAGGGCGTCTTTGAGTTCGTCGGACCTCTGGTTACCCCGGATGTCCACGAGAAGCCCCTTTCCATCGCTCTGCGCGAGATTAACCGGGATCTGTTGGAACACACCGAGGGTTAAACCAGCTAGGCTGATTCGTTGTGAACGTTGCATCAGCTTTAACCAACACCAAGCCGCTCCGCGTCGTTATCGGCGTAGGGGGCGGCATTGCTGCGTATAAGGCCGCTCACTTGGTGCGCTATTTCACTGAACGCGGCCATGATGTGCGGGTGATTCCGACCCGATCGGCATTGAACTTCGTCGGCGCTTCCACATTTGAAGCGCTGTCGGGCCATCCGGTGGCGACTGAAGTATTCGATGCGGTGGATGAGGTGCAGCACGTTCGTCTCGGGCAAGAAGCTGATCTTATTGTCGTGGCTCCGGCAACGGCGGATTTGATGGCTCGGATTGCTCATGGACGTGCCGATGATCTGCTGACTGCAAGTTGTTTGGTAGCGACGTGCCCCGTGGTGCTGGCTCCTGCAATGCACACGGAGATGTGGGAGAACCCGGCGACTGTAGATAATGTGGCGACGCTGCGTCGGCACGGGATTACCGTCCTGGATCCCGCCCACGGGCGACTTACTGGCACAGACACTGGCGCCGGTCGGCTGCCGGAACCGGAACAGATTGGCCAGTTGGCTCTTACTGTGCAGGCGGATCGAGATGCATTTACCCGTGATCTCGAAGGCAAGCGGGTACTCATTAGCGCCGGTGGTACGCATGAGCCGTTGGATCCCGTGCGCTATCTGGGTAATGCCTCGTCTGGGCGACAGGGCTACGCGCTGGCAGAGGTTGCGGCTCAGCGGGGAGCCAAAGTTACCCTCGTGGCTGGGGTGACGGAGAACTTGCCCACGCCCAGTGGAGCCGAGGTTGTTAGGGTGAAGACCGCTCGTGAGATGCAAGAAGCGGTAATGGAACATGCCACCACCGCAGACGTGGTCATCATGGCTGCAGCTGTAGCTGACTACCGCCCAGCAGAGGTGGCCGGATCGAAGATGAAGAAGGGCTCTGACGCTGATCTGTCGACGATTCAGCTCACCGAGAACCCGGACATCCTCGCTGGTGTGGTTGAGGCACGGGCGCGCGGAGACGTGGCGTCCACCACAAAGATAGTGGGTTTCGCGGCAGAAACCGGCGACCAGAACAGTAGCCCGCTGGACTTCGCTCGCAAAAAGCTACAGAAGAAGGGCTGCGATCTTTTGATGTGCAATGCCGTGGGCGAGGGCAAGGTTTTTGGCCAGCCGGATAGCGCGGGCTGGATCCTCCGCCCCAATGGAGAGGTCATCGAGGTGCCGCCTGGTCCGAAGACCAGGGTCGCTGCCGCGATCTGGAAGGCTGTATGCGAGACTAAAGCAACCACTACGTGACAAATACAGACAGCTTGGTCTAGTATGTGTCCATCGACTTAAGAGTCCTTAATAACTGATACCTAAAAAAGGAAAAATTCCACGTGTCTTTGCGCCTATTTAGCAGCGAGTCCGTCACCGAAGGGCACCCTGACAAGATCTGCGACGCGATCTCCGACAAGATCCTCGACGCATTGCTTGCCAAGGACCCAGAGGCACGCGTGGCCGTCGAAACCGTCGTGACCACTGGACTGGTTCACGTTGTCGGCGAAATCCGCACTACCACCTATGTAGAGATTCCCGCACTCGTACGCAAAACTCTGCTGGAGATTGGCTTCAACAGCTCCGATATGGGCTTTGACGGCTCTACCTGCGGCGTAAGCATCGCAATCGGCGAACAGTCCCAGGAGATTGCGCAAGGTGTGGATACCGCCTTGGAGCACCGCTCCCAGAACGACGATGACGGCGCAGAGCTGGACGAAATCGACCGCCTGGGCGCCGGTGACCAGGGCCTCATGTTCGGCTATGCCACCAACGAAACCCCGGAGTTTATGCCACTGCCGATCGCGCTGGCGCACCGCCTATCGCGGCGCCTGACCGAGGTGCGCAAGAAGGGCATCGTCCCGCATCTGCGTCCCGATGGCAAGACCCAGGTGACCTTCGCTTATGACGCAGAAGGCACCCCGGTTCGCCTGGATACGGTCGTGGTTTCCACTCAGCACGACGACGGCATCGAACAGGAGTGGCTGCATGAGCAGATCCGCACCCACGTTGTTCAGTATGTGCTGGACGAGGCAGGATTGAGCGGCAACCTGGCCGACACAGACTACACGCTGCTGGTGAATCCCTCTGGGTCCTTCGTTCTGGGCGGCCCCATGGGTGATGCAGGCCTGACCGGCCGCAAGATCATCGTCGACACCTACGGCGGCATGGCTCGCCACGGCGGTGGTGCGTTTTCCGGAAAGGATCCAAGCAAGGTCGACCGCTCCGGTGCTTATGCCATGCGTTGGGTGGCTAAGAACATTGTGGCTGCCGGGCTGGCTGACCGTGCGGAGGTTCAGGTGGCCTATGCTATCGGCCGCGCAACGCCTGTTGGCCTGTACGTGGAGACCTTCGGCACCGAGACCGTTCCAGTGGAGGTCATTCAGGATGCCGTCCGCCAGGTATTCGATCTGCGCCCCGCTGCGATTCTTCAGGAGCTTGACCTCAAGCGCCCGATTTACGCCCAGACCAGCGCTTACGGCCACTTTGGCCGGACCGACCTGGACCTGCCGTGGGAGCGCACCGACCGAGTGGCTGCGCTGAAGAAGGCTGTCGAGGCCGCTCAGTAGCACGTAGCAGGTAGCAATTAGCACTGTGGAACAGCCCGTCGCGCGAGTCCTGCCGTTACTCGGCGTGCCACACCTAGATCGGCTTTTCGACTACACGGTGCCGGAAAGCATGGATGCACACGCCCAACCGGGTGTGCGCGTTCGCGTTCGCTTTTCCGGGCGACTCGTCGATGCCTTCGTTATTGAACGGCGCCGACGGAGTGACCATCCCGGCGAGCTGCGACCACTGGAACGAGTGATTAGCCCCCTGCGTGTGTTGCCGAAGCACCTATGGGAGCTGGTGAACGTTCTAGCGGACCGCTATGCCGGGGTGCGTTCGGATATCCTGCGTTCGGTTGTGCCCTCCCGGCATGCCTCAGCGGAAGAGGCGGGCTTGTTCGCCGATGGCGCGGCATGGGAAAACCTTGGTGCGAAGTTGCAGTCCGTCGAGCAGGCTTCCGCCGACTCCTATCAGGCCGCGGAGGAGGCCCTTACGCCTTACCCTCACGGTGGGGCGTTCCTTTCTGCGCTCGTCGAGGGCAAACCTGCCAGGGCTTGTTTATTGACGCCCCCAGGCCGCGACATCCCCACCCTCATCGCGGCCGTTGCAGCTGCCGTGGCCTGGAACACCGACGGTGGGGTCTTGGTGGTGGCACCCAACCAACGCTTGGTCGATCGCCTGGTAGCCGGTTTAAAAGAGCATATGAACCCGGCGCAGGTAATGGAGCTGACGGCCCAGGTCGGCCCCAATGCACGATACCGCCGCTACTTATCCGTTCTGGCAGGTCAAGCGCGGGTGGTGGTCGGTACCCGCTCAGCGGCGTTGCTGCCAATGCCCAAGCCCCGGTTAATGGTGCTGATAGGTGAGTCCGACGATAATCTGGTGGATCCGCGTGCACCGTATATCCATGCGCGCGAAGCACTGGCGCTGCATGCACAGCACACCGGGGCGGGACTGCTGATCGCTGGGGTTCATAGGTCGGCGGAAGTACAGCAGTGGGTGGATCGGAAACTGGTGTATCCCCTGTTGCCCACCCGAGATTCCTTACATGAGGCCATGCCATGGATCCGGGGATTAGGGGAGACGGACGGAGCGACGGAACGGGAGCTGCATGCGCCCGGGGCAAGAATCCCCTCCATGGCTTTTACCGCTATACGAGAATGCCTGGATAATGACCTGCCCGCTCTGGTGCAGGTACCGCGCCGCGGGTACGCACCCGCGTTGGCCTGTGCACAGTGTCGTACCCCCGCGCGCTGCAGACACTGTAATGGGCCATTGGAACTGCCGACAAGTGCGGATGCAGCTCCACCGCGCTGCCGGTGGTGTGGGCAAACCGCGGGGCTATTCACCTGTCCAAGTTGCGGTAACCACAGCGTGCGCTTGTCTGTCATAGGGCATGACCGGACCGTGGAAGAGTTGGGGCGGGCCTTTCCTGGTGTGCCAATCATCGCTAGCGGTGGCAAGCACGTAGTGGACAGCGTGAAGCGTCGCGGGAGCATAGTAGTAGCCACCCCGGGGGCCGAGCCCACTGTGGAAGACGGCCTCTATGGCGCAGCAGTTTTGGTGGATCCGTGGATTCTGTTGGGCAGACAAGACCTAAGAGCGGCTGAGACAGCGCTTCGGCATTGGATGGAAGCAGCATCACTTGTGGCGCCCCGAACGAATGGCGGCAAGGTTGTCTTCGCCGGCGCGGCCAGCCTCCCCACGGCTCAACAGCTTATTCGCTGGGATCCGGTTGGGGCAGCTCGTGCTGAACTTGCCCACCGCGCCGAGGCTGCCTTCCCTCCAGCTTTTGCCGTGGCTGCTGTCGACGGCACCAGTACGGCGATTGAAGGACTTGAATCCAACTGGGAGTTACCCCCGGGTGCGGAGACCTTAGGCCCCGTGGAGCTTCCACCCGGAGTGCGTTTGCCCGCCGGAATTGATAGCCACGACCCGCAAGCTCGGCAGGCCGCCAGGCGCATGCTGGTGCGGGTTCCCGCCGACCAGCACATTGCGCTGGGGCAAGCGTTGCGCAGCGCCCAATCGGTACGCACAATCCAGCGGGGCAGTCGTTCAACCCAACCCGACGCCCTGAGGGTTGTCATGGATCCTGTGCGGATCGGTTAGTGTTGATAACCATGACCGTGCTGAACATGCGCTACTTTGGGGACCCGGTCCTTAAGACCGTGGCGGACCCAGTGAAATCAGAACTTATTCAGGATGCGGGAACGCGTCGCCTGGTCGAGGACATGCTGGAGACCATGGATCACTTCGGTGGCGTGGGACTGGCCGCCAACCAGGTGGGTATCACTCGCCGCATTTTCGTCTTCGACTGCGATGGGGATCGCGGACATGTGATCAACCCGACTTGGGAGGCCGTGGGGGAGGAGACGCAAACCGGGGGCGAGGGTTGCCTTTCCATCCCGGACGTCGGCGGTGACGTCACCCGTGCCCAGCGAGTGCGCTTGCGTGGTACGACCGTCGATGGCGAGGAGATTGACCGCGAGGTTACGGACTTGCTGGCGCGTTGTGTGCAACACGAAACCGACCATCTTGATGGCGTGCTTTTCATCGAACACCTAGAGGCAGACCAGCGCCGTGAGGCCATGCGCCAAATTCGCGAATCGGAGTGGTTTAAACAGTGAAAATCGTCTTTGCCGGCACTCCGGAACCCGCCGCCGTGGCGCTAGAACACCTCATCGCCGATGAGCGTATCGAGGTCGTTGCGGTGGTTACCCAGCCCGACGCCAAGCGGGGACGTGGCCGCAGCCTGCGCCCATCGAAGGTCGCGGAAGTTGCGGAAAAGGCCGCCATCCCCACCTACAAATGGCCCAGCCTCAAAGCCGGTACGGAATCCGGTGACGAGGCCCGCGCGGTGCTTTCCAACCTCGCCGAACGCGGTGTGTCTGCCACAGCAGTAGTGGCCTATGGCAACCTGATTCCTACCGACCTCCTCGACGTGTTTGAGCATGGATGGGTAAACCTGCACTACTCACTCCTGCCACGCTGGCGCGGTGCAGCGCCCGTTCAAGCAGCGCTGGCCGCTGGCGACGAGTACACGGGAGCATCCATCTTCCGCATCGAACAGGGGCTGGACACCGGCCCAGTCGCCGCCCAACTGACCCAGAAGATCGCCATTGAAGATACGGCAGACGACCTGCTGGCAAGTCTGACCTATGCCGGACGCGAGCTACTGGCCGATGCCCTCATCGAGATGGATGATGGCTCTGCTGAGCTGTCCGCACAGGACGATGAGGCGGCTACACACGCGCCGAAGATTCACCCGGCTGATGCGCAAATCGATTGGAAGCAGCCCGCCGAAGTCATTCAGCGCACTGCCCGTGCTCACACTCCGGCGCCTGGTGCATGGACTTTGTTGGACGACCAACGGTTCAAGATCGGCATGCTGCTACCTACCTCACCCACGGACGCGTCAGAACTTGCTGAACTCGGTGCAGGTGATGTTGCGGCGTCGAACAAAAAAGTTTTCGTAGGCACGGGCACCAGCGCGCTAGAGATCACGCTGATCCAACCGCCGGGGAAGAAGATGATGGACGCGGCCGCCTGGGCGCGCGGTCAGCAGGAGTTGCTGGCGAAGCATCCGACCTTCAGCGCCCGGAACACAGAAGCGGAAACAGGGGAGTAATAGGCACATGGGAGGCTTCAGGGCGCGTTCTGAATCGGCGCGCAGCGGCGAACATAAACCCGCAAAGGCTACGGGCTACCAGCAACGCCGTCCCGAACATAGGCAGCGGAAAAGCCGTGCAAAGGGCTCCGGGGACAAGGTACGCGACGTCGTCTTTGGCGTATTACGGGCTGTCACAGTCGACGACGCTTTCGGCAACTTGGTGCTGCCCAAGGCGCTGCGGGAAGCAGGTTTAAAGGGACGCGACGCCGCATTTGCCACAGAGCTAACCTATGGCACCCTGCGCGCACGCGGACTATTGGACGCAATCATCGCTGACGCGGCTGGGCGCCCGATTGAAAAGATCGACTCAGTAGCCCTTGATGCCCTCCGCTTGGGCGCCTACCAGATCCTGCGCACACGGGTGGAGAACCACGCTGCCGTCAACACATCGGTGGAGTTGGTGAAAGCCCATGGCGCAGACCAAGCATCCGGGTTCGTCAACGGGGTGCTGCGAGGGCTGACCCGGAAGAAGCCCGAAACATGGATCGAGCGAGTGGCGCCAGGTAATGAACTGGCCGATATAAGCTTGCGCAATGCACACCCGGAATGGATTGCCCAGGTATTCGCTGAGTCCCTGGGAGTGGATCCCACTACCGAAGAAGGGCGCAGCGAACTCGAATATGCGCTGGCTGCCGATGACGCGCGCCCGATTGTGCACCTGGCCGCCCGCCCCGGCCAGATTAGCGGCGAGGAGTTGGCACTGATCACCGGTGGTACCGAGGGCAGGTTCTCTCCCTACGCGGTCTATTTGGATGAAGGCGCCCCCGGCGACATCGCCCCGGTGCGCGAGGGGCTGGCTAGCGTACAGGATGAAGGTTCGCAGTTAATTGCCCTGGCTACTACCCGCGTACCTGTCGCTGCCGAATTGCCTGGCCGGTGGCTGGATCTCTGCGCGGGGCCGGGCGGTAAGACTGCGTTTATTGCCTCGGCTGCACTGTCCGAGCAGGCGAGTGTGGATGCGGTGGAGATTGCCCAGCACCGCGCCACGTTGATCGAGCAGACTGTCCGCGAGTTGCCAGTGCGGGTGCACGTGGGCGACGGGCGGAAGTTGGAAGAGATCAAGAGCCTGAATATTCCGGAGGGTGGTTTTACTCGTGTACTGATCGACGCCCCGTGTTCCGGTCTCGGTGCGTTGCGTCGCCGCCCTGAGGCTCGGTGGACGAAGTCCCCAGAGGATATTCCGCCGCTTGTCACGCTCCAGCGCGAGTTGCTGACCAGTGGCCTGGCTGCGACGGCTCCGGGCGGGGTGCTGATCTACTCCACGTGCTCCCCGCACCCTAAGGAGACTACGGACGTGGTTCGCTCGGTCGCGGCACGTACCGGTGCGGAGATTCTGGACGTTACTGAGTACCTGCCTGAGCTGGCCGCCACGAACGTCGCCCAGACTAAGCCCTTTGTTCAGCTCTGGCCCCATATCCACGGCACCGACGCAATGTTCTTCGCCGCGCTGCGTCCGGCAAGCCGCCCCGCCGACAAGTAGAAAGGCTTTTGCTCCTATGCCGAACCCCCGCACTTCCCGCACCCCGCTCATCGCCCCTTCGATCCTCGCCGCCGATTTCTCTGCCTTGGCCAGCGAGATCGGCCGAGTACCGAATGCAGACTGGTTGCACATCGACGTGATGGATAACCACTTCGTTCCTAACCTTTCTTTCGGTCTTCCAGTGGCCAAGTCGCTGCTTCCCCACACGGACAAGCACTTGGATGTGCACCTGATGATTGAGAACCCGGAGAAGTGGGCGGAAGACTATGCCGATGACTTCCAGTCCGTCACCTTCCACCTGGAAGCCGTGGCGGATGTCGACGCAGCTATTGCCTTGGCCGACAAGTTGCGCGGACACGGCACGGCGGCGGGCATTTCGATCAAGCCGAATACTCCGGTGGAGCCACTTTTGGATCATCTGGACAAGTTTGACCTCGTTCTGGTGATGAGTGTGGAGCCGGGCTTCGGCGGCCAGAAGTTTATGCCCGAGGTACTGGACAAGGTTCGCGCGCTGCGCAGCCGTATCGACGAATTGGGCCTAGATACTCTCATCGAGATCGATGGAGGCATTGGGCCGGAGACCGCTGCCGAGTCCGCCGCCGCGGGCGTGGACGTGTACGTTGCCGGCTCCAGTGTCTTCGGCAAGGAAGACCCCGCCGCGGCGGTTGATGAGATCCGCGCTCGCGCCCAGTAGCTACATGGATCTTTCTCTGTTTTCCGACGCCCACCGCCTCGGTTGGCAGGCGGCCCAGAAAGCTAGCCCGAACCCGCCGGTCGGTGCGGTGATCGAAGACTCTGCCGGGGTAGTGGTAGGCCGTGGCCATACACAACGCCCTGGCGCAGCACACGCTGAAGTGATGGCACTGCAGGAGGCCGGCGACCGCGCCCGCGGCGGCCGGGCGATTGTGACTTTGGAGCCCTGTAACCACACAGGCCGCACGGGTCCGTGTGCGCAGGCACTGATTGAGGCGGGTATTCGCCGCGTTGACTTTCTCTTCGCCGACCCGAACCCCACTGCGACTGGGGGCGCCGAGACTCTGCGCGCGGCCGGTGTGGAGGTTTTTGGTCCTTATCTGCCACAGCCAACTGCCCCAGGTGGTGCGACGCTGGTTCCGTGGACCCAGATGTACAGCGTGGAACCCTGGCTTATCGCGATGGCTGAGCAGCGTCCGCATGTTTGTCTCAAGATCGCCTCAACGGTGGACGGACGGGTAGCTGCGATAGATAAAACGAGCCAGTGGATCACCGGGGATGCTGCGCGTGTCGCTGCTCACGAAGACAGAACCCGTTGTGATGCAATCCTTGTCGGAACTGGTACCGTCGCCGCCGATAACCCTCGCCTATCTGCACGTGATGCACAAGGAAAGCCCTTTGCAGAGGACCTCCAGCCCCTGCGAGTGGTACTAGGAACCCGTGACGTTCCCACCGACACACGGATTTTTGACGCTCCGGGACAGGCTGTCCACTTGCGCACTCGTGATGTACACGCTGCCCTTGCAGACCTCTGGGAGCGCGATGTGCGCACGCTGCTGGTGGAGGGTGGTGCAGAGGTAGCTGCGGCTTTTATAGGCGCTGGGGTAGTGGACGAAGTGCAGTACTACGCAGCACCGGCAGTGTTGGGGGCAGGGGTGGCGTCGCTAAGCACGCAGCGAGGCGACCTCGGCCAGACAATCGCAGATATCCTGCGCTTTGTGCCACGTGAGCTGGAGGTATTGGGTGGGGATATTCGCTGGACGATGACGGCGCCCGGACGTACCCCCTGACACTGGGAATAACCCACAGTGGGCTAGTGTGTATGTAATCACATACATAAAACGTTAGGAGCGCGCATGTTCACCGGGATCATCGAGGAGGTCGGACGGGTCGCCGCTATTGACGCAGCGGGAGACTCGCTGCGGATGCGTTTCACTGTCCCCGGCGTGCTGGAGGATGCCAAGCGAGGCGATTCCATCGCGATTAATGGCGTGTGCCTGACTATCGCGGAGCTCGGCGCGGGCGAAAAGGCCGCAGAGTTCACAGCTGATGTGATGCAGGTGACGCTGGACTACAGTGCCCTGGGAAGCATCTCAGTGGGCGACCGGGTGAATGTCGAAAGTGCGATGGCCAGCGGCCAGCGCTTTGGCGGGCATATCGTGCAAGGACACGTGGACGGCACTGCCCAGCTGATCGAGCGGCGTCCCTCAGAGCACTGGGAAGTTTTCCGCTTCCGTTTGGATCAGCCGGAGCTGTCCCGTTACCTCGCCAAGAAGGGCTCGGTAGCGATCAATGGCACGTCGTTGACCATTGCTGAGGTCTCAGAGGTGCCGACAGTAGGGAAAAATGAAGAAGACTGGTTCGAAGTCTCCCTGATTCCCACCACACTGGCCGACACTATGTTGGGTGATCTGCAGCCGGGATCCCGCGTCAACGTGGAGTGCGATGTGCTTGCGAAGTACGTCGAACGACTATCTCAGCATTGCGCGAACACCAACGGCCAGCAAAACTAACGCGAGAGGCAAGATCACGATGAGCACAAGCGAAAACCAGGATATTCAGCTGGACTCCGTGGAGCGTGCCATCGCCGACATCGCTTCGGGTAAAGCCGTAGTGGTCGTCGACGACGAGAACCGGGAAAACGAGGGCGACCTCATCTTCGCCGCCGAGCTAGCGACTCCCGAACTGATGGCCTTCATGGTGCGCCATAGCTCCGGCTATGTGTGCGTAGGCATGGATAGCGCCGAATGCGACCGCCTAGGTCTGCCGCCGATGGTTGCCCGGAACGAGGACGTCCGTGGCACCGCCTATACGGTAACGGTTGACGCCGCCGAAGGCGTGGACACCGGCATCAGCGCCACCGACCGAGCCCGTACAGTGCGGCTGTTGGCGGATCCTACATCCACCGCAGAGACCTTCAACCGCCCAGGCCACGTGGTTCCGCTGCGCGCCAAGCGCGGAGGCGTGCTGGTACGCCAGGGCCACACCGAGGCCGCGGTGGATCTGGCACGGGCGGCGAACCTGGCTCCCGCAGGGGCGCTGTGTGAGATCGTCTCAGAGGAAGATCCCACCACCATGGCCCGCCTGCCCGAGCTGCGACGCTTCGCCGACGCACACGGACTGGCTCTCATCAGCATCGAGCAGCTGCAGCACTGGCGCCGCCACCACACCCAAACCTTGGAGCGAGCAGTGGAAACGCGGCTGCCGACCAAGCACGGAGACTTCCGGGCGATCGGCTATGTCAACATCATCGATGGCACAGAGCATATCGCGCTAGTCAAGGGCGATCTTTCTACCGCAGGGGAGCAGCCCGTCCCGGTTCGGGTGCATTCTGAGTGCCTTACCGGCGATATCTTCGGTTCGCGCCGCTGCGACTGCGGTGACCAGCTTTCTGCCGCGCTCGACTACATCGAGTCGAAGGGGCGTGGCGTATTGATTTACCTGCGCGGTCACGAGGGTAGGGGTATCGGTCTACTGCCGAAGCTCCGCGCGTATGTGCTGCAGGATGAGGGGCTGGACACCGTGGACGCTAATCTCGAGCAGGGGCTTCCAATAGACGCCCGCGAGTACAGCGCGGCAGCTCAGATTCTCAAGGATCTGAAGGTAGACACGGTTGCTCTGATTTCCAACAACCCGGACAAGATCCACGACCTCGCCAGCCACGGTGTTAACGTCGCCACCCGCATTCCGGTGGAGTTGCACCCCAATGAAGACAATGTGGTCTACCTTCGCACGAAACGGGACCGGATGGGTCACCAACTCGATACGCTGGACTGAAAAGCTCATATCGAAGTACCAAGGAGGAGCCCCTACCATGGCGCATAACGGAGTCGCCGATATCCACATCAAGGCCGGTTCTGCTTATGGCATGACTGTCGCAGTGATCAGCGCATCGTGGAATGCGGACATTACCGATCAGCTGCACGAACACTCGATTTCTACTGCAAAAGAAGCAGGTGCGCAGGTTACCGAATGGCGGGTCGCCGGGGCACTCGAGCTGCCTGTCGCGGTCGCCGCGGCATGTAAGCGTTTTGACGCCGTGGTGGCGAACGGTTGCGTGATTCGGGGTGAGACCGAACATTTCCGCGTGGTCTGTGATGCAGTGACCTACGGGCTTACGCGCGCCGGCTTGGACTCGGGCACTCCCGTTGGCAATGGTGTGCTTACTGTAGATACCCATGAGCAGGCGATCGACCGTGCCGGTGGCATGGATGCAAAGGAAAACAAGGGGCGCGACGCAGCGGTTGCGGCGATTCATACCGCTCTCGTACTGCGACAGATCGAGCGGGGCGTTTAGGGCTGCCCCGTGTCAACAGAGTAGGGTGGAATTCCGTGAGCGATAAGGATGAATGGGAGCTGGAGGTTTCCTCGCCGTTCTTGAAGAAGCTGGCGTGGATCCTGGTCGTTGTGGTCATGGCTGTGCATATTTTCATGGCCATCGTCGTGGCGGTGGGAGACACTGGCGTGACGGTAACGCGTGCCGATCAGTGGGGATTCATCGGCATTGGACTGGTCTTCTCTTTCGTTGCCCTCTCCCTCTTGCGTCCGCACGTCAAGGTAAATAGCCAAGGCGTGGAAGTTCGCAATATCGTCAACGGACAGTTCTATCCGTGGGAAATCATCCACGGATTGTCCTTCCCCCAAGAGGCCAAGTGGGCTCGCCTGGAACTTCCGGACTTTGAGTTCGTCCCCATGATGGCACTTAACATCTACGATAAGCAGCTCATCGCGCAGCGTGTAGAGAACTTTCGCCAGCTGGAAGACCGCTACATGCCATTTGACGAGTAACTTTGAGCAGCGTTTCTTACCGCCCCGAGCCCGGGAGCATCCCCACCGATCCTGGCGTCTACACTTTTCGCGACGCCGACGAACGCGTCATCTACGTCGGTAAGGCCAAGAACCTACGCGCCCGTCTGTCTAATTATTTCCAGGATCTCAGCCAGCTACACCCGCGTACCCGCGCCATGGTGCAATCGGCGAGCCATGTTCAATGGACTGTTGTTTCCAGTGAATTGGAGGCACTGAACCTCGAATACACCTGGATTAAGCGCTTTAACCCCCGGTTTAACGTCATGTACCGGGACGATAAGACCTATCCCATGCTGGCGATCAGCGTTAAGGAAGAGATTCCGCGGGCATTTATGTACCGCGGTCCCCGGCGCAAGGGCGTGCGTTACTTTGGTCCCTATCCCAAGGCCTGGGCGATCCGTGAGACACTTGAGTCTTTGACGCGTGTCTTTCCTATTAGAACGTGTTCAGCTGGGGTGTATAGGCGTCACGAAGCTTTGGGAAGGCCGTGTCTACTCGGCTATATCGATCGATGCAGTGCCCCGTGCGTGGACAAGATCACTCCCGAAGGTCACCGGGCGCTCGTCGACCAGTTCTCCAGCTTCTTGGCTGGCAACACCGAACCAGTGCTGCGTAGGGTGCGCAAGGAGATGGACGAGGCTGCCGAAAACCTAGACTTTGAGCGAGCAGCCGCGCTGCGCGACCAACTGCAGGCCATGCAAAAATCCATGGAGCGGCAAGCGGTGGTATTTTCCGATAAGACCGACGCCGACCTCATCGCTTTCGTCGCCGATGAGTTGGAGGCGGCGGTGCAGATTTTCCACGTCCGAGGGGGACGTATCCATGGCCAGCGGGGGTGGGTCGTCGAGCGCGAGGATCTGAGCGAGGAGCGGCTCGTTGCGGACTTCATTACCCAGTTCTACGGGGAGACCGCAGAACTGGCTAAGGCCACAGAGACTCAGGTCGGTGGCGCATCCGGACCGGAGGTGGATAGGGAACTTGCCCGTGCGATCAACCCTGCGTCCACACAGGATCTTGGCGACCTGGTGGGTGATGTGCAGGTCACGCCTGTGCCACGAGAAATTCTTGTACATGTCTTGCCGGAAGAAGCCCCGGATTTGGCTGAATGGCTAACAAGCCTGCGCGGTTCCAATGTGGAAATCAGGGTGCCACAGCGCGGTGACAAAAAGGCGCTGATGACCACTGCAGAAACTAACGCCACCCAGGCGTTGGCGCAGCACAAGCTGAAGAGGGCGGGCGACATTACGGCACGTTCGGCAGCTTTGAAGGAGCTGCAGGAGGCACTGTGGATGGACGAATCTCCGCTGCGTATCGAATGCACCGATATTTCGCATATCCAGGGCACTGATGTCGTGGCCAGCTTGGTGGTTTTCGAAGACGGTCTGCCTAAGAAGGCCGATTACCGCCGCTATAAGATCCGCGAGGCCGCCGGTGATGGACATTCCGACGATGTAGCTTCCATTGCGGAGGTGGTGCGTCGTCGTTTCAAGCGCTATCACCAGGACAAATCCGCTGTTCCCGCTGGCGACGACGGGGGAGACCTGCTCGACGGCGAGGCGGACCTCGAACACACGGACACGGCAAAGCAGAAGTTCGCTTACCCGCCCCAGCTATTCATTGTGGATGGTGGCCTTCCACAGGTGAATGCGGCCCAAAAGGTCTTGGATGAGCTTGGAGTCAACGACGTAACTCTCGTAGGCATCGCTAAACGTCTGGAGGAAATCTGGGTTCCTGGCGAGGAGTATCCCATTATCGTTCCCCGCAACTCGCAAGCTCTATACCTAGTACAGAATCTCCGCGACGAAGCCCACCGTTTCGCCATCAATTTCCACCGCCAACAACGCAGTGCCCGCATGCGGCGCAGCAAATTGGACGACATCCCGGGACTCGGGCCGAAGCGCCGTAAGCAACTGGTTAAGGAGTTCGGCTCCGTGGCGAAGGTGAAACAGGCCAGTGTGGAGGACATCGCCGCGCTTCCGGGCTTTGGGCCGAAGTTGGCACAACTTATTCACGACGCCCTCAATGCTGGGTAGGATCGGGAAGTATGAGCGCATCAACGCAGCAAGAGCCCAGTTTGATATTGATCACGGGCATGTCTGGGGCAGGGCGTCGAGCTACCGCCGCAGCCCTGGAGGAGCTCGGGTGGTACGTCGCGGACAACCTTCCGCCCGAGCTCATCGTGCGAATGGTTGAGCTTAGTTTCTCCCCGGATTCGCCCATCGAGAAGTTGGCCATCGTCACCGACGTCCGCTCCCGCGATTTCGCCGGCAGCCTCACCAGTGTCCTGCACGATCTCCATACCGGAGGCCGTCGCCCTACAGTGCTGTATTTGGATGCCACGGATGAGGCACTGATTGCGCGCTTTGACGCTGTGCGCCGCACCCACCCGCTGCAACAAAAGGGCACGTTGCAGGACGGTATTGACCGTGAACGCGAAATGCTCGCCAGCATCCGCGAACGCGCTGACATCGTTTTGGATACCACCGACCGGAGCATCCACGATCTGCGCCGTGAATTGGAGAAGTTCTTCGCAGCTGCGGATCACTCGAGTGTCCGCATTAATCTGCAGAGTTTCGGCTTTAAGCACGGACCGCCCAAGGATATTGACATACTGCTGGACGCTCGTTTCCTGCCGAACCCGTACTGGGATCCGCAGCTGCGCCCTTTTAGAGGTATTGACGCCCCCGTCTCCGACTTTGTCCTGTCTCAATCCGGGGCCGAAGATTTCCTCGACCACACCGTGGGACTCATCCACTCCGTACTGCCGGGATACCGCAAAGAGGGCAAGTTCTTCGTATCCGTAGCCATCGGCTGCACTGGTGGCCACCACCGCAGCGTGGCGATCGCTGAGGAACTAACCCGCCGGCTGGCAAAAGACGGTGTACTCGTAAACCTTTCCCACCGAGACTTGGAACGTTAGGGGTGAAAAGCAACATGACGCATAACGAAAACTCTTCCCCGAAACCAATCGCGCGGATGGCTTGCCTGGGCGGCGGACATGGCCTTTTCAATACTCTGCGTTCGGCGCGCACCATCGCGGATTATGTTGCCGCCATTGTGACGGTGGCCGACGACGGAGGATCGTCAGGACGCATTCGTCGTGAGTTGGGTTCTCTACCGCCAGGGGATCTGCGCATGGCGCTGGCGGCGCTCACTCGCGATAACGAGCGCGGACGCATGTGGGAAGACGTGATTCAACACCGCTTCGGCGGTTCTGGCGCGCTCAAAGGCCACGCACTCGGCAATTTCCTTATCACTGGTCTGGCGCAGGTTATGGGAAGTGAGCTAAAGGCGCTGGACGAGATTGGTCGACTCCTCGGCATCGAAGGGCGAGTCATCCCGATGAGCAACGAGCCGCTGGATCTGGAGGCCGAAGTGCTCGGGCTGGAAGAAGACCCACGGGAGGTTGTCGCCGTGCGCGGGCAGGTTGCCGTTGCATCCACGCTGGGGGAGGTGCGCCGAGTGAAGCTCTACCCCGTGGATCCGCCAGCGTCTCCGGAGGCCGTCGAGGCGATTCTTAATGCCGATTTGGTCTCCATGGGCCCGGGATCCTGGTTTTCCAGTGTGATCCCGCACCTTCTCGTCCCCGGAATCGTGGATGCTCTCAACCAAACTAAGGCGGTAAAGGCGCTGGTCTTGAACTTGGTTCCGGAACCTGGGGAGACCGCCGGGATGTCCTTGGAACACCATATCCATATGGTGCGACAGCATTGCCCCAGCTTGAAGATTGACGTTGTCATCGTCGATCTGTCGACGATGCCCGTGGCCAGCGCTCGGCGTCATATCGAAAGGGCAGCGGCAGCACTGGGCGCGAAAGTGATCTACCGCGACGTGCGGGAGGACGACAACCGCGGGCGATGGACCGACCGTCACAATCCGACCAAACTCGCTGCGGTTCTGCATGAGGTTTCAGGCGGCGTGCACGACCTGCCCGAGCGAGAATAGCTAGCTCGGCTATAATTGGGTGCCCTGTGTGCAAGTTGGGAAGGAAGGACAGTCCGTGGCACTGACGGCCGATGTGAAGGCAGAACTAAATCGAGTTCTGGTGACTCGCCATGATGTGATGACCGCGGAGGTTGCCAGCCTGCTGCGGTACACGGCTGCCTTGCACCTGGTGGGCAAGAAGATCGTCGTGGAGTCCGAGGTGGACTCCGCAGATACGGCTCGTCGCCTCACAGACATGGTGGAGCAGCTCTACAAGATCGAACCGGAGCACCAGATTATCGGTGCAGGCAATCTTCGTCGCAGCCCTCGGCATGTGCTGCGGTGGACTGAAGGTGGCATGGAGCTGGCACGTCGCACCGAGTTGATCGACCGCGTAGGGCGTCCAGTACGAGGCTTGCCGCGATTCATTATTGGCGGCACCAAGGATCAATGTGTAGCCGCCTGGCGAGGTGCTTTCCTGGCGCATGGCTACATTACGGACCCGGGACGTTCGTCCGCGCTGGAGGTGCAGACGCCGTCGAATGAGGCCGCTCTGGCACTGGTCGGCGCCGCACGCCGTATTGACGTGACTGCAAAGACGAAGGAAGCCAGGGGAGTCAACCGCGTCGTGATTCGCGACGGCGATTCCATCGGACGGCTCCTCATGCTGATGGGTGCTCAAGAGACCCGCGAAATATGGGAGAAGCAGCGCCGGAACCGCGAAAATCGGGCAAAAGCGAACCGCCTGGCGAACTTCGATGATGCGAATCTGCGCCGCAGTGCCCGCGCCGCAGTGGCCGCTGCCGCCCGCGTGGAGCGTGCCTTGGAGATCCTGGAAAACGATGTGCCCCAGCACCTGGCCGAAGCCGGACAGTTGCGGGTGGAACATAAGGAAGCCTCACTGGAGGAGCTCGGTCGCCTTGCAGAGCCACCGATGACCAAGGATGCCGTGGCAGGTCGCATTCGACGCCTGCTTTCAATGGCTGATAAACGCGCCGAGGAACTGGGATTACCGGACACACATTCCGCTGTCACCTCGGAGTTGTTCAACGACGTTGATTGATTTCTAACCCCGTAGAAGTCAGCACGGATACCCCCATCGCATATGGGATAAGAATCGCTGCGAACCCTAGGAGGCGCAGGTACTCTCGGAGGTGTCGGCGTGAGGGTCGAGGGCTTGGAGTTTTGAGCCGTAGGCCTTGGCGTCTAGCTCGAAGAAAAATAGACGCAGTTTTTAGGAGTTCAACTTATGACTATCCGTGTTGGCATCAACGGTTTCGGCCGAATCGGCCGTAACTTCTTCCGCGCAATCCGTTCCCAGGGCGCTGACCTGGAGGTTGTGGGCATCAACGACCTGACTGATAACAAGACGCTGTCTGTCCTGCTGAAGAACGACTCCGTTATGGGTCGCCTGGATGCTGAGATCGAGTACGACGACGAGTCCATCACCGTCGACGGCAAGCGCATCGCCGTTTCTGCTGAGCGCGACCCGAAGAACCTGAACTGGGGCGAGCTGGGTGCGGACATCGTTATCGAGTCCACCGGTTTCTTCACCGATGCTGAGGCTGCCAAGGCACACATCGACGCGGGCGCTAAGAAGGTCATTATCTCCGCTCCGGCGAAGAACGAGGACGCTACCTTCGTCGTTGGTGTAAACCACACCGACTACGACCCGGAGAACCACCACATCATCTCCAACGCCTCCTGCACCACCAACTGCCTGGCTCCGCTGGCCAAGACTCTCGACGAGGAGTTCGGCATCGTCAAGGGCCTGATGACCACCGTTCACGCTTACACCGGCGACCAGCGCCTGCACGACGCTCCGCACAAGGACCTGCGCCGCGCCCGCGCCGCAGCCGTTAACCTGGTTCCGACCTCCACTGGTGCTGCAAAGGCCGTTTCCCTGGTTCTGCCGCAGCTGAAGGGCAAGCTGGATGGCTACGCAGTGCGCGTTCCGGTTATCACCGGCTCCCTGACCGACCTGACTTTCGAAGCTGAGAAGCCGGTCACCGTCGAGGCTGTCAACGCTGCACTCAAGAAGGCAGCCGAGAATGAGCTGAAGGGGATTGCAAAGTACTCCGATGACGCTCCGCTAGTCTCCACCGACATCGTGGGTGATTCTCACTCCTCTATTTTCGACTCTGGCCTGACCAAGGTCATCGACAACCAGGTCAAGGTTGTCTCCTGGTACGACAACGAGTGGGGCTACTCCTGCCGTCTGGTCGACCTGGCAACCTACGTCGGCGAGCGCCTCTAATTAGGCCTTGTCCGCAAAGCTATAAGGATTACGGGTTCGGCTCCGATCGCCGCACGTGTCGCGCGTCGCGGGGTCGAGCCGGCCCGTTTTCTCATGTAGCCCCCACTCTCTACCTTCATTAACCACCCAAATAGAAACTTTTTAAGGAGCTTCCCATGGCCATCAAGACCGTTAAAGACCTGATCAACGAGGGCGTCCAGGGACGCCATGTTCTGGTTCGTGCGGACCTGAATGTCCCGCTGTCTGACGGCAATATCACCGACCCGGGTCGTATCGATGCTTCCGTACCTACGTTGAAGGCTCTGTTGGAAGCCGGAGCTCGCGTCGTTGTCTCCGCCCACTTGGGTCGCCCCAAGGGTGAGTTCAAAGAGGAGTTCTCCCTGGCTCCCGTCGCGGAAGCTCTCGCTGAGCGCCTAGACCAGTGGGTACCGCTAGCCACTGACGTCACCGGCGAAGATGCTCACGAGCGCGCCAACGGCCTTGACGACGGTGACATCCTGCTGCTGGAGAACGTTCGCTTCGATGCCCGCGAGACCTCTAAGGACGAGGCAGAACGCGCTGAATTCGCGGCCGAGTTGGCTGCCCTCACCGGTGACAATGGTGCCTTTGTCTCCGATGGCTTCGGCGTGGTTCACCGCAAGCAGGCCTCCGTCTACGATGTGGCCAAGAAGCTGCCGCACTACGCAGGTGGTCTTGTCGAGGCCGAGCTGAACGTGCTCCGCCGCGTGTCGGAGACCCCGGAAAAGCCCTACGCCGTTGTACTGGGTGGTTCCAAGGTGTCTGACAAGTTGGGCGTCATCGAGGCACTTGCACCGCGCGTGGATAACCTCCTGATCGGCGGTGGCATGTGCTTCACCTTCCTCGCGGCACAGGGCTACTCGGTTGGCGGCTCTTTGCTGCAGGACGACATGATCGACACCTGCAAGGATCTGCTGGAACGCTTCGGTGACGTCATTGTTCTGCCCACCGATGTAGAGGTCGCCGAGCGTTTCGACAAAGACGCCGACCACCGCACCGTCGACCTGAACTCCATCCCGGAAGGTTGGATGGGTCTGGACATCGGCCCGGACTCCGTTCAGCTGTTCTCCGAAATCCTGGCGAAGTCCAAGACCGTGTTCTGGAACGGCCCGATGGGCGTATTCGAGTTCCCAGCCTTTGCGGCGGGTACGCGGGGTGTTGCCGAGGCAATTATCGACGCCACCGGCGGCGGTGCATTCTCGGTCGTCGGCGGTGGCGACTCGGCCGCGGCTGTTCGCACCCTGGGCCTGGGAGAGGAAGGTTTCTCCCACATCTCCACTGGCGGCGGTGCCTCCCTGGAGTTCCTGGAGGGCAAGGAACTTCCCGGCGTTTCCGTCCTGGAAAGCTAAACGCACCCCGTACGTTCCAGAAGTACTAAGCAGTAAGCACAGTAGAGAGGCATTGACACAATGACCGCACGCAAGCCACTTATCGCCGGCAACTGGAAGATGAACCTGAACCACTATGAGGCTATTCAGGTCGTGCAGAAGTTCGTCTTCGCACTGCCGAAGGAGTACTACGAGTCCGTGGATGTGGCCTTTATCCCGCCGTTCACGGATATCCGTTCCGTTCAGACTCTGGTGGATGGAGACAAGCTGGAGATTACTTACGGTGGCCAAGACGTATCCCAGCACACTTCGGGTGCTTACACCGGTGAGGTATCCGGCGCAATGTTGAAGAAGCTGGGCTGCACGTGGGCCATCATTGGCCACTCCGAGCGTCGCCAGTACCACGGAGAGACCGACGAAACCGTAGCAGCCAAGGCTCGCGCAGCACTGGATAATGAACTGCAGCCGATTGTCTGCGTGGGCGAACAGCTGGATGTCCGTGAAAAGGGCGAGCATGTCGAGTTCGTTAAGAACCAAACCAAGGCCTCCCTGGCGGGACTGTCCGCTGAGGACCTTTCCAAGACCGTCATCGCATATGAACCCGTCTGGGCAATTGGCACTGGCAAGGTTGCCTCTGCCGAGGATGCACAGGAAGTCTGCCACGCGATCCGTGAGCTCGTCGCCGAGCTAGCTGGCGAGGAGGTCGCTGGTGGTATTCGCATTCTCTACGGTGGTTCGGTGAAAACCGATTCCGTCGGAGAGCTAGTCAGCCAGCCAGACGTGGATGGCGGACTCGTCGGCGGGGCGTCGCTAAACGGCGAAGACTTTGCACGCCTGGCAGCGGCCGCAGCAAAGGCGACAGCCTAACACAATGAGCAACGACACGATCCGCGGCACCGCCATTCCCGTCGCTCCTGATGAAATCGCCCACCCAGAGATCAGCCCCACGGTGCGAGACGATACCCGTTACCTGGGACGGATCCTGGGAGAGGTAATCCGTGAGCAGGAGGGCGAGTACACTTTCAACCTCATCGAAAACTCCCGGCGTGCAGCTTTTGACCTGCGCTACGGAGAGATGCAGATTGATCAGCTGGCCGAGCAGTTCAACTCACTGCCGACGGAGAAGGCGCTGCCAGTGATTCGTGCATTTTCGCACTTTGCTTTGATGGCGAATCTGGCGGAAGATCTCTATGTCGAACGGGTTCGTGACCTTGAGGAGGATCGGGGCAATACCGCCCCGCGCTCCACCCTGGCGTATACGTGGCAAGAACTTCACAACCGGGAGGTGCCGGGGGAGAAGGTCGCCGAAACTATGGCGAATGCCCTTGTAGCGCCTGTCCTCACGGCGCACCCAACAGAGACCCGCCGCCGGACCGTGTTCGATGTGCAAACCGACATCATGAAGATGATGCGTCGGCGCGCACGCGTGCTCAAAGAACTCAAACTTAACCCCGACTCCGTCCGCGCGGCTCGCCAACTGACGCAGATTGAGCTGGTAATTCGCCGCCGCATGACGCTACTGTGGCAGACCTCCTTGATCCGTAGCGTGCGTCCGCGTATCGAGGACGAGATCAAGGTGGGATTGCGCTACTACGGCATCAGCCTGCTGAACGAGATTCCGGCGATCAACCGTCGCGTCAATGAGCATATGAAAGAGCAGTACGGAGATACCGTGCCCCATACTGCCATCGTGCGCCCCGGTTCGTGGATCGGTGGCGACCACGACGGTAACCCCTATGTCACTGCAGAAACGGTCAGTATCGCCACGACCGCGGCCGCCCGCACTGTCTTCGACCACTACCAGAAAACCATTTACGCGCTCGAGCACGAGCTCAGTCTGTCGTCGCGGTTTATCGACACCACCGAGGCGCTTGAGCAACTAGCCGATCGTGGCCACAATGACGTTCCTTCCCGCGTGGATGAGCCTTTCCGCCGTGCCTTACACGGCATGCGCGGACGCGTGGCAGCGACGGCCAAGCAAACCCTCGGGGAGCCGGTGGTCTCCGGCGGCATTCACAAGGGACACGAGCCCTACGCGGGGCCAGAGGAGCTTCTGGCCGACATCGATACGGTGGATGCTGCGCTACGCCACTCGATGGACGATCTTCTGGCCGACCACACCTTGGCTGACCTGCGCGAGGCCGTTGAAACTTTCGGCTTTAACCTCTACGCACTGGATCTGCGACAGAACTCGGAAAGCTTCGAGAACGTCCTGACCGAGGTCTTTGCCCGCGCCGGTGTCGCTGAGAACTACGCGGAGCTGGATGAAGACAACAAGATCAAATTGCTTCTGCGCGAGCTGGCCAGCCCACGTCCACTAGCGGATCCGGGCGCCGAATGGTCCGAGGAAACTGAACGTGAGCTAGGTATTTTCCGCGCAGCGGCACAAGCAGCAAAGAAGTTCGGAACTGATGTGGTTCCGCACTGCATCATCTCTATGGCATCGTCTGTTTCCGACGTTATCGAGCCGATGATCCTTCTGAAAGAAGTGGGACTTATCCAGGCAAACGGTGATCACCCCCGGGGTTCGGTGGATATCATCCCGCTGTTTGAGACCATCGACGACCTCGCTGGGGGTGCGGACATCATGCGCGAGCTGTGGAAGCTCCCGCTCTACCGCAACTACGTCGCGGAACGCGGAGATACCCAGGAGATCATGCTGGGTTACTCTGATTCCAACAAGGACGGTGGTTACTTCGCTGCCAATTGGGCGCTGTACGACGCCGAACTGGAGCTTGTGGCCGCCTCCCGCGAAGCAGGACTATTCCTGCGTCTCTTCCACGGACGCGGTGGAACCGTCGGTCGCGGTGGCGGTCCATCCTACGACGCGATCCTGGCGCAGCCGCAGGGTGCTGTGCAAGGTGCCGTACGCATCACTGAACAGGGCGAGATTATCTCCGCTAAATACGGCGATCCCGCGAACGCCGCCCGAAACCTGGAGGCTCTCGTCGCCGCCACACTGGAGGCCAGCCTGCTGCCCGTCGACGATCTCGGCAATCCGGAGGAGGCCTTCGCCACCATGCGCCAGGTCGCCGAAGAATCGCGCAAGGCATACTCCGCGCTTATGCACGAAGACCCGGGCTTTATCGAATACTTCACCACCTCCACGCCATTGACAGAGATCGGCAGTTTGAACATCGGTTCCCGCCCATCGTCGCGCAAACAAACCACCGCCGTATCGGATCTGCGCGCCATCCCCTGGGTACTCAGCTGGTCGCAGTCCCGCGTAATGTTGCCTGGTTGGTTCGGCGTCGGCAGTGCCTTAAAGCGCTGGATCGACGGCGGTACCTCTGTCTCTGGTGACGCCACCTCGCGCCTCAACTACCTGCGGGATCTGCACAAGCGTTGGCCTTTCTTCGCCTCGGTGTTATCCAATATGGCGCAGGTGATGTCAAAGGCCGACCTGTCGATTGCACGGCTTTACTCCGAGCTCGTGGCGAACAAGGACGCAGCGGAGCGAATCTTCCGTGTGATCGTGGAGGAGTACAAGCTGACAGTGGAGATGTTCCTGCAGATCACTGAACGGGACACCCTGCTGGCAGATAACCCGGAGCTGGTGAGCTCGGTGCGCAACCGCTTCCCATACCTGGTGCCTTTGAACCTGTTGCAGGTGGAGCTGCTGCGTCGCTACCGAGCCGGTGATGATTCCGATAGCGTACGTTCTGGGATTCAGCTGACCATGAATGGCCTCGCCACTGCGCTACGCAACTCCGGCTAGGCTTCTGCCGCGTGGCGGGTTGTCACTTCAGGGCCACAGCGGGTAAATTCGTGGTGTTAAACAAAAGGTTTAGTAAGTCGATTACGAAGAAGAGTTGAGGGTAGGGCATTGATCCTAACGCTACAGATCATCCTGGTTGTCACCAGCTTGCTGATGGGCCTGTCCGTTTTGCTGCACAAAGGTAAGGGTGGAGGCCTGTCCAGCCTGTTCGGTGGCGGCATGCAGTCCAACCTGTCCGGTTCCACCGTGGCGGAGAAGAACCTGGATCGTCTGACTGTGGGTACCGCCGTTATCTGGCTGATCTCTTTGATTGCACTGAACCTAGTTCTGCACTACGGCCTGGGATAACCCACAGCCCCCTAAACCCCCTAGAAGCAACAATCTAAAGCAGTGGGTTAGCTTCCTTGTCTACCCACAGCAGCGTTGCCTCGGTACCCGAGGCCAAGGCTGCGGGCCACTCGGCGCCATTACCGCCGTCAAACACCTGGCTCGCAGCCTCTTTCTTTTCCGCACCACAGACCAGCAACCACACTGCTCGGGAACGGTTCACCGCCCGCATAGTCAGGCTAATACGCTCCGCCGGAGGCTTCGGGCATTCGCGGACAGACACTACAGAACCTTCGGCATGTAGTAGCGCGTCAGTGTGAGGGAATAGCGAGTTGATATGCCCTTCTGGCCCCATGCCCAACAGGTGAATGTCAAAGCCCTCCGGCGCGACCTGATCTACTGTCTTCCCATAAAACTCAGCCGCCGCATCCAGCGCTGGCCCATCCGCCTGCTCGCCTGCCGCCAGGGCGGGGAAGCGGAACACATTTAGAGAGGGAATGTCCACGTGTCGAAGCAACGCGTCAAAAGCTTGTTTATCATTGCGCTCCGGGTCGCCGGCGGGCAAGAAACGCTCGTCGCCGAAGAAGACATACACCTGTGACCAGTCGATCCGGGTGACAGGAAAGTCCTCCGCCGTCTGCTTTGCCGCGTGATCCAGTGCAGCAATCTCTGAAAGAGTAGCAATGCCCGCGCCACCGCCGGTCAATACCACCCGGACAATGCCATCACCGGTGACTGTTTCCCCGGTACGCTGCAGTTCAGCTACGGTGTTGATGAACTCACGGGCCGCGGCAGTAGCGAGATCCTGCTTGTTGTCACGGGGTCGCAACTCGATACCGGTCTTCTCACTGACAACTGCGTCGTGGCTGTGATCGTGTGTGGGCTTCATCGTAGAGACTCCTGACCGTCGAAGTTGTTGTAGGTATCGCGGGCGTCGCGGGAGGTCCAGCGATCTAGCTTGTCCTCCTGTGCATCCGTTGTCTTAACACCGCGGAACTGGGAATTCCGTGGACCTCGGTCGGGCCTGTTTACCCGCACCAGGCCACGCAACGCATGGCCAAAGGCATAATCCGGGTCGAGGTGGCGCAGCTCTTCGGCCAGGCAATCGGCAAGGGCACGCCTGCCGAGGGTGACCATGGAATTCTGGTCACCGACGGTCAGCGAGACCGTGTTGGCGTCAATAACCTCCACCTCAATGGCACCCACCTGGCGATGCAGCACCGCCTTTTCGATCGAAATCAGTCGATCGCCGTCCGCATCCTCACTGAACCGACCTTCGACCGTGACGTGCCTGGTCACCGGAACGTCCAAACGCTCGGCGAGCCATCCGGCGGCAATGTCTACGGAAGGATCGTGCTTCGGCCCCCAGACCTCTGCGGAAACAATGGCATGGTGCGGAGGCTGATCCAGTGCAGAGGCCAATAGTCCGCGCCATAGGGTGATACGGCTCCACACCATGTCGGAATCGCCGCGGGTATACGTCATGCGACGGCGGTAGAGGGCATCCTCGTCCTCGTCCGTGAGAGAGTCCGTGATACGGCGGGTAGCCAGCGCGCCGATGGGATCGGCCGCCGGGTTACGCGGACCGGTCGCAGGCCACCAGGCCACAATCGGAGTATCGGGCAGCAACAACGGAGTCACGACCGAGGCGCGGTTGGCCGACAGCTCTCCGTGCAGGTGCATAATGATGATCTCTGACGCACCCGCATCTCCGCCGATGCGCAGCTGGGCATCCAGCAATGGCTCTTCGCTGCGGTGCATCACCAACACGATGACACGTGCAGGGTGCTCGCGGGACGCGTCATGTGTGGAGCTAATGATTCGATCGAGATCATCCTCCTCGTTAGCTACCACGATCAGGGTAAGGACGCGGCCGCTTGTAACGTCGCCGCGCTCCTCACGCAGCGCACGGATGCGGTGTTCAATGTCTTTGGTCTTGGTGTTCGGTAAGTCGATAATCATGGGCGTTGAAGTGCGCGCTCCTCACGCGGGTGGGGACGGTGCGAGTAGGGGTCTGGCGGTTTCTAGGGTGCTTCTACGGACGACGCCACTGCCGTCCCGACCGGGACAGAATCTCTTCGGCGCCCTTTGGCCCCCACGTGCCGGCGGGGTAGTCCTCCGGGCGCCCATGCAGCGCCCAGTAATCCAGGATCGGATCGAGGATTCTCCAGGACAGCTCAACTTCCTCGTTGGTGGGAAAGAGGCTGGCTTCGTCCAATAGGGCATCCAAAATCAAACGTTCATAGGCTTCGGGCGACTCTTCGGTAAAGGCCTCGGAGTAGCTGAAGTCCATGTTGACATCGCGCACCTCCATAGCCGATCCCGGGACCTTGGAGCCGAAACGCACCAGCACGCCCTCTTCGGGCTGCACGCGGATGACCAGCATGTTGTTACCCTGGGCAGTGGTTTGTCCGGGGCCAAATGGCAGGTGAGGGGCTTCCTTGAAAACAATGGCGATCTCCGTCACGCGGCGCCCCAGGCGTTTGCCGGTGCGCAGGTAGAAGGGAACACCCGCCCAACGGCGCGAAGCGATTTCGAAAGTAGCGGCGGCATACGTTTCGGTAGTGGATTCCGGGTCGAAGCCGTCCTCCTGGCGCAGCCCCTTCACCGGAATCGAACCCTGCCAGCCGGAGGTGTATTGTCCACGGGCCGTGGTCTGCGCAAATGGACCCACTGGGCTCGTGGCGCGGAGAACCTTAACCTTCTCTGCCTGCAACTCGGACGGGTTGAACGTCACCGGCTCTTCCATAGCAATCAGCGCCAACAACTGCAGCAGGTGGTTTTGGATCACGTCGCGGGCCGCACCAATGCCGTCGTAGTAACCCGCACGGCCTCCCAGACCGATGTCCTCAGCCATGGTGATCTGCACATGATCCACGTAATGCGCATTGAACATCGGGTCGAAAAGCTGGTTGGCGAAGCGCAGCGCCAGGATGTTCTGCACTGTCTCCTTGCCCAGGTAGTGGTCGATACGGAACACGCTGGATTCCGGGAACACGCTGTTTACGATCTCATTGAGCTCGTGGGCGGACTGCTCATCATGGCCGAATGGCTTCTCAATAACCACGCGTCGCCAGCCATTGTGCAGCTCGCCCAGTTCCGGATCTGGCTTCGCCAAGCCCGACCGTTCTAGCTGGTGGCATACGCTGGGGAAGTGGTCCGGGGGTACCGAAAGATAATAAGCCCAGTTGCCAGCAGTGCCGCGTTCGTTATCGATCTCACGGGTTTTCTCCGCGAGGGCGTCAAAAGCAGCGTCCGTGGTGAAGTCACCAGTGACAAAGAAGATGCCTTCGGCCAGCCGCTCCCAGACATTCTGGCGCCACGGGGTGCGCGCCCGCTCCTTGACTGATTGCAGAACCTGCTCTTCGAACTCTTCCTTGGACCAGTCACGACGACCGTAACCGATCAGACTAAAACCCGGCGGCAGCAGGCCACGGTTGGCAAGGTCGTACACAGCAGGCAGCAGCTTCTTGCGTGCTAGGTCACCGGTCACGCCGAAAATCACCAAGCCACAGGGCCCGGCGATGCGGGGAAGGCGCTTGTCCAATTCATCGCGCAGCGGATTGCGCCATTCCTCGGCGGAAAAAGGTAGTTGCACTTGTTTAAAGTCCTCTGTTACGTGGGGTAGTCGGGGGTTGCTATTTTGCGTTCAGCTGCTCTGCGAGGGTGCCCAAAAGTTCGTTCCACGAGGCTACGAACTTTTCCACACCTTCATCTTCTAGCACGGCCCACACCTCGGCCAGATTCACTCCGACCTCGTCCAGGCTGGCGAAAACCACATGTGCCTGGGATGCAGTTCCGGACAGCGAATCGCCACGGATTTCTCCATGGCCGATCGTCGCGTCCAGCGTGTTCTCTGGCATCGTGTTGACGGTGTGCGGGCCGGCCAGCTCGGTGACGTACAAGGTATCTGGGTACTCCGGGTTCTTTACTGAGGTTGACGCCCACAGTGGGCGCTGTACTCGAGCTCCCTTGTCGGCCAGCTTCTGCCATTCGGGGTTGTTTAGCAGCTGCTCCTCGAAGGCAGCATAGGCCAGTTGGGCATTGGCCACGCCCGCCTTGCCCTTCAGCTGCTTGGCTGCTTCGGAGCCGATGCTATCTAAGCGCTTGTCGATCTCGGTATCCACGCGGGAGACAAAGAAGCTAGCCACGGAGTGAATCTTGGAGAGATCTTTGCCCTCTTCGGCAGCACGGTTAATGCCCTCAATGAAAGCTTCCATCACCTGAATGTAGCGGGAGACAGAGAAAATCAAAGTGACGTTGACGCTGATTCCCTCAGCCAAGACTTCAGTGATCGCAGGAAGGCATTCCTCCGTGGCGGGAATCTTAATCATAAGATTGTCGCGTCCGACCTTGGCAGCCAGTTCCTTGGCCTGGGTAACCGTGGCCTCGCGCTCATTGGCTAGGCGCGGGTCGACCTCCAAAGAAACGCGGCCATCGAATCCCTCCGTGCGTTCGTAGAGGGGGAAGAACACATCGCAAGCATCCGCAACATCGTCCGCAGCCATTTCGAACACGGCGCTATCTGCTGGGGTACCCGCGGCAGCGAGCTCGCGTAGCTGTTCGTCGTAGGCGGTTCCCTGGGACATAGCTTTGGCAAAAATCGCCGGGTTGGTGGTTACACCAACTACGCCCTTGTTCTCGATTACCTCGGCGAGGTTACCGGAGCGCAGGCGGTCGCGGGACAGGTCATCCAACCACACGGAGGTACCGGCGGCGGCAAGGGCTTCGATGTTGGCGGGAGTGCTCATAGGTGAAGGATCAGTCCTTGTAAACGGGGGTAAACGGGGTCAGAAATTACTTGTTGGCGGCAATGGAATCGTGAGCCGCTGCGACGACAGCCTCTGCGGTAATGCCGAACTCGCGGTATAGAGTCTGGTAGTCCGCGGAAGCACCGTAGTGTTCCAGGGAAACCGTACGACCGTTGAGGCCTACGAAACGGTGCCACGGCATCGCAATGCCAGCCTCGACGGAAACACGGGCGGTGACGGAGCTCGGAAGCACCTGCTCCTGGTACTCAGCATCCTGCTCCAAGAACCACTCCATAACTGGCATGGATACAACACGAGTGCCCACGCCCTGGTTCTCCAGCTCCTTGGCGGCTTCGACGGCGAGCTGTACCTCAGAGCCCGTAGCCAGCAAGATAACTTCTGGGGTGTCAGTGGACTCCTCGACCAGCACATAGGCTCCGCGGGCCACACCTTCGGCAGCTTTTTCCTGCGTGCCTTCCAGCACAGGCACGTTCTGGCGCGTCAGAATCAATGCCTTCGGCGATTCCTCGGCGCGCAAGGCGGCAACCCACCCAGCGGCGGCCTCGTTAGCATCCGCTGGGCGAATTACTGCCAGGTGGGGGATAGCACGCAGAGAGGCCAGGTGCTCGACCGGCTGGTGGGTCGGACCATCCTCGCCCAAGCCGATGGAATCGTGGGTCCATACGTGATAGACGTCCGACTTCATCAGCGCGCCCAGGCGAATGGCACCACGGGCGTAGTCAGAAAACTGCAGGAAGGTAGCGCCATAGGGACGGGTCGGCCCGTGCAGTGCAATGCCGTTCAAGATGGCTACCATGCCGTGCTCGCGGATGCCGAAGTGCAGGTTCCGTCCGCCGGGTTCCGTAGTAAAGCTGCGGGTGGTGATGGCCTCCGGACCGAAGCTCGGGGAGCCCTTGATGATGGTGTTTGTGGAGCCAGCGAGGTCGGCCGAGCCACCCCACAGCTCAGGCAGAGTCTTGCCCAGTGCCTGTAGCGTAGCCTCCGAGGCTTTACGTGTGGCCAGGGACTCGCCGGCCTCCCAGCTGGGAATCTCGGCATCGAAATCCGTCGGAAGTTCACGGGAGTAGAGACGGTCAAACAGAGCCTTGTTCTCCGGGTTCTTCTCCGCCCAGGCGTCGAAAAGACCCTGCCACTGCTTGTGCGCCTCCGCGCCGCGCTCGACCAGACCGCGGGTGTGGGCGATTACGTTGTCCTCTACCGGGAACGGCTCGTCGGGGAAGTCCAGCGCCTGCTTGATGCCGGTGATTTCCTCTGCGCCCAGGGCTGCGCCGTGGGATGCACCGGTGTCCATCTTCGTAGGTGCCGGGTAGGCAATAACGCTGCTCAGTCGGACGAAGGTCGGGCGAGTTGTGTCCGCTTTCGCACGCTCAACAGCGTCCAGAATGCCCTCGACGTCCTCACCGGTGACCTCAAGGGTCTGCCAGCCGTACGAGGCGTAGCGGGCCACGACGTCCTCGGTGAAGGCGATCTGGGTCTGGTCTTCGATGGAAATGCCGTTGTCGTCCCAGAAGACAATGAGGTTACCCAGCTGCTGGGTACCGGCCAGCGACGAAGCCTCAGAGGTTACGCCCTCCTGCACGTCGCCGTCGGAAGCAATGACGTAGATGAAGTGGTCAAAAGGCGACTCGCCCGCCGGTGCCTCCGGGTCGAATAGCGCGCGCTCACGGCGGGAAGCCATAGCCATACCCACCGCGGAAGCCAGACCCTGGCCAAGAGGGCCGGTAGTGATCTCCACACCGTCGGTGTGATGAACCTCCGGGTGGCCTGGGGTCTTGGACCCCCAGGTGCGTAGCGCCTGCAGATCCTCTAGCTCCAGGCCGAAACCACCCAAAAACAGCTGAATGTACTGCGTCAGGGACGAGTGACCCGCCGACAGCACAAAGCGATCCCTACCTACCCAGTGAACATCCTTCGGATCGTGTCGCAACACACGCTGGTACAGGGTGTAAGCCAGCGGTGCCAGGCTCATTGCCGTACCGGGGTGACCGGATCCGCACTTTTCAACGGCATCAGCAGCCAGCACACGGGCGAGGTCGACCGCGCGCGTGTCGGTCTCCGTCCAGTCGGCTGGGTAATTCCGCACGGTGAGTGCCTGCTGTTCTGGGGAGAGAGTCACTGTCAGTTGCCTTTCTTCATCAAGCTGAATACCCCATACATACTAATGGTCGCGGCCGACCGCCGTGGCTAGTGGGCACAGATGGTGGGCGCCAATTTTGTATCAGGGTGTGCCATAACCTTTTTACTGAAAGTTGGAACTTTATCGGCGCTCCAGCCGACCATATAGAGATGCACGCCTGAATCCCGTGCATTAGCAAGGCTTTCAGTGCCACGGACACTTGTTCCGAGGGCGCGGTTCGGCCAGCATGAAACGCTCGGGTAGCGTTAGACGCGGAATGGATAGACTGCAGGTGGAACTGCATGACCTGAACTTGGAGGCGAGGCAGCCGGTGAAGACATTCGCTGAGACGGCCAAGGCATACATAGCACTGACCAAACCTAGGGTCATTGAGCTATTGCTGGTAGCCACGATTCCTGCAATGTTGCAGGCACAACGCGGCGAAGTGAACTTCGGTCTTATCCTGCTGACCCTTATCGGCGGCTGGATGGGAGCCGGGGCTGCTAACACCTTCAATAACGTCGTCGATCACGACATAGATCAGCTGATGCGTCGCACCCGGCGCCGTCCGACGGCTCGTCAGACCGTTTCCGTCAGCGAAGCGCGCATCTTCGCCTGGGTGTTGCTCATTATCTCGGTGCTGTGGCTCGGCTTCCTCTGCCATTCGTGGCTGGCCGCCGGGTTCATCGTGCTGACGAACTGGTTTTACGTCTATGTCTACACCAAGTGGTTGAAGCGCCGTACCTGGCAAAACGTCATCTGGGGTGGCGCGGCCGGCTGTATGCCCGTCGTAGTTGGCTGGGCCGTAATCACCGATAACAACGGCGGGGCGTTCCACGCAGGCTGGTTGTCATGGGCCCAGGCGCTCATTTTGTTCATGGTTATTTTCTTTTGGACGCCACCGCATACCTGGGCTCTTGGCATGCGTTACCGCGAGGACTATGAAGCCGCGGGCGTGCCCATGATGCCTGTCGTTAAACCTCCGCTGGAGGTTACGCGCCAGATTCTTGCCTACACGTGGGCGACCGTGGTCACTTCGCTGCTACTGGTTCCCGCCGCTAGCTGGATCTACCTGGCAGCGGCTGTGCTGTCCGGCGCCTGGTTCATTATCAAGGCGCATCTGCTGCACCGTGGCGTGAAAAACGGCACCCCGGTCAAGCCGATGCAGCTGTTCTTCCTGTCGAACAACTACCTGTCGCTACTGTTCGTGGCTCTGTCTGTTGATGCCGTGCTGGGCTGGCAGACTCTCGCCGAGGCTGTGCTCGGTTAGGATCACGACCTAGGATCACGGCTAGGATCACCAAGCCGTTCTGAGCCAATCGCGTTCGGCGAGGTTGAATACGGCTTCGCACTGTTTCTTCGTGAGCCCGGAATCGAGCTCCGCGTGGGTTTGCCCGGGTCGACGACTGATACCGACGATCGCCCAGCCGTTATTGTTCAAACCATCCACGACAGCGGTTTCCGCCGATGAGGCCATATTAAAACGGGTGCGATACCAGTCGGGCTTGCGCTTCATCTCAAACTCGAAGGAGTGCATCTGCCGGAACGAGCCATCAGGGTAAAGCACGTGGAGAGGCGCCCGATAATAGTAATAGAACGTTGAGCCTGAAGATTCGCTTTCTCGCCTTTCGGTGCGGCAATGATAGACCTGCCCAACCAGCGCTGGGTAGTAGTCGATCCAGCCATTCTTCCAGGCGGTGACGATTCGCCTGCGTCGTGCTAGGGCGCTGGAGATCGAGTAGACCGCGACAACGACGAAGATTATTCCAACGATGAAAAAGACCGTATCCGTGAGACGGAGACTATCGGCCGTTGCAACCCCTCGGCGAAGTTTGCTGAGAATCAGCACGAGACCAATAGCAGCGAAGACGGCACCGAAGAACCCAACGACCAGGAAGATAATCATGCGACCCGGCAGGTCCCGAGCGTAAGGCTGCGGACCCGCTGCCTTTATTGCTTCAAAGGCCCCACTGTTATCCCGCATCGGGTTGGGGGTGGAGTAGTAGCGTTCGCCCCGTTCAGGCACCAGTGGAGTATCGACCCCCGAGTTGAACTTCAGTGTGGTGCGCGGCATGCGCGTCGGCTGAGTCATGGTTCGACCCCTCGTCGCTGTCAGCTAGACAATAACCCTGGACTCTGTATATTAGCCGTCTTTGGCGTTGACAGCCTCGTGGCGCTGGCTATCCCCGGTGGTGGTGCCCGTGTGGCTGGCGTTGCCACCGCTGTAGCGGGACTTCAGTGCCCACAGGAATCCGGTGGCGGCGGTAGTGAGGCCGGAGCCGATGACGTGCAACGGAACGGACCAGCGGGGCACACCCAACCAGTACTGCATGATGCCAATGGCAGCCTGTACGATAATCGCGGCAATAACCCAGTAGGAAGCAGTCTTGATGCGGCGCTCAAGATTCAGAGCAAAGACGCCCGCCAACAGGCCGATCGTGAGCCCCAAGTATAGGTACATAAAGCCAGCGTGGATGTGTGCCATGTCGATCAGAGGCACCTGCAGTCGGTGCTCCGGCAAAATAGCCTCATCGCCAGCATGGGGACCCGCGCTGGTAACCAAAGTGCCGGTCATAAGCACCACTGCCAAGCTAATCGCAGAGCCATCAGTGAGGATGCGCAACGGTCGGGGCATCAGCGGCTGCATTTCGCCGTCATCGGGTTCGCCGATTCGCACAACTAGTTTGGCGGCCAGGAATACCAGCAGCATGCTCGGCAGGAAGTGCAGCGCAACCATCCACCACATGAGATCCATGTGGACGGTGATTCCACCAATTACTGCCTGGGCGATAATGCCGATTCCCTGGACGAAAGCCAGGTGGAGGATTGAGGAGCGGCGCGCGGCTCGCACTACCGCAATGAAGCATATGAGGCAGGCGATGATCAGGACGAACGTCAGCGTTCGGTTGCCGAACTCAATCAGTTGGTGAATCCACGGAGCCGAACCCGGCACGGGAAGCAGCGATCCTGGGTGGCACTGAGGCCAGGTGTCACATCCCAGGCCGGAACCTGTCACGCGCACCAGTGATCCAGTGAAGGTGATTCCCGTCTGGCAAGCCAGCAGGATGATGGCAAATAGACGCTGACGGCGGATAGTCGGCGCGGTGACGGGGCGGGGGAAACCGAATTTGCGGTCTGCTGCATAAACGAATGCGTACAGCTTCAGCAGCGCCTTGACGAAGGGATTACTCTCCTCCGTGGCGCGTCGTTTCATAGTCTCTAGCACGCCTTAAGACTAACGTAACCCCATGTCGCGGGGCTAATTGCCTAAACCAGAAAGGTACTAGTCGCTCTCCATGGTGAAGCGGAAGAATTTTAGAGCAAGGCCGGTGCCTACAACCGCCCATGCCAGCAGGCTCGCCAGCGCAACAAGGTTGCAGCCCCCGGTTTCGACTGCCGTGTGAAAACCCTCCATCAAAGCTACCGAGGGGACGGCCATAAGGAATCCGTTGACGCTCTCGCCGGCGGGTGTCGTCATCGTGGCGTACACCGCTGCGCCCAATAATACGAACCAAATCGTATTGCCCAGCGCCAGCACCAGTTCAGAGCTGAGAGTGCCGCCCAGAAGCAGCCCCAGGCTTGTGAAGGCTGCCACGCCCACCACCGCGGTCAGCAACGCCGCTGGAAATCCAACGATGTCCGGGCGCCAGCCCAAGGCAAAAGCTGCGATAGACAGAACCAGAACCTGCAGCAGTACCACAATGCATACGGCCACTACCTTCCCGGCGATCAGCGCCCACGTCGGCACACCTGCAGCGCCGATGCGCTTCAGGGCACCATAGCGGCGGTCGAAGGCTACGGCGATGGCCTGTCCGGTGAAACCGGCGCCCATGAGGGCAATCGCCAGCGCCATGGGGAAGATACGGGTCACAGCGTGGGATGCATCATCGCCGGGAACCAGCGTCAAACCAATAAGCAGTCCCAACGGAATGACCATAGAGAGCAGTTGCTGCTCGCCGTGGCGCAAGAATAGCAAGGATTCGATCTTGGCCTGTGCCTTTACAATGTCAAAGGATTTGGCCTGTTGCGGCGCCGGAGCGAAGAAACCGGGTTCGAAGCGGCTGGTGCTTTTCATGAGCGAATGTCCTTTCCGGTGATAGAGAGGAACACGTCCTCCAGCGACTGTCGGTTAACTACCAGCTGGCTAATCATCACTCCCAGCTCAGCGAATGCTGCGGCAACGTCGGCAATCGTCTGCGGAGAAAACTCCGGGGCCTCTAGCTTGAAATGTCGGGGCCGGATTTCGTCCACTGTCAACTGTGCTTGTGTGTGCTTGGCAATGGCCGCGGTGACGTCGGGGAGTGGGGCGTCGGAATCAACCTGAACGGAAAGCCACGCAGCCGTAGAATTCGGGTCGTTGTGTGAAGTCATTTCCTCCGGTGTGCCTGCTGCAACTACCCGTCCGGAGTCGATAATGACCACCTGGTCGGCCAGTGCTTCGGCTTCATCCATCAGGTGCGTGGTCAAGATGACAGCCACACCGTCACGCTTCAGGGAAGCTACGAGATCCCACACCGCCAGTCGGGACTGTGCATCGAGCCCCGCCGTGGGTTCGTCGAGGAACACCAGCTCCGGACGACCGACCAGCGCACAGGCGAGACTGAGTCGTTGTTGTTGGCCACCCGAAAGGCGCCTATAGGGTGTCTTCTCGTGGCCCTTCAGGCCGACGGTCTGGAGCAACCATTCCGGATCCAAGGGATTCTTTGAATATGACGCCACCAAACGCAGCATCTCTCCCACGCGGATACCGGGATAAGCGCCGCCACCTTGCAGCATCACGCCGATGCGGCTGCGAACCTCGTCCGAGTGAAGCGCCGGATCCAGACCGAAGACTCGAATACTTCCTTCAGTGGGTTGAATAAAACCCTCGCACATCTCGACGGTCGTGGTCTTGCCGGCGCCGTTGGGGCCGAGTAGTGCGAGCACCTGGCCGGCAGCGAGATTGAAGCTGAGGCCGTTGACCGCGTGGCGATCGCCAAAAGTTTTGACGACATCGCGGAGTTGCAGTATGGGCTCGCTACCGGGTGCCTGTGAATCAGGTCCTGTTGTCATGTAGAGAGAGTCTAGTCCGCTGGCGGTGTATTACGTAGCGTCGCCACTGTTCGTCAGAAGTGCCGTCGCGAATCGACATGGCTTCCGCCAGGTCTGCGTTTCCACCCGCCAGCCACTTCATAATTGACACCACTACCAAGAAGAACACCAGGCTCATCAGGTAGATGTAAATGACGGTTGAGGTCGGAAGCGATAAACCCCGGGGCAGGATAAAGAAGCTAAAGACCACTGAGTAGATAATGGCGGTGAGGTGGAACGCCCGGCGATTTGCCCAGGCCGCAAGCGGGAGAATCGCCCATAGGAGGTACCAGGGGTGTACGACGGGGAAGAAGAGCACCAAGATGAGGGTGGCCACTCCCAAACCGCCCACGGGGTGAATACGCCCGCGGAATGAGGCCCAGAGCATACGCACCACCCAAAAGCCGCCCACTAGCAATCCCAAAGTACGGAAGACAACTAGGGAGGAGTCAATGTGATCTCCGAGCCCCAGGACTCCGCCCAGCGCACCTGAGGCTAGGCCGAGGGAGGTGGTGATGGACATCCAGGAGATGATCTCTGCAGCTCCGCCTTGGGAGGTGATCCAGCCAAAGCCCACACCAGTGAGCAGAGACATCACCACTGCGGCCGTCGCGGAGACCGCCACAGCAACCGCGGCGGCGGTGCACAGATCGACAAGGCGACCGCCAAACCAACGCGCCAGCGCTGCACCGGCAAATCCCAAACCGATCAGCGCGGTGACCTTCACCATGCCAGCCATTGTGATCAGTACGAATCCGCCGATGATGAGGATCCAACGACTAGTAAGGGGGCGATCTTCCTTGTCCACCCCGCGCAAGACCAATTCCATGCCAGCGAGGAGCAGGCCGATCAACGCGGCCTCGTTATGGATGCCGCCAATAAGGTGGAGGATCGCCAGTGGGTTAAGTACGCCCAGCCACAGCGCCGCACCACTGGACACGCCACAGCGGCGCGCCAAACGCACGAGTGCCCAACCACTCAGAGCAAGACCCAAGATGGCCACGAGGCGGTGCAGTACGATGCCGAGAATGATCGAGTTACCTGTGAGCATGGAGATCACTTCTCCATAGCCCAGGGCGACCGGCCCATAGGGCGCAGGGGAGTGTGCCCACATCAAAGGCACGGAGCGAGCCAGGGGATCGTCAATTCCCAGCAAGTCAACCGGGCCTCCGCCGTAAGGATCCCAGCCTTTGGCGGCGATGGCTCCTTGTGCGAGGTAGGAGTAGATGTCCTGAGTAAACAGTGGCGGGGTGAACATCAACGGGGTGACCCACACGAAGAACGTGCGCCAATACGTGCGGACGGGAATCGGGTGGTTCGGCCTACCGGGGGTGGAGACAGCGAAACGCAGCAGTAAGAGCCAGCCGTAGACCAGGAACCCGATGCCTACGAAAACCATGACGGTGGTGGAGTGCAGCATTCTCGCCAAAGTGTTCACACCTGGGAAATCCCAATAGGGATTGTGAACCACGGGAAACGCGCCGGCGCCAAGCCCTCCGACGGTGATCAGCATCGTGCCCAGGGCGCCCAAGAAGACGGCGACGTAAAGCCTCATGGACAGGGCACGGTTGAGTGGTTGGAGCTGTACAGAGCTTTCCGGAGCGTTGTCGCCCTCGGATTCAGAGTGCAGCTGAGCCGAGCGCGATCCCGCGAGGCCAAGTTGAGGCAATTGTTCCCTGAACCTCCGCCACGGTCGCAAGAAGCGGGTACCGCTGGAGTTAGCCAGGGTGTCCGGTGCGTCCGAAGTGGGGGTAGTCATAGGTGGGAATTCTACCGAAGGTCGTGGGAAATTCTCCTTAGCCATGGCCGTGACCAGCACCACAGAGCTAATTGAGCTACGTCACAGCGATGTGTGGCAACTAAGGCAGGGTTACCTTAGTAGACAAGACGGAATATTTACGACACACTTTTGTTGTCTAATCATGTAGGCACATTTTTAGTCGTTTAGTCGCACTGACTGATCGCACAGACTAATCGCACCGACGCACACTATTCGCGACAGAAGGAGGTATAGCGTGGCACGGACATCTGAGGAACGCTCATCGCAGCCAACCACAGAGCGTGACACGCGGCACCGCATTTTGTTGCACGTGCTGCGTCACGGTCCGGTGAGCGCATCGGACATTAGCGAGGCGTTTGGCTTAAGCGCCGCCGGCGTTAGGCGTCACTTAGACAACATCGTGTCAGACGGCCTCGCCGAGGTCGTCGAAGCGCCTCGCTCCGGGCAACGTGGACGGCCTGCCAAGCTTTTCCGGCTTACCGACGAAGGCCGGGCGGAGTTTGGACATGATTACGACACTCTTGCCTTGCTGGCACTGCGTGCCCTCCGCTCTGCGGGTGGGGAAGAGGCGGTGGAGGATTTCGCCGCCCAGCGTGTGCATGACCTACTGAAGGACGTGCCGGACGCCGACGCAGATGTGGCTGCAAGGGCTAAGGCCATTGCCGATGTGCTCACCGAGAGAGGCTATGCAGCCACTGTCGATAGTGCAGGCGGTGGCGTCCAGATTTGCCGTCACCACTGCCCGATCCAAGATGTCGCTCACGAGTTCCCAGAACTGTGCGCGGCGGAGCACCGAGTGGTCGCAGAGCTTCTGGGTCAGCACACTCAACCGTTGGCAACAATTGCCGACGGAAACGGTGTCTGCACCACTCATATTCCGCTTAGAACCATTGCCCCTTCCCCCAAGAAGGAAAGTTAAACCATGACTCAAGCTGCACAAACACCTGAAACCAAACCCCAGACAGACGAAGAGATCATTGATTCCATCGGCGCGTATGGCTATGGCTGGCACGATTCCGATGCTGCCGGCGCCTCTGCCCGCCGTGGTCTTAATGAGGATGTCGTCCGCGATATTTCCGCAAAGAAGAATGAGCCGGAGTGGATGCTGAAGCGTCGCCTGAAGGCTCTGGAGATCTTCGACAAGAAGCCGCTGCCGACGTGGGGTGCGGATCTTAGCGATATCGACTTCGACAACATTAAGTACTTTGTTCGCTCCACCGAGAAGCAAGCTCAGACCTGGGATGACCTGCCGGAGGACATTAAGAACACCTACGACAAGCTGGGCATCCCGGAGGCTGAGAAGCAGCGTCTCGTGGCTGGCGTGGCCGCGCAGTACGAATCGGAGGTTGTTTACCACCAGATTCGCGAGGACCTCGAGAGCCAGGGTGTGATCTTCGTTGACACGGATACCGGTCTGCGGGACTACCCGGAATTGTTTGAGGAATACTTCGGCAGCGTCATCCCCGCCGGCGACAACAAGTTCTCCGCTTTGAACACCGCAGTGTGGTCCGGTGGTTCCTTTATCTACGTGCCGAAGGGCGTACACGTAGATATTCCGCTGCAGGCTTATTTCCGTATTAACACCGAGAACATGGGCCAGTTCGAGCGCACCCTGATCATCGTCGACGAGGACGCTTATGTCCACTACGTCGAGGGTTGTACCGCTCCGATTTACAAGACCGACTCGCTGCACTCTGCCGTCGTGGAGATCATTGTGAAGAAGGGTGGCCGCTGCCGCTACACCACGATCCAGAACTGGTCTAACAACGTCTACAATCTCGTCACTAAGCGCACGAAGTGCGAAGAGGGCGGCACCATGGAGTGGGTCGACGGCAACATCGGCTCCAAGGTCACAATGAAGTACCCAGCGGTTTGGATGACCGGCCCGCATGCAAAGGGCGAGGTTCTTTCCGTGGCCTTCGCTGGCGAGGGACAGTTCCAGGACACGGGTGCAAAGATGGTGCACATGGCTCCGCACACGAGCTCGAACATCGTGTCGAAGTCCGTCGCCCGCGCTGGCGGCCGCGCCGCTTACCGCGGTCTGGTGCAGGTGAACAAGGATGCCCACCACTCGGCGTCGAACGTTGAGTGTGATGCGTTGCTGGTCGATTCCATTTCGCGTTCGGATACATATCCGTACAACGACATTCGCAACGACCATGTCACGCTCGGCCACGAAGCCACGGTCTCCCAGGTCTCCGAGGATCAGCTGTTCTACCTGATGTCCCGCGGCATCGAGGAAGAGGAGGCTATGGCGATGATTGTCCGTGGCTTCGTCGAGCCCATTGCCAAGGAGCTGCCCATGGAGTATGCCCTGGAGCTCAACCGTCTTATCGAACTGCAGATGGAAGGATCGGTGGGTTAAACCAAATGACCACCCCACTAAACGAAACCGAAGCGACAATCACGCCCGTCAAGGCTGGTACGAGCCACCAGACCAAAGGCGACCGTTTCACCTCTTTCTCGGCTGCGGACTTCGCCGTTCCGCACGGTAAGGACGAGGACTGGCGCTTCACCCCGCTGCGTGAACTGCGCGGCCTACACGATGGGAAGGCTAAGGCTGGCAAGCGCGCCGCTGTCGCGGTCGATGTGGCTGATAACGACGCCCCCAGCGTGGCTATCGAACAGCTCCAGCAAGGCGATGAGCGTCTCGGTCGCGCGGGCGCACCCGTGGATCGTGCAGCGGCACAGGCTTGGGAAAACACCCAGGAGGCCGACTACCTGCGCATTACCAAGGATGCTGCATTGCAGTCTCCGGTAACCGTCACCATCGACGGTCCCGGCGAGGACGAGGTCTCCTACGGCACCCTCGTCGTCGAGCTTGAGTCGCACGCCGAGGCAGTGGTGTTCGTCCGTTATGAGGGTTCCGGTGCTCACTCCGACAACGTGGAGTTTGTTGTTGGCGATGGTGCGAAGTTGACCACCGTGGTCTTCGAGGATTGGAACGACGACGCTGTACACCTGTCGAACTCCCATATTCAGGTCGGTCGCGATGCGGTTGTGCGCCACTACTACGCAGCCTTCGGTGGTCACGTAGTGCGTTCTGTTCCACACGTGCGTTACACGGACACCGGCGGTGACGCAGAACTGCTGGGACTGTACTTCGCCGATGCCAACCAGTATTTCGAGCAGCGTCTGTTGGTGGATCACTCTATCCGCAACTGCCGCTCCAATGTGTTGTACAAGGGTGCTTTGCAGGGCGAACCGGAAAAGGGCAAGGACGCCCGCGAGGCTCGCACGGCATGGATCGGCGACGTATTGATCCGCCCGGATGCAACCGGTACCGACACCTACGAAAAGAACAACAACCTGCTGCTGACCTCCGGCGCCCGCGCCGACGCAGTGCCAAACCTGGAGATCCAGACGGGTGAAATCGTTGGCGCCGGCCACGCTGCTACGGTGGGTCGCTTCGACGACGAGCACATGTTCTACCTACAGTCCCGCGGTATTGACCCGGCCAGCGCCAAAATGCTGATTGTCCGTGGTTTCTTCACCGACGTCATCAAGCGCATCCCGGAGGAACAGATCCGGGAGCTGCTCGAGGACAAGGTCGAGGCAGAGCTCCAGCACACCGTTCTTTAACCCCACCGAAGAAGTTACTTCCCAAAACCCATAGAAAGCTTTTACACACCATGAGCACTTTGGAAATTAAGAACCTGCACGCGCAGGTTGTCCCGGCCGACGAGAACGAGGATCCGAAGCCGATCCTGCACGGCGTCAACCTGACCATCAACTCCGGTGAAACCCACGCCATCATGGGCCCGAACGGTTCCGGCAAGTCCACCTTGTCCTATGCCATTGCCGGCCACCCGCGTTACGAGATCACCGAGGGTGAGGTGCTGCTCGATGGCGAGAACCTGCTGGACATGGAGGTTGACGAGCGCGCTCGTGCTGGCCTGTTCCTGGCGATGCAGTACCCGACCGAGGTACCGGGCGTATCCATGGCGAACTTCCTACGTTCCTCCGCCACAGCCGTCCGCGGTGAGGCTCCGAAGATCCGCGAGTGGGTGAAGGAAGCCCGCGCAGCAATGGAGGAGCTGTCCATCGATCCTTCGTTCTCTGAGCGCTCCGTGAACGAGGGCTTCTCCGGTGGTGAGAAGAAGCGTCACGAAATCCTCCAGCTGGGTCTGCTGAAACCGAAGTTCGCCATCTTGGATGAGACCGACTCCGGCCTGGATGTCGACGCCCTGCGCGTCGTCTCCGAGGGTATTAACCGCTACAAGGAGCGCGAGAACGGTGGCGTGCTGATGATCACCCACTACCAGCGCATCCTTAACTACGTAAAGCCCGAGTATGTCCACGTGTTTGCCAAGGGCCGCATCGTGGAAAGCGGTGGCCCGGAGCTGGCTCAGCAGCTGGAGTCCGAGGGCTACGAGAAGTTCGTATAACGACTTCCACCTCCGCGCTCCTCGCCACGCCCGCCTATTCTTTCCCTACAACCTTGCTCGGCCAAGCTTGACCTGGCAGAAAGTGTGAACTTGTGAGTTCAAACGGTTCCCTGGACACCGCGAAGATCCGCAGCGACTTCCCGATCCTGTCGCGCACTGTGCGCGATGGCAAGAAGTTGGTCTATCTGGATTCCGGCGCCACCGCGCAGCGACCTGTGCAGGTGCTCGATGCGGAACGGGAATTCCTGACCACCCACAACGCCCCTGTGCACCGTGGTGCCTACGAAATCGCGGAGGAGGCCACAGAAGCATACGAGTCCGCGCGAGAGGCTATAGCGGCCTTCGTTGGAGCAGAGGATCGCGAGATCGCGTTTACCAAGAATGCTACAGAGGCATTGAATGAGGTCGCGTATATGTTGGGCGACCCAAGGTCGGGAGAGCTGCAGGTCAGCGCTGGCGATGAGATCGTCGTCTCTGAGCTGGAGCACCATGCCAACCTGGTGCCGTGGCAGGAACTCGCCCAGCGTACCGGGGCTACGTTGAAGTGGTACTCGGCCACCTCAGACGGTCGAATTGACCTGGATAGCCTTGAACTCAGCGAACGCACCAAGGTCGTGGCGCTAACGCACCAGTCCAATGTCACAGGTGCTGTTTTGGACGTGGCCGAGGCCGTGCGACGCGCCCGCGCTGTGGATGCCATCTTTGTATTGGACGCATGCCAGTCCGTGCCGCACATGCCCGTGGATTTCCATGAGCTAGATGTAGATTTCGCTGCATTCTCAGGCCACAAGATGCTGGGACCTAATGGCGTCGGCGTGCTCTACGGCAAGTCTCAGCACATGGATCAGCTACCGCCTTTCTTGACCGGCGGTTCGATGGTGGAGAAGGTGACGATGGAAGGCACCACGTTCACCGAAGCTCCACAGCGTTTCGAAGCTGGAACGCAAATGACTTCACAGGTCGTCGGACTCGGTGCAGCGGTGGCCTACCTCAATGAACTTGGCATGGACAAGGTTACAGAGCACGAAGCTGAGATCACCGCCTACGCGCTCAAGCAGCTGCAGACCATCGATGGCCTCCGCATTATCGGCCCCACTGACACTCAGAATCGTGGTAGTGCGCTGAGCTTTGTCGTCGAGGGCATTCACCCGCACGACCTAGGCCAGGTTGTCGATGACCAGGGTGTATGTATTCGCGTAGGTCACCACTGCGCATGGCCGGTGCACACGTGCATGGGAGTACAGGCAACTGCCCGCGCTAGCTTCTACATTTACAATGACCTCTCGGAGGTCGACGCGCTAGTTGCGGCCATCGCAAAGGCACAGGAATTTTTCGGAACCGCATAAGGGGATCCACGGTCACATGAAACTAGAACAGATGTACCAGGAAGTGATCCTGGACCACTACAAGCACCCGCAGCACGCTGGCCTGCGCGAACCTTTCGAATCTGAGGTGCACCATGTCAACACGTCGTGTGGTGATGAGTTGACACTGCGCCTGCATCTTAGTGAGGACAACCAAACCGTGGAGGATATCTCCTATGATGCGGTGGGTTGTTCCATCAGCCAGGCATCCACGTCCGTTATGGCGGAGGAATTGGTTGGCCGCCCGGTCGAAGAGGCCTTCGCCAAGCTCGCCGAGTTTGAGCGCATGGTGACTTCTCGCGGCAAGATCGAAGGCGACGATGACATCATCGGCGACGGTGTCGCCTTCGCGGGCGTATCAAAATACCCGGCACGAGTGAAGTGCGCTCTTCTCGGCTGGAAAGCCTTTGAGGCCGCCGCTACTGAGGCCGGCGTAGCCCCCGAAACCCACGACGCAGAGTAAGGAACCTACCATGACTGACAATGCAAACGCTGCAGAGCCCACCGCACCGGAGATGGATCCCTCGCCGTTGGACAAGGCCCCGCAGGGTCCCTCCGAGCGCAGCCCGGAAGACATGGCCATTGCTGGGAAGGTGGAAGAGCATCTGCTGGACGTTATCGATCCCGAGCTGGGTATCAACGTTATTGACCTGGGGTTGGTCTACGACCTCTGGATCGAGGACAAGAAGGCTGTGATGAACATGACCTTGACCTCCCCGGCCTGCCCGCTGCAGGATGTGCTGGAAGATCAGGCACGCGATGCTGTACTGAGCAACGTCGAAGAGGTTACCGACCTGCAGATCAATTGGGTGTGGAGCCCGGCTTGGGGCCCGCACATGATTAACGAAGAGGGTCGCGAACAGCTGCGCTTCCTCGGTTTCACCGTCTAGCCCACACCGCTTGTGCCACCGACCACGGTTGGCAAAACAGCGGTCGCAGGAATCTGTGCCGCAGCCCCGCTCCCTTCCGCAGCGCCCACATTGTGCGTGCCACCGCTAGGCCATCCCGTCCGGTGAGGTACGCCAGTTGCCGACGTGTATCGAGAGCAAAGAAGTGCCCGAAGAAGTCCTTCAAGGTTTCCCCATCAGCTCGCGCAGTCAGCTCCCCACCGATTTGTCGCAATGTGTAGGCGGCCCAACCGCCGAGCGGTCGATCGTCCAGGAATTCATCTACTGCCTCTAACGCATGGCCTAGCGAATAGCCCGTTGCCGGGTTAATGAACCCTGCAGCGGCACCGAATTTCTTTCCTTTGTGACGCCGCCGCGTCCCCATTGGAATCGACACCTGTTCTTCGCGTATCACCTGTTCCTCGGTGAGGCGTTTCCATGAGCACCGCTGAGCCAGCCGTTCCCTCAGAAGCGTGAATAATTCCTGCTGGCTGGCCGGATCTGCATTACAGTGCGTCGCCAGGATCGTTTCCTCAAACAGCCAGCCCTCGCTTGTGCGTTGGGCATAGAAGAAGCTGGGCGGGGCTGAGGGATCTTTCAGATCGGGAACGCCCCAATCCATGAGAACTCCGTTTGCTTTCGGGTGTGTGGGAGCGAAGTCAAAGTTATCGAAGGGGAAAAACCACCCCACCGCAAGCTGCCACAGAGCAGCGTCTGTGCGCGGAGCACCGGTGCAATCAATGGCTGACATGCCGTCGGGGAGTGCCTCTGGAATGATCTGCACACCATACCTGTCTAGCGCCTCGACGACAGCTTCTTGATCGAGCATGCGGTTTGTGAAGCCAAGCACACGTTGTCTCGGCGGCGATCCCGCAGCGATTCCTAATGGCGTCGGCGGGCCAAATAGGGGGTCTGCCCAAGAAGGGATTTGTGGGGTGAACACTCCGTAGGTACCCGGAAATGGGGTAGGGCTGCCCACTGTAAAAGAGGGATCGTATGCAACAACTGAGAACCCACGTTGAACTGCTCGTATAGCAAGCAAAGCCGCAGCGGGGCCGAACCCTTTAAGCACTAGCTGCCGACCCACAGAAACTCCTTTCTGGAAGTGGAAATGTGGCGGAGATTACTGGGTTTACCCCCGAACTTACAGCACCGTGGTTTACTTATATTGTTCTAAGACACACCGCTAGGTTATCGAGAGAGCTACAACTATAAGAACTACCTAATAGAAACTAAAGTGGCCGTAGTTCAGGTTTAGGTTGAGTGTTTGGGGGACAGGTACCGCAGGATATGTAACGCTTAGCCTGCGCAACCTGAACACAGTTTCTAACATAAACATTGTCCTACTCGGTACGAACATACCGTTAAAGTGGGGCAATGAAGAATGGGGGAATGAAATACAGGCCCCGTCGACGACAGACAGGCCAGCGACTCGGGGGCTGTGGGGATCCCGAGTAACGCAGCGCCAGTGTTAATGGGGTGGGGAGGGTCGTCGGCGGGGATGACTGATAGGCTTCTTCCTTGTGATTGTTACTAATGACCTCGAGGTTCGGGTGGGGGCCCGAACTCTGCTGAACGCCCCCGGGCAGCACCTACGCGTACAGCCTGGCGACCGCATCGGCCTGGTCGGACGCAACGGCGCGGGCAAGACTACTACGATGCGCATCCTAGCTGGCGAAGGCGAACCCTACGGCGGCTCTGTCACTCGCAGCGGCGAGATGGGCTATCTTCCACAGGATTCAAAAGAGGGAGATATTGAGCAGACCGCGCGCGATCGCGTGCTTTCCGCCCGCGGCCTCGACCGTATTCGCCAATCCATGGAGCGTCAGCAGGAGATCATGGAGACGAGCGAATCGGCTAGTCAGCGGGATGCGGCGATTCTAAAGTACAGCCGTTTGGAGGAGAAATATCACTCCCTCGGTGGCTATGAGGCCGACAGCGAGGCCGCACAGATTTGCGACTCTCTTGGCCTGCCAAGTCGCATTCTTGACCAGCAGCTCAAGACCCTTTCGGGCGGCCAGCGCCGCCGCGTGGAGCTCGCACAGATCCTCTTTGCAGCCACCGCCGGATCCGGACGCTCTCAGACAACATTGCTGCTTGACGAGCCGACTAACCACCTGGATGCCGATTCCATTACCTGGCTGCGCAGCTTCCTTTCCAAACACGAAGGTGGTCTGATCATGATCAGCCACGATGTGGAACTGTTGGAGGATGTTTGCAACAAGATCTGGTTCCTTGACGCGGTACGGGGTGAAGCCGATGTGTACAACATGGGCTGGTCGAAGTACAAAGATGCCCGCGCCACCGATGAGGCGCGTCGCCGCCGCGAGAAGGTCAATGCCGAGAAGAAGGCCAGCGCACTGAAGCAGCAGGCCGACAAGCTTGGCGCAAAGGCTACCAAGGCGAAGGCTGCCAAGCAGATGGCCGCCCGCGCGGAGAAAATGCTGGGCAGCCTCGATGAGGTGCGCGTGGAGGACCGCGTAGCCAATATCAGCTTCCCGGAGCCGGCCCCCTGTGGCAAAACCCCCATGTTCGCCAAGGGGCTGACCAAGATGTATGGCTCGCTGGAGGTCTTTGCCGGAGTGGATTTGGCAATTGACAAGGGCTCGCGCGTGGTCGTGCTGGGCTTCAATGGCGCCGGTAAGACCACACTGCTCAAGCTTCTGGCCGGGGTCGAACGCACCGACGGCGAGGGTGGCATTGTCTCCGGTCATGGCCTAAAGGTCGGCTACTTTGCCCAGGAACACGACACGATCGATCCGGATAAGTCAGTGTGGGCCAATGCCATCGAAGCCTGTCCCGATGCCGGCGAGCAAGATCTTCGCGGCCTGCTGGGCGCCTTTATGTTCTCTGGCGAACAGCTTGATCAGCCTGCTGGCACTCTGTCAGGTGGCGAAAAGACGCGCCTAGCACTGGCCACCCTCGTGAGCTCTCGAGCCAATGTGCTGCTGCTGGACGAGCCGACGAATAACTTGGATCCGCAGTCCCGTGAGCAGGTTCTCGATGCGTTGCGCACCTACACCGGCGCTGTCGTGCTGGTGACACATGACCCAGGCGCGGTAAAGGCTCTGGAGCCGGAGCGAGTCATCGTTTTGCCAGATGGTGTGGAAGATCTATGGAACGATGATTACATGGAGATCGTCGAACTGGCTTAACCCACCATACCCAGTGAGCTGCGGGAATACTCCACAAAGCGCCGCAGTAGCGAGTTCGCCGCGGCTGTGTCCTGCCCTTCAAAGTGGGCGTAGGTTTCTGCGATCTCGGCTGGGTCGCAGTAGCCCTCGTCCTCATAAAAACTCAGGCGACGTGTGATGCCCGCAGCATCCATTTCGGGGTGGAATTGGCTAGTCCACACGTTGTCACGATAGCGATAGATCTGCACGGGGCAGGTCTCGCCGGTGGCTAGCAAAGTAGCTTCACTTGGCACCTCGGCCACGGAATCTTTGTGCCCCGTCAGCGCGGTGAAACGCTGGGGGAGGCCACCAGTGATCGGGTCGATGCGTCCGGCGTCGGTAAGTGAAACCTCGCTAGTGCCGGCCGATTCGGAGTACGCACTATTGACCTCACCATCGAGATAATGCGCCAACATCGAGGTGCCGTAGCACGTGGAGAAGATTCCGAAGCGCTGCCGTTCCGACTCGATAGTGATGAAGTCGACGAGCTTCTGGGAAATGGTCTCCTGCCAGTCCACGTCGACTGGGCGGGTGATCGTAAAAGGCGAGCCGCCGATGAATACTCCCTCCACGCCGTCGAAGCTGCCCAGATCGGCTCCGGGATTGTCCAGCGGCCTTTGTTCCAGCTCAGCTGGAGTGAGGCCACTGTAGCTCAGGAAGTCGGCGTATTCCGCCGCGAGCACCTCGGCGCCGCTGCGGGGGCAAAGCAGTACAAAAGTCACAAACGCGACTATTACAGACCGCTTAGTCTATTTACTATTATTTGACGCCATTTCGTGCCAACTTATCCAGCAACTCGTTGGCACTGTCGATCTTCTTCTGCTCGAATCCCCGCACTCCATCGGCCGCTGCTGCCAGTTCAGCCAGTGGAGCTACCTGCTCTGCAGTCTGCAGTTCACGTGCACGTCGCAGGATTTCATCGCGGTATACCTGCACCAGCTCGCGTTCAAGCTTGCGCACCTCCGCATAGCCGAAGATATCCAGGCGAGTACCACGGAGACGCTTGGCCTTGGCTAGGGCCCGTAGAACCGGACGCATGCGTGGACCTAGGCCAATCTTCCGATTCAACCCCAGTGCCCGCAGCAGAGGCGGCTGGAATTGGACAGTGACCTCCGCATTTCCCTGTGCAGCGGCGAAGCCGGGATCCAGTGCAAGACGAGCGACCTCGTATTCATCCTTATAAGCCGAGAGCTTGTGCAGCCCCGCGGCGAAGTTACGGGTGAGCTCGGCCGGGCCATCTGGATTCACCCGTCGCTCATGGGCATACACGGCACGTACGTCAGCCAGGTAGCTTTCGGCATCCTCCGGCGTACCCCAGCGACCCATTTCGTCGACGTATACGCCGACTTGTTCCACCAAGCTGGCCTCCAGTAGGCGCTCCATCTTCGCGCGAGTACGCGCCAGGGGAGTAACCTCCATGTGCTGGGCGTAGTCTGGTTCTTTGCTCAACAGCTCGATCAGCGCTTCGGGACGGCTCACCAGCTGGCGGCCCCGGCGAAACGCCTGGATATTCATCTCCGCTTTTTTGCCATTGATTCGCAGTGCTTGCTCTATCGACTCCGGCGTCACCGGCAGAGCACCCGCCTGCACTGCGGCACCGACTAGCAGCATGATTTGGAATGTGGACTCACCGAAAAGCTTCGTAGAAACACGGATTGCGTCGGTGATAATCGCCCGCCTTGCCGCGTGACCCAACGCACCCGCAATCTGCACCCCGTTGGGACGAGAAGCGGTGACGTCCGTGCACATCTGACCAGTCGGAGTCGTCGAATCCGAAAGCACCGCGATTGTCCGCGCCGCATTGAGCACCGAGGTGCTCGGATCCTCCGCACCTGTCACTCCATCGAGGGCGATCAACAGATCTGCACTACCGCGCGACACCGTTCCGGTGTGCTGGCCGATGGTCCTAGAGATACGCAAATCGGAGACTACCGACCCGCCCTTTTGTGCCAGTCCGGTCATGTCCGTACCACGTACTGCGAGACCATCGAGGTGAGCCGCAGTGGCGATCACCGCAGATGCCGTCATAACTCCTGTGCCACCGACACCCGAGATGCGTACATTCCACGGATGCTTCGCATCGAGGTCACAGGCCGGGGCCGGTTCGAGATCGGTGGCGTCAACACGCGGCACGTCACGTGGCCGCTCTTCCGACACGACAGTGGTAAATGCTGGGCAATCGCCGGTCAGGCACGAGCGGTCGACGTTGCAGCTTGTCTGGTCAACGCGGGTCTTGCGGCCAAACTGTGTGTCCACAGGCTGGAGGGAAAGGCAGCCAGACTTCTCTCCACAGTCACCACAGCCCTCGCAGATGCGTTCATTGATCACAATCTTCTCAGTTGGTCGGCGGCGCTTATTGCGATTTCTGGCACGGCGCTTTTCCGCGGCACATTCCTGATCGTGGATCAGCACCGATACGCCCTTTTGCGCCGTGAGTTCCTTTTGCACCGATGTCAGTTCCTCGCGTGGGCGAACCTGTACCCCGGAACCGCGCAGTATCTTCCGGGTGCGTTGCACATCGTCACTGGTCACAATAATTCTGCCTGGATTCTCGGCACGCACCATATCCACCAGCCCAGCCAAGCTCGGCTGCCCCACAGGATCCTGGCCACCAGTCATTGCCACGGTGCCGTTGTGCAGCAACTTAAGGGTTACGTTCACCTTTGACGCCACTAGCGCCCGCAGCGCCAGTGATCCAGAATGCAGGAAGGTTCCGTCGCCCATGTTTTGCACAAAGTGCTCTTCTGTGACGAAGCTGTGCATACCGATCCAGTGTGCACCCTCGCCACCCATCTGAGCCGTGCCCATGACATTGCCCACGCGCTTGTCGTCCATCAGCATCACCATTGCGTGGCAGCCAATTCCAGCCCCCACCAGTGTGTCCTCGTCCGCGCGGGTGGACAGATTGTGCGGACATCCGGAGCAGAAGTGCGGTACGCGATTGGGTACGGCCAATGGCAGGGAGATCCGAGTTGGCCCCGTCGTCGGCCCGGCTACCTCGATACCGTCAGCGCGCAGCACGCGGGGGAGTTGCTTGAGTGGGTCTTGCACATGCTCGATCCGGGGGCGCACCGGCAGATCGTAGAGGCAGGCGCGCACGGATTCCAGCAGGTGAGTGCCCAGTTCCTCTGCGACAATCAGCGTATCCAGTCCGTCACAGAATCGTTCTAGCTCCTGCGGATCCAATGGAAAAGTCATGGCCAGCTGTAGTACGCGAACCTGCGCCTCATCCACAACTTCCGCAACCTCAAGCGACGTATTTCCGGCGCAGATCACGCCGACCCGGTCGCCGTCATTGGCATTCCACCAGCGATTTAGGCGATGCTCGCGCGCATAGTCCAATGCGCGATGCAGACGTTCACCTACGCGGGTGTCTTCCAAGGCCAAAAGCCGCTTGCCGAGTAGGCGGGCCTCCGGCTCGTGCTCGCCGCCGCGTTCTACCCCACGGGGAGACGTGGCTTCCTTGATTGCTTCCAGATCCACACTGGCTGATCCATCCGCAACGGGTGTAGTAATCCGCAACGCCGTCCACAGTCCGCTATAGCGAGACATCCACGCGGCGTGCGCGCCAAGGCGCAGAATGTCGCCCGCATCGACGGGCACCAACGTGGGTATGCCCAGATCGGCCAAGATACGCCCGGAAGCCGAGGGGATGGTGGAGGACTTCGCAGTCGGGTCGTCGCCTACGAAGGCCACCGCTCCACCCGTTCCGCTGGTACCGGTCATGTTTGCATGTCGAAAGGCATCAGCAGCGCGATCGAGTCCCGGCGCCTTTCCGTACCAATAACCGACCACGCCATCGACCCCAGGCCTTACGGTTGCCCGTGCAGTCATTTGCGATCCCGCGACAGCGGTGACACCCAGCTCTTCATTGACGGCGGGGAAGTGCTGCACGTCAAAATCCTTGAGCAACGAGCCGCGGCGCCCCAGCTCTAGATCGTATCCACCCAGCGGGGATCCCTCGTAGCCGGAAATGAAGCTGGAAGTCTTTAACCCCATATCGCGGTCTGACTCTGCACGATCCAGCACTGTCCGTACCAAAGCCTGGATACCGGTCAGATGGATATTTCCCGTTTTCTCGCGGTATCGCGACTGGGTGTAGTCGGGGAGTTGCTGAGTCGTGGGGATGAAGGTCGAGGTCATCGCTGTTCACCCTTTCATGTGTGCGGAAAATGTGTTTCGAATCACACTAGGTTGATGAGCGGACCAAACTTAAGTACCCCCGCCAAGATATTTCACTTAGCAAATATTTTTAGCTAACCCGCCTTGAGAACTAGGCCAATGGCCTAGAATCTCATTCAACATAAACCATATTTGCTGACAAAAGTAGATACTTTTTAACAACAGGCCTTAATGGGCGTCACAAGGAACGAGAGCGCTAATGCGAGACCTTGACGAAACAGACATCAAACTCTGTGTACTGCTGAGCGAACGCCCAAAAGCTGGGGTGCGAGAGTATGCGCGTGTGCTCGGCGTCGCGCGTGCGACCGTCAGTAGCCGCATGGAAAAGTTGATAGACAGGGGAGTGATCAGTAGCTTTGCGCCACACTTCCACCCCGGAGCCTTGGGTTTTCCTTTAGGTGCCTTTGTCCATGTCACGTTGGACCAGCGCACCCTCGACCGCGTCACGGCCGAGTTTGCGAAGATACCGTGGATTACCGAGGCTCATTCACTCGCCGGTCCTTATGACCTCACCTGCAAGGTGGTGGCACGTGATCATGGCCACCTCGAACAAATCACTCTGAAGCTACAAGAGGTTAAAGGGGTTCAACGAACCCGGACGGAGATCATCCTGCGGGACCGGATCCCCGCCCGGCACAGCCAGCTCTTGCAGGCCCTATCGGATTTGCGCGACCTCTAGAGCTGCCTTGACCTGCTTTGCGGAAAGATCCGTGGCAATCGTCGCAGTCTCTGGCTGGCCAGCGATATAACGGCAGATGGTCCAGCCATTTGTGTACTCCGGCTCCAGCACATCCATCGGCCCTTCTGCCATTCGCAGGTTGTAGGCGTGGCCGTTCCAGTCGGCAGGAGCATTGAACTCTCCGGTGCGGAAGGTGAAGGGTTGAAGGCCATCCGTTGGATAAGCCTGAGCCATAGCCTTGTAATAAAACCGACGGTCAGTGTTAGTGGTATCGCCATTGTCGTTGTGGGTCGACACTCGCGAGATCCACACCCCTCCGACCCGTACGGGGGCAAAGCGCAGCCAGCCATTTCCCCAAGCCTTACCTAGAATCTGCAGGCGACCACGGCGTTTTCTTGCACTATAAAAGGCAATACCTGCCATCAACAGACCAATAGCTGAAAGCACAATGCCAATCACCGTGGATTGCGTTCCACCACGGAGCCCCAAAAAGCCGCTGAAGAGCACCAGGCAGGCTCCTACGCACAGCACTGCCGTTTGCACCGCGCTAAAACCCGCGGCGTTGCCCGCCACCGGCATGCGCCCGTTATTCGACAAGGCGGCGTTAATTGCCGCCGAACCCGCAGGCAGAGAGCAACGCTCGTCGAAGGTACCGGCCTGGGCGCCCCGCACCAGACCATCCGCTGGGTCGTCGATTACGACCGACGAGCGACCGTACTGAAAGATCTCCACCATGTGCCGAACCACTCCTTGCTTGTTTTATGTTTCAGCTAGTTTTTAGGTTCCGCAAGTTCCTAATTCCGATAACCGTGCAACGGCGCCGGAATAAAGCCACCGCGGTTGATAAACTCCGCGCTGCTGACCTGATTGACGCCGATTACCGGCGCATAGCCCAGCAGACCACCAAAGTCCACGTTATCGCCCACCTTGGTTCCCACCGCGGGGATAACACGCACAGCGGTCGTCTTGTGGTTCATCACGCCAATGGCAGCCTCGTCTGCGATCATGCCTGCAATCGATTCCGCGGGCGTATCGCCAGGAATAGCGATCATGTCCAGCCCCACAGAGCAGATTGCCGTCATCGCTTCCAGCTTGTCGATGCTTATCGCACCGCTGCGCACTGCGTCAATCATTCCCTTGTCCTCCGAAACCGGGATGAAGGATCCGGACAATCCACCGACGCGTGAACAGGCCATCATGCCACCCTTCTTCACTGCGTCGTTGAGCAGCGCCAGGGCAGCAGTGGTTCCATGCGTACCAACCTGGCCGAGCCCCATATGCTCCAGGATATGCGCCACCGAATCGCCAAGTTCTGCCGTCGGGGCCAACGAGAGGTCGACAATGCCGAAGGGAACTCCCAGGCGCTGTGCGGCCATGACACCCACCAGCTGACCCGTGCGGGTGATCTTAAATGCAGCGCGCTTGATCTCCTCAGACACCTCGTTCAACGTCGCACCGGTCATCCCGGCTACTGCGCGATCCACCACACCAGGGCCAGATACGCCCACGTTGATTACGCAATCTGGCTCCTCCACACCGTGGTAAGCACCCGCCATGAAAGGATTATCGGACACGGAGTTGGCGAACACCACGAGCTTTGCGCAGGCCAGTGTGCCACTGGAACCGTAGGTAGAGCAGTCCTTAATCACTTGCCCCATCTCGCGAACAGCATTCATATTGATGCCTGCTTTAGAGCTACCCACATTAACGGAGGCACACACGACATCGGTCTCATTCAGCGCCTCCGGCAGAGAGCGAATCAGATCCAACTCACCTCGTGTTGCGCCCTTATCAACCAGTGCGGAATAGCCACCGATGAAGTTCACACCCACTTCATTTGCAGCCCGGTTTAGAGCCTCGGCGATGCGCACTGGATTGCCTTCCACTGCGGATGCGAGAATTCCCACAGGAGTGACAGAGATGCGCTTGTTAACGATCGGAATACCCAGCTCGCGCTCGATTCCTTGGCACACCGGCACGAGGCTGCGGGCATAGTCCACCACGCGCTCGTACACTGCCTCCGCGGTCGCCTGCATCGTCTCGCGAATACACGGCATAAGGTTGATGCCCATCGTCACCGTTCGAATATCGAGACGGTACTTCTCGATCATTTCGATGGTTTCGAGGATGTTGTTGCTCTGGTTTGTGACGCCACGACGTGGATTCATGTTCTAACCCCCGAACCCTTAAACGTCGTGCATGGCGGAGAAGATCGACTCCGACTGCACCCTAATAACCAGCTTTTCCTGCTTCTCGACCTCCGCCATGCGATCCTGCACATCGGCGATGCCAAACTTCGTGTCGTCAATGCGCACATGCAGAATCATGGTGAAGTAGTCGTCCATGATGGTCTGGGAGACGTTGAGAATGTTGACGTCTAGTTCTGCCAGGGCAGTGGACACGGCAGCGATAATTCCGGTGTGATCCAGCCCGGTCACGGTCATGATTGCGATCATGTACTACATGCTACTCACCGGGCCGGACGACTTATTGGCCGGGGGAACGCAGGGACCCTTCCACGAAATCCAGGGCATCAGATAACCCTTCCGTCCCCTGGAGCTGCGCGAGTCTGCCCAAAACGCCCTCCAACACCAACTCCAGGGTTTGAGCAATGGTCTCGATCTCTACGTCAGCACGAATCCTGCCGCTGGCGCGCTGCTCCCGTAGTCGGGTGCGCACGGTTTCCTTTAGCGCCAGCTGATCCAACTCCCACTTCGCTGCAAAGCAGGGGTCAATGTTGACGCGGCGAGTGATTTCAACTCGCATTCCCCACCAGTCTGTCAAGTCTTTTGACTTGACAAGCGTGCGGATTGCGCCGATTAGGCCTTCATCTGCAGCGAGCTCGGCCATTTTGCGCATATCCTCATGAGCCACCTCTAAAAACAGGTGATCCTTGTTTTGGTAGTGGTGGAAGATCGCACCGCGGGACTTGCCAGTGGCTTCCTCTAGGCGGGCGACGGTGGCTCCGTCGTAGCCGAAGGTCGCGAAGCAGTGGCGGGCGCCGGCGAGAATCTCGACCTTTCGCTCTGCCAAATCTCTGTCGCTTACTTTGGGCATCTGGGTTTAACCTTCTGTGGGAGTAAAAGCAAAAGTGGCGGTGACCAACGCTGGTCTTCCCGCTAGGGAAGAGGCGCTATGGTCACCGCCCTGTCATGACTATCGCCACGGCGCGTAAGGGTTTTTAAGTCCTTACTTGTCGGACATCATGTTGCGCAGAACGAACTGCAGGATGCCGCCGTTTCGGTAGTAGTCTGCCTCACCGGGGGTATCGATGCGGGTGACGGCATCGAACTCAATCTTCTCGCCGTTTTCCTTGGTGGCAGTTACCTTGACGGTCTTCGGGGTGGAGCCGTTGTTGAGCTCCTCGATGCCCTCGATGTCGAAGGTCTCGGTGCCCTCGATACCCAGGGACTTCCAGGACTCGCCCTCCGGGAACTGCAGCGGAACAACACCCATGCCGATCAGGTTGGAGCGGTGGATACGCTCGAAGGACTCGGCGATGACGGCCTTAACGCCCAGCAGCAGGGTGCCCTTAGCAGCCCAGTCACGGGAGGAGCCGGTGCCGTATTCCTTACCACCCAGAACAACCAGCGGGGTGTTTTCCTTCTGGTAGTTCATTGCAGCGTCGTAGATGAAGGACTGCGGGCCACCCTCCTGGGTGAAGTCGCGGGTGTAACCGCCGCTTACGCCGTCCAGCAGCTGGTTCTGCAGGCGGATGTTGGCGAAGGTACCGCGAACCATGACCTCGTGGTTACCACGACGTGCGCCCAGGGAGTTGTAGTCCTTGCGCTCCACACCATTGGCATCCAGGTACTGCGCGGCCGGCGTGCCGGGCTTAATGGTGGATGCGGGGGAGATGTGGTCGGTGGTCACGGAGTCGCCCAGCAGAGCCAGAACGCGTGCACCCTTGACGTCGTTGACAGCCTCCGGCTCCTTGCTCATGCCGTCGAAGTACGGAGCCTTGCGGATGTAGGTGGAGTTCGGATCCCAAGCGAAGGTCTTGCCGGACGGAGCCTCCAGGGAGCGCCAGCGCTCGTCACCCTCGAAGACATTTGCGTAGTCCTCGGTGTACAGGTCCTTGGTGATGGAGGAAGCGATGACATCCTCGATGTCCTGGGTGGACGGCCAGATGTCCTTCAGGAAGACATCGTTGCCATCCTGATCCTGGCCGAGCGGCTGGGTCTCGAAATCGAAGTCCATCGTACCGGCGATGGCGTATGCGATAACCAGGATCGGGGAAGCCAAGTAGTTCATCTTGACGTCCGGGTTGATACGACCCTCGAAGTTACGGTTACCGGAGAGCACGGCGGTAGCGGCCAGGTCGCCCTCATTGATGCCTGCGGAGATTTCCTCCGGCAGCGGGCCAGAGTTACCGATACAGGTAGTGCAGCCGTAGCCGACCAGGTAGAAGCCCATAGCCTCCAGGTCCTTCCACAGGCCAGCCTTCTCGTAGTAGCCGTTAACAACCTGGGAGCCCGGAGCCATAGAGGTCTTAACCCACGGAGCAGCCTTCAGACCCTTAGCAGCGGCGTTGCGAGCCAGCAGACCAGCGCCGACCATGACGGACGGGTTGGAGGTGTTGGTGCAGGAGGTAATGGAGGCGATTGCGACCATACCGTGATCCAGCTCCACGTCCTGACCGTTGTAGTTGACGGTGACCGGGTTGGACGGACGCCCCTCTGCGCCAGCGGCTGCGGAAACAACATTGCCCTTCGCATCGGCGGCAGAAGCCGGTGCATCGGTGGTCTGAGAGGAGGTGTTCTCGGTAGCCGGGCCTTCTGCATCGAAGTCCGGGGTAGCAGCGGAAGCATCAGCGTCGACGTAGTTGTGCAGATCCTTGCGGAACTGGGACTTGGCGTCAGTCAGCTCGATGCGATCCTGCGGACGCTTCGGGCCAGCGATGGACGGAACAACGGTGGACAGATCCAGCTCGAGGTACTCGGAGTACTCTGCCTCGTTCTCCGGATCCAGCCACATGCCCTGTGCCTTGGCGTATGCCTCGACACGATCCAGGGTCTCCTGGTCGCGACCGGTCAGCTCCAGGTACTTCACGGTCTCTTCGTCGATCGGGAAAATAGCGGCGGTGGAGCCAAACTCCGGAGACATGTTGCCGATGGTTGCGCGGTTAGCCAGCGGCAGCTCAGCAACGCCCTTGCCGTAGAACTCGACGAACTTACCAACTACGCCATGCTGGCGCAGCATATCGGTGATGGTCAGAACGACGTCGGTGGAGGTGACGCCTGCCTGGATCTCGCCGGTCAGCTTGAAGCCGACGACGCGCGGGATCAGCATGGAGATCGGCTGGCCGAGCATTGCAGCCTCAGCCTCGATGCCGCCAACGCCCCAGCCCAGGATGCCCAGGCCGTTTTCCATGGTGGTGTGGGAGTCGGTACCGACACAGGTGTCAGGGTAAGCCAGGCCGTTGTTGTCGAAGACAGAGCGAGCCAGGTACTCGATGTTCACCTGGTGGACGATGCCGGTTCCCGGAGGAACAACGCGGAAGTTCTCGAAGGCGCCGGTGCCCCAACGCAGGAACTTGTAACGCTCGTCGTTGCGCTGGTACTCGATCTCGACGTTCTTCTCCAGAGCGTCTGCATTGCCGAATGCCTCGATAATCACGGAGTGGTCGATGACCATCTCGGCCGGGTTCAGCGGGTTAACGTCGTCAGCCTCGCCGCCCAGAGCCACGACAGCGTCGCGGATGGTTGCCAGGTCAACGATGCAGGCCACGCCGGTGAAGTCCTGCATGATGACGCGGGCCGGGGTGAACTGGATCTCGAAGTTGGGCTCTGCGGAGGGATCCCAGTTGGCGATTGCCTCGATGTGCTCGCGAGTGATGTTCTGGCCATCCTCGTTACGCAGCAGGTTCTCGCCGAGAACCTTCAGGGAGTAGGGAAGCTTCTCCATTCCCGGCACTGCGCTCAGCGCGAAGTAGTCATAGGACTTCTCGCCGACCTGCAGGGTGCTCTTGGAATCGAAGGAGTTGATGCTTTCAGCCACAGTGAGCTCCTTTAATCTCTTCTTTTAGTCGATATGTGTCGTCGATGTGGTCGCCGCCGCGCACTAGTCAGCTGCACTAATCAGCTAATGCCTTCGACTACTACGCAAGAGGCTCTGCTTACCATTGTGGCAGCATTGTTCCCGCGACGTCACTCAGAATTTTAACAGTACGTTCGTTCTGCTGCGAATCCTGCGATTTTAAGCGTGTCGTCAGCACCCTCACCCCTATTTCGGTGCTAAAACTGCCCCATGACCGATTCGCACGCCCCCTCTCCTTCGGACGACGTCGCACAGCTCATCGCCTCTCTTGATGACGCCTCAGTGTTCGTCGCCGAAGACTTCCCAACGGAGGTGGAGTCTGGATCAGCCGGCCTAACCAAAAGTCTCAATTCGATTGTCGAGGGCGCCAGTGGGGGAGAATCGGCGTCAAAAATAGGAAAGCTAAAGATCGGGTACATCACACAGGACGATCCGCTTCATAATAGTTTGCGCGACAAGGCACAGAAGGTTCTCGATGGCACGGACGCGGATACCGTCATCCTGAAGTCTCCCGGGCAGGCGGCAGTCGTATCCGAGAACCTCTCGCGCTACGCGATCGAGTCAAATACGAAGATTCTCCGCGAGGCTAATAGTCACCCTGAGGTAACGCAGGACTTCCTCAATCAGGCCACCGGCTTTGAGGCTCCCACAGGGATGGCAAACGTTGGGGTTTTACTTTCGCTCATTATTGCGGCCGTAATCACCTCGTTATGCAAACTCCGCTCACCGCGGAACTAAATAACAGTTTGAAATAGTCAAGTCTGGGGGATTGACTATCTTTAAGTGCGGATTCAGAAAATCGCGGGGTTGACCCATGTAATGCAATGTGACACGCCTATGTTTTTCAAAATGTGACACATCTCACACTTGTAACTTTTTCGTTACTATTCGCAGGTCAAGGCAATTGCCGTTACTTATGTGACTGGTGCGGTTAGTGCGAAATATGTTGTAAAAGTTTACGGCCTTGACTCAAGTGCCCTAGGGTTCCGAGTGTCAACTTTTGAAACGAGTTGAACTCGAAGTGACTTTTGAGAATAGCCCGACGGGACCTGTACTGATCGCATGGGGAAGTGCGAACAGCTGGACCGAGGGTTTCGCTCGCTTCAATCCCAGTTGTAAAAACATCAGGAGAATCGATCGTGACACCACGACCTCAAAGCCGTAAGCGCACAGCGTTGGCAGTAGCAGTTACTGCCGGCGTGACGCTGCAATCCACGACTATGGTTGCCCACGCCGATGACAAGCGCACCGTAGAAAGCTTCCTGGCCGACCTCGTCGGTCAGGTCTCACGCGCAAAGTCTCAGGTATCCGATATGGAAACCGAGATGGGCACTCTTCGCGAAAATGCCAACAAGGCTCGCGTGGACCTCACCAATAGCCAAGGAGCGGCGCAGAAGGCACAGGACAAGGTTGTCTCCGCGCGTGACCGTCTGAAGTCCTCCGATTCTGCTGTCTCGAAGGCTCAGGTGAAGCTGAATGACATTGCACGTTCCGCCTATGCTCAAGGTGGCGACGCTTCCGCTGTTAATCTGGCCGCTAGCGGCAGCGATGCTGTGGGTGACACCCTTGATCGATCCTCCTACATTGAGGCTGCGGCGAAGAAGCAAAAGAGCGAGGTAGATCGTCTCGATCTCGCTCGCACGCAGAATGCCAACGAAGAATCGTCCCTGCGCGACTCCCGCAACAAAGCAAACAGCGCAGTTGACGACGCAGTTGAAAAGTACAACACTGCCCGCACCACGCTGAGCGATAGCCAGAAGAAGCTCTCCGATAAGCAAGCTGAGTACAAGCGACTGCTCAAGGAGAAGAAGAAGGCAGAGAAGGCGCTGCGCGATGCTCGCGCTGCTGTAGAGACTTTCACTAACCTCCACCCGGATGCTTCCAGCTGGGACAAGCGCAAGGTTGCCGAAAAGGCGGCCGAGAAGTCCGGTGCGAAGGTTGAAAAGAGCTCTGAGAAGGCTCCTGAGTCCGCTGGAACTACTGAGACCACTCAGCCTACTGAGACTACTGAGACCACTCAGCCTTCTGAGGCTACTGAGACTACTGCGGCTACCGAGACCACCGAGAGCACCGAAGCTACTCCAGCTTCGGAAGAAACTGGTGAAGCCAGCAAGACCAACGAACCTGAATCGAAGCCCGCCAGCTCCTCGCTGGGCAACCCAGCAGGCTTGCCCGAGCTTCCAGCCGAGCTGCAAGGTTCCTACGACCTGAACGCTGGCGGCGATAAGCAGCGTCAGGCTGCAATCGACGGCCTGCGCAAGGCTGGTGAATCCGCTCTGATGGCCGGGTTCTCCACCGCACTCGCCGGAAACCCGGATGGAGCATTGTCCGCCGCTGCTGAAGCGGGTCGCACTACCGCAGGTCAAGAGTACGACCGCGCTATGGGTACCGTGAACAACGCAGCAGCCCCCGCAGCTCCTTCTGCTCCTGAGGATCCCGCAGCTCCTCAGGCACCTGCTGCCGCAGGAACTCCGGCAGATCCCAACGCTGAAGAAGCCGAAGCAGGCACTGAAGAGGCTGCAACCCCGGAAACTCCGGAAGCCCCAGCTGCTCCGGAAACTCCAGCTAACCCCGCCGAGGCTATTGCCGACGCTCTGGATCCGAACGCCCCGGACACCTCCGGTAGTGCAGAGGAAAAGATCGAGCGCGTCATCAAGCGTGCCGAAAGCCAGCTGGGGCAGCCCTATGCCTGGGGTGGCGGTAACTTCTACGGGCCAACCAAGGGCATTCGTGACGGTGGCGTGGCTGACGCCCACGGCGACTACAACAAGATCGGCTTCGACTGCTCTGGTTTGATGATGTACGCCTTCTACAGCGTAGGCGTCGAGCTTCAGCACTACTCCGGCTACCAGTACACTGCCGGTAGGCAGGTACCGTCTTCGCAGGCAAAGCGCGGAGACATGCTGTTCTGGCCCGGCCACGTCGCCCTGTACCTGGGTGATGGCAAGATGATTGAGGCACCGCAGTCCGGTGATGTCGTCAAGGTCTCGGACGTGCGCTGGGGCGGCATGCAGCCCATGGCCGTCCGCATGATCGAGTAAGAAAACCTACCGCAGCAATTCGCGCTGCGCGTAGTCCACAGCCACCATCCGGGCAGTCCTTACTGCCCGGAGCATTGGCATTATATGGGGGTCCAGGCTCGCGCCCACAGCCGAACACTTCGTAACTTCCACAATCGCCGCCACATGGTCAGCCCTGGCCATCAATTTGGCCGCCCGATTCGGCACTCCCGGCGGCATCCCCGGTAATCCAAACGCATCATCGAGCGCTCCAACCGCTAACTCTGCTCGTTGAAAAGCCGCTGCGCCCATCGGCACATGCCCTACAGCTCTCACCATTGCTGTCGCCTTGTCGGCAGCCTCACGCAGCAACTGATCAGCCTCACCAGGAGAATAGACCGGCAAGGGTGGGGTAGGGCCTTCCACCTGATGCCACGACCAACTGACCAAGTGGGCGTCGATAACTTCAGGGCTCAGTACGTGGCTCACTAAGGGGTCGCGATCAGCGACGATAAGTGACGCCCCCTCGACCCCCACCGGTAGGAGCGCCGCGTCGCCGGGGCCGGAGAGCATCAGTTGAATCAGTGGACGCTCGTCCAACCCGATGGGCGCGTCGTTCGTCACTGCACGAACTTGCGCTAACAACTCCACGAGCCCGCCGCCGTCCGGCTCCAAACGATGATGCTTGCCCTGGGTGGCATGGAAGGCGTCGATCACCTCGTCTGCACTGATAATCCCGTGCAACCACCACGCCAACCACAGGGAGGTGTTCTGGACGGGCGACCACAGTTGCGCCCCAAGCCACGTCGGTACCGGATCAGTCATTTTTCCTAGCCTAAGCTGGTTGCCCATGAGCTTCAATTACGGTGATATCTTGCAGGGTCACGCCCGCAACCAAAAACCCAGCTTCCCGCGTGTAACTCCGGAGTTGGGCATGGTGGTGGAAGTGATTGCCGATGATTTCGTCGGTGCGGTAGTGGGCGGGGAGAAGACTGCCGACGGTGACTTCATTCGCTTGGAGGACCGCTATGGAAAGACCCGCCTTTTCAAGCTCCGCGAGGGCGCTTTTCTGCTTGAAGGCAAGCCAATTACCTTGACTCGATTTGTAGATCCCAGGTCGCTCCCTCCGAAGAAGCGAACCTCCAACTCTGGTTCACGGCGCGTGGAAGGCTTGCAAGCGAAGGTGGCGGCACCCTCCCGCATCTGGGTGGAGGGTATCCACGACGCCGCCATCGTCGAACAAGTCTGGGGGCATGATCTGCGCGTGGAAGGTGTGGTTGTGGAGTACTTGGAGGGCCTCGATAACCTTCCTGAACGCCTGGCCGAGTTCCAGCCGTCAGCCACCCGCCGCGTCGGCGTGTTGGCCGATCACCTCGTGGAGGGGACGAAGGAGGCTCGCCTGACCGAGTCCCTGGGACCGCATGTGATGGTAACCGGCCACCCATATATCGATATCTGGGAAGCCGTGAAGCCCGCCAGTGTGGGCATCCGCGCGTGGCCACAGATTCCCCGCGGAATAGATTGGAAGACCGGGGTATGCCAGGAACTGAGGTGGGGCACCCCACAGGATGGCTGGCGTCGTGTAGCCCGTGCAGCTAAGACGTTTCGCGACCTCGATTCGACACTGATCGGGGCAGTGGAACGACTGATCGATTTCGTGACGGTTCCACCAGAGTACTGACCCAACCATTAGGATCGGAAGCATGGGTCCGATCATTTGGTTAATCGCAGCTGGATTCCTCGCCCTAGGGGAGCTTCTGGTAGCTGATATGTCTTTGCTGATGCTCAGTGCGGCTGCGCTGATCACAGCCGGCGTGTCTTTGGCGGGCATTCCCATATGGCTGGAGATTGTCGTTTTCGGCATCGCCTCTCTGACAACTGTCCTGGCGATCCGACCCATTCTGCGCAAGCGCCTCCTCCGCGCTCGTTCGGCTCAAACTTTCGACGTCAACGAGTTGCAGGGCCAAAGGGCCGAAGTCATCGAACCAGTCTCGGACGAAGTGCAGCACGGCGGTATGGTGCGCGTTGCCGGCGAGCTATGGTCGGCGCGATCGGCGAACCCAGGGGATCGCTATACCCAGGGGGAAACGGTGCAAGTGTTAGAAATTGACGGCACGACGGCAGTCGTGTGGAAAAACAACTAGAGAGTGCTTGAAGGCTTATGAACTTTACGATTTTCCTGGTGGTCTTATTGATCATCATCGTGACGCTGGTAGTCAAAATGGTTGCCCTTATCCCGCAGGGCGAGGCGGCCGTTATTGAGCGCTTGGGTACTTATACCCGCACTGTGTCTGGTGGTTTGACGCTCCTAGTCCCCTTTATCGATCGTATTCGCGCCAAGGTCGACACTCGTGAGCAGGTCGTAAGCTTTCCACCGCAGGCTGTAATTACCCAAGATAACCTGACCGTCGCCATCGACACGGTGGTGACCTTCCAGATCAACGATCCGGCTCGCGCCATTTACGGCGTGAACAACTACATCGTGGGCGTGGAACAGATTTCCGTGGCTACCCTGCGTGATGTGGTTGGCGGCATGACCCTGGAGGAAACCCTGACCTCCCGCGAGGTCATCAATCGCCGCCTGCGCGGCGAGCTCGACGCAGCCACCACGAAATGGGGTCTGCGCATTTCCCGCGTTGAACTAAAAGCCATCGATCCGCCGGCATCCATCCAGCAGTCGATGGAGATGCAGATGAAGGCTGACCGCGAAAAGCGCGCCATGATCCTCACGGCCGAGGGTCGCCGCGAATCGGACATTAAGACGGCCGAGGGTGAAAAGCAGGCACGCATTCTTTCCGCCGAAGGCGAGAAGCACGCACACATCCTGGCAGCCGAGGCTGAGCGCCAAGCCGCAATCCTGCGTGCCGAAGGTAACCGTGCAGCCCGGTACCTCGAGGCACAGGGCGAAGCCAAGGCAATTCAGAAGGTCAATGCTGCCATCAAGTCCGCTCAAGTAACTCCGGAGGTGCTGGCCTACCAGTACCTGGAAAAGCTACCGGAAATGGCGAAGGGCTCGGCCAACAAGACCTGGATGATCCCAATGCAATTCGGCGACTCCCTCGAGCAATTCGCCAAGGCGCTGGCTAAGAAGGACGACGAGGGCGTGTTCCGCTACGAACCGAAGCCTGTGGATGACGCCACTCGCGAGCAGGCCAACGAGTCGAGCTCCTCGGATTGGTTCAACACTGCTTCTTCGCCGGAGATTGCCGAGGCCGTGGCCGCTGCCAACGCCGTGGCAAATAAGCCTGTGGATCCGGTCGATGAGCCACCGGCTTCTACCCCCGAGCAGCAGCACCCTACCGGCGATTACCCCAATAATCCCTACAACCAGGGCTAATTTCTTAGCTCATCGGCCCTGGCCAGCATGTGCACCGCCAAAGTCCAGCCGGCCTGTTCCGCATGCCACCCGGCGGCGGCCAGCCGCTGGCTCATGGCCTGCTTGCTAATTCCCACAATCTCCGCGGCCTCGGCCTGCAAATGACCAGCGCGCAGCAGGGCAGTGGCCTCCCGGCCTTCCTTGGTACGTCGCGCCAATACGTGCGCCAAAAGGGTGAAAGCCGCCGCGATATCCTGGGCCACTTCCGCAGCCAATCCTGGTGCTATAACTCCTCCCGGCCCAGGTTTTTCAATCCGTACCGAGACTGCGCCTGCGCGCTGAGAGCGCTGAACCGCGCGCGTCGCGGCGCCTATAGCTTCGGCAGCGGAGGACGGGGCGTCACCATCTACATCCGACACCACCGTGCCAATGCCGAGCGCGAAGTCACCCGCCTGCAGTAAAGAGAGCACCAATCCACCAGCCTCATCGGGGCCGGGCGCAATACAGACGAAGTCGTCAATGCCCTTCATCTCCACGGAATCAACCATCGAGGACTGCTCCAGCGCCGCCGCGACATCGCGTACATATTCCCCACGACGCTGAGAGCGGCCCCTATACGCGGCATACACGGCAAACATAACTATTAATTTACTTCATTAGCTTTGCTGACTTTGCTGAGGCGTCGCCAGAGCCGAATCTCGTTGGCTGCCAGGGCAAAACCTACACAGACCACAACAAAACTCACGAGCAGAATCCAGGGTCGGCCACCCGTTGCCAGAGCATCAGAGGCCATAGCCGTGGCGATCGTATTCGGAGCCGATCCCACAACCGTCGCAGCGAGGTACGGGACAAAAGGTATAAGGCTAAGTCCGCAGGCGTAGTTAAGAAGCGAAAAGGGGATCGGAGGGACCATACGCAGGCCCAAAACAGCAATCCAACCGCGCTCGGCGATACGCTCCTGCAGCAGCTGAATGCGCTTATCACTGCGGGTTTTCTTCTCCACCCAGGTGCCTCCCACTGCACGCACCAGAAATAGCGACAGCGCACCAGAGATGCCTACGCCCGTTAAAGCCAGAATGGAACCCCAGAGGGGGCCGAACATCACACCGGCAGCGATAGTCCACATCGTGCGGGGTAGTGGCAGCTGTGTAAAGCCGACCATAAGCAGCAGGTAGGTCAACGGAGCCCAAGGGCCGGTAGACGCCACCCAAGCACGGATATCGCTGACGGCAGGCTTTGGAACGAAATAAACGAAGGCCACCAGAAGAATGGGTACGAGAACGCTTAGAAAGCGATACCGTAGCTTCAACCCCCACCACGCGCTGAAGGCGCTGGCTACAAAGCGTGGGATTTTCATGTTGTGTCCGGAGGGGGACTTGAACCCCCACGTCCGTTAATAGGACACTAGCACCTCAAGCTAGCGCGTCTGCCATTCCGCCACCCGGACAAGGTTAGGCGCTCACCACATGTGTGGTAGCAACTCCCGTCACTTTAATGCCAAGGGCGGGATTTACACAAATACGCAGGTCAGAACGAGATAGTTGTGTTGGAATAAGCACTTTAGTGCACCCGCGAGAAGCTTTGACTAGCGTGGTGCTATGTCCGATAACAATGCACAACACCAGCCCACCTACATCGATGATCGCTTCCCCGGCCCCGATCCCTACGCGCCTCTGACGGATCTGCCGCCGTTGCAGGTGACCAGCGAAACCTTTGCTGACGGCGATCGCCTGCCGGAGGATCAACTGGGCGGCAACGATGTTTCGCCCCAGCTGAGCTGGTCTAAGGGGCCAGAGGGCACCAAGACGTACGCGGTGACCTGTTTTGATCCCGACGCCCCTACGGCCAGTGGCTTCTGGCACTGGGCAGTCTTTAATATTCCAGCGGATGTCACCTCCCTGCCTCTCGGCGCAGGGGACGCAGACCTCAGTGGCCTACCAGAAGGAGCAGTGGCGCTACGCGGCGATTCCCGATCCTGGGGTTACTACGGTGCTAACCCGCCGGCGGGTCATGGTCCGCACCGCTACCTATTCGCGGTCCACGCAGTGGGCGAGGAACTGGACATCGACGACCGTCAGACCTGTACCGTCCTCGGTTTTAACCTGAACTTTAAGGCCACCGCTCGTGGCATTCTGTGGGGCTGGGCCGAAAACTAGGCTTCCTTCCACGGCAACTCGCTGCCCACGGCCTCTGCAATGTTCTGCAGGCCGTGGGCTTTAAGCTGCGCGGCAAGGCCCAGGTGAATCTCGCGGATCCAATCCGGCCCACCATAGATGAACGGCGTATACCCCTGGATCAGGCTCGCGCCGGCGCAGATCCGCTCCCATGCTGCACGCGGAGAGTCGATTCCGCCCACGCCGATTAGCACTAGTTTTCCGTCGGCTCGCGCTGCTAAGCGGCGCAAGACCTCTAGTGCGCGGGCCGCCACTGGCGCACCGGAGATACCGCCAGCTCCCATGGCCTGCACCTCATGCGCTGGGGTTTGCAGCCCCTCGCGGCTAATGGTGGTGTTCGTCGCGATCAACCCGGTCACTCCCATTTCGATCGCCAGGTCGCAGACCTTGTCGATATCCTCGTCGCTGAGGTCTGGGGCGATCTTTACGAACAAAGGTTTGGAGCTTTCCTCCTGTACAGCGCGGATGATGGGCCGCAGTGATTCCACGGCCTGTAGATCCCGCAAACCCGGGGTGTTGGGGGAGGAGACGTTGATGACCAAGTAGTCGGCCACCCCACCGATAGCTTTAGCGGACTCACGGTAGTCGCGATCCGCAAGTTCGGCGGCCACGATCTTGGACTTACCCAGGTTCGCGCCCACCGGAATGTCAGTGTTGCGCTTCTGTAGGCGCATGGCCGCGGCACGAGACCCCTCATTGTTGAACCCCATTCGGTTGAGGATTGCCTTGTCCGCCGGAAGTCGGAACAGGCGTGGGGTAGGATTACCCGGCTGCGCCAATGCGGTAACGGTGCCGATCTCTGCGAAGCCGAAGCCCAGCGGCCCCCACGCGTTGACTTCCTTGGCGTTCTTGTCGAAGCCCGCGGCTAGGCCAAGCGGCCGGGGGAAATTCAACCCGGCAATCTTCTGACTCAGCGATTCATCGTGCACGACTAGCGTCCCATCGAGTGCCGACAGCGCCGTCCTGGAGCCGGCCACCTGCTGCAGGCCTCGGGACATCAGCCCATGAATGCGCTCGGGGCGCAGCGTAAACATTCCCTTCAGCGCAGCTTGGTAAGCGCTGTGGCGGATCTTCTTCAACATTGTGTGCTCCTCTTTTTCGTCCCGTTTCTAGTCCCGCTTCACCGGATAGTCATCCTTGGCCTGGCTCTTCATCGACTTGAGGTTCTCCTCAATCTCCTTCGCACTGAGGATGTTCACCTTGCCGTTTTCCGCCACAGTCACCAGCGCCCCATTAGCAGCGTCGAAAACCCCGCGAACCTTGCTCTGAGTCTTTACCTGGGCAGCCTTTACTGGCACGCCACTGTCGATGCGATAGGCCTTGACGTCGTTACTACTGGTGGAGGACACCCACGCCAGCTTCCGCTGTGCATCCCATGTGACACCCCAGGGTGTCTTGATCGGAGTGGCCTGGTGTAGACGCACCACATCATTCATGGTGTAGATCAGCAGTTGTCCTTGACGAGCATCGCTGGCCACAACCACACCGTCGTCGCCACGCCCAGAGGCAACCTGCCCCACACCCTGTCCGATACGGAGAGAAGCGTTCAACGAACCATCGTCCACGTCCACATCGTTGATGCTGGTTTGCCCGCGGTCAATCAGTGCTGCGCGCTGGCCACGGTCATGCGGTTTGACCAATACAACCTGGTCCAGGCTGCGGCTCACAATGGCGTTGCCGGTCTCTCCACCCTTGTCATCAAAGAAACGAGCCTTGTCTTCTCCCGCTTTGCCCAGCACGGCCTTGCCATTGTCCAGGAAGGTCACGGTCGTCACCTTGCCTTCTACGTCCAGGTGGCGTTTTTCCTTCCCATCTGCGCCCAGCTCAATGGCCTTATCCTGACAAGCCACAGCCACGCCAGTGGCGGAGGAGGAGATGTTGTCACAGGAATCGTCAACGTCTACCTGTCGCGGTTCTGCACTAGGATTCGCGGCGTCAATAAAGTGCACTTTGCCCTTCGTGAGCACCGCCACCGCATTTGCACCCGGTGCGTTCTCGTCGGCAGAAAGGCCAACGCGCGCGGCACCTAGTACCGGGCTCTTCACGTCTACAGAATCACCAGATCCGGGCGCGGAATCAGGTCCATCCTGTGGCTCTGCAGGTTCACCGGCAACCGGCGCGTCCTCGACAGTGTCATCGGATCCACAGGCGGAAAGGGTTCCCATGGCCAGAGCAGCCACGGCGGTCATACAAAAGGTACGGGTAAAGCGATTGACGTGCACATTCACAAACACCAACGCTACCAGCCCGGCCACGTCACACCGTCAAGGCGGGCCGAAAGGACTAGGCTTTGTCCCCATGACTACAGACATGACTTGGGCGCAGACAATCATTCTGTCGCTCATCCAGGGCCTAACGGAGTTCCTGCCGGTTTCTTCGTCTGGACACCTACGCATTTTCTCTACCTTGCTGTGGGGCGAGGATGCCGGAGCATCGTTTACCGCCGTCATACAGCTGGGAACTGAACTGGCGGTGTTGGTGTTCTTCGCCAAGGACATCTGGAATATCGCCAGCGCGTGGTGCCGAGGCATGTGGGAATGGATCACCGACCTTACCGGTAAGCACGGCCGTCGTGAGTTCCGCAGCCAATTCGACTATCGCATGGGCTGGATGGTCATCGTTGGCACCCTGCCCGTAGCCATTCTGGGTTACCTAGGCAAGGACCTCATCCGGGATAACCTACGCAACCTGTGGATCACCGCGACCATGCTCGTGGTTTTCTCCTTCGTGTTCATCCTCGCCGAGCGTATGGGGCGCCGGGAACGCAGCTTTGGCGAGCTCACCATGCGTGATTCCATCATCATGGGTTTCGCTCAGTGCCTGGCACTAATCCCGGGTGTTTCCCGCTCCGGCGGCACCGTCTCGGCGGGACTCTTCCTCAACCTCGACCGTGAGGTCGCCACCCGTTACTCTTTCTTGCTCGCCATCCCTGCCGTTCTGGCCTCGGGGCTTTTTTCTCTTCCCGACGCCTTTAGCCCCGATGCCGGTCAGGCCGCCTCGGGCGCCCAGCTGTTCGTGGGCACGGCGATTGCCTTTGCAGTGGGCTATGCGTCTATTGCGTGGCTGCTGAAGTTCGTGGCCCACCACTCCTTTGCCTGGTTTGCACTGTGGCGTATCCCGCTAGGCCTGGCCGTAATGGGTCTACTCGCATTCGGCGTGCTGCAAGCTTAGAATCGATTCCCATGCACTCTTGGCCGGAACCGGAAGTCCCACAGCTGCCGGGCGAAGCCCCACAGCTTCGCCTGTATGACACTGCCGACGATGCTCTCAAGCCCGTCGACCTCTCCGGAGACGAGGTAGGTATGTATGTCTGCGGCATCACCCCATACGATTCAACTCATCTGGGGCATGCCGCGACTTATCTCACCTTCGATCTGATTCACCGCTATCTGCGCACTGCGGGGCACAGCGTGCACTTCGTACAAAACATCACCGACGTGGACGATCCGTTGTTCGAACGCGCTGAACGTGACGGGGTTGATTGGCAGGATCTGGGAAGCAGCCAAATTGACCTGTTCCGCTCCGATATGAAGGATCTAGCCGTCATTCCGCCCCGCGACTATATTGGCGCGATGGAATCCATCGACGAGGTTATCGAGATGGTGGCCAAGCTCCTGGAGGTCGGCGCTGCTTACCAGCTGGAAGATGACGAGTACCCGGACATCTACGCTGACTACACCTTCTTGCCGCAGTTTGGTTACGAGTCACGCTATAACGAGGAGCAGATGGCCGAGTTCTTTGCCGAACGCGGGGGAGACCCGGAACGCCCCGGCAAGCGCCACCCGATGGACGCGCTCCTGTGGCGCGCGCACCGGGAAGGGGAGCCGAAGTGGGATTCGCACTTTGGCCCTGGACGCCCCGGCTGGCACATCGAATGCTCAGCCATTGCGGTGAATCGTCTGGGCGCACCATTTGCCATCCAGGGCGGTGGCAGCGACCTACGCTTTCCACACCATGAGTTTTCCGCCACCCATGCAGAAGCAGCCCACGAGGTAGAGCGCATGGCGCACCACTATGTACACACCGGCATGATCGGTCTAAACGGGACGAAGATGAGCAAGTCCCTGGGCAACCTCGTTTTTGTTTCCAAGCTCACTGCCGCCGGACACGAACCGGCTGCGATTCGCCTCGGGGTGTACGCGGGCCACTATCGTCAAGACCGCGACTGGACCGGCGATGTGCTGGCACAAGCCGAACATCGGATTGCCCTCTGGCGGCAAGCCCTAGCCACGGGCTCCACCAGCCTGGATGAGGCTCGTGAGCTCGTCGCCACCGTGCGTCGCTGTCTGGCTAATGACCTCGATACCGCAGGCGCATTGGAGGCTCTCGACGACTGGGCAGTGGCAGTTAAGCCGGGCGCGGCAGGGGATGAGGCTGCGGCGTCAGAAATAAAAACCGCTATCGATGCGCTGTTGGGCGTGCGCCTCTAGCGTTTAGAGGGCACACTATCTCTTATGAGCACCACACAGCTGAGCACAGCCACCACCGATGCCCGTGAAGAGTTCATCGACAACCTGCGCCAAATGGCTACGGGAAGTTACCTCCGTGACGAGGATCGCGAATTCTGGGAGGCTCCGTACCCGGAGTCTGCGGTGGACGAAGCCGAGGGAATCATCGACGGTATGCTGCAGGCTGCACAGTCCGTGGCAGCTAGCGACGAGGCAGAGTTGAACAAGATCGCCGCTACCTTGCAGCTGCAAAACACTGAGGACAGTGCGGAGGAGCAGCCCAACGCCACCACTTTGGCGATCACCACTGTCATCACGCAGCACATTTCGAAGCTCAAGGAGCTTTCCGCCCGTCACGAGGACGCGCTGTTAGAGGACGAGGAGATCAAGGATCTGCTCGCCCTGGTCGAGAAGTTGGCCGTGGATCTCGATGCCGATGAGATCTTCGTGGCCAACCAGGCCGAGGCCGTCTGCGAAAGCTAACGCGGCGCCAGCATAATTGCCTGGTTGCAGGTGCCGATGAGCCCCTGTTGGTCATAGATGCGGGTGACCGTCGTACCAATGCCGTCGGTACCATAGTTCGCCTCGGCGCTTAGCCCCAGCCAGTCACCGCGCATCTCGTGGTGCAGGTAGACGGTGGTATCGACGTTCATGTACGTCCACTTGTCGGTATCCAATAGGTTGTTCAGGCCATTGGCAATGTCCACGGTCTTCATGAGCCGTACCCAGGTGGAATCTTCCTTGCCAGCCACAGCAGGCAGCTGCGTACGCGACCAGTAGATTGCGGGGTTGCGCTTTGTGGCAACCTCCAGCTGGCTGTCTTCCAGGTCTGCCTTGCGTACATCGATCGAATCGATATAGCCGCTTGCCCAGCGTTCGAGGAACTCGGTTCCGTCCTCGGCAGCGTGTGGGCCGGGCATGGACTCACCGACGGTGCGCTCAATTTCCGTGGTGTCCCCGCGGCGAATCCACCATCCGGAGCCGCGGATGTACTCACGGCCCGTGACGTCTGTGACGACTGCCTCGAGGAAGCTGATGCGCTTTCCCGGACGCACCACCCGGGCAGTGGTTTGCAACTCGCCCAGTGGCACGGCGCCGAGGATTTCCACGGTCATGCGGCTGAAGCGGCCTTCCTGCAAAGACAGTCCAGCATCGCGCGCACCGTCCTCCAATACAGTGGCGATGAGTGCCGCAGGAGGGGAGCCGTGTTGAAAGCCCGGCCCCCATGGACTTTCGGTGTGACGGGTGGGGTGATAGTTGCGGTATATCTGGCCACCTTCTTCCTTAGCCTCGCCAGGTATGAAGTAAGCCGACTGCTCGCTCATGCTGTTCCTTTCATAGGTGTGTCCTACGTCACTTACTATCGCATATGGTCGAGGGCGGGCGACGGGTTTGTCCTAAACTGAGGCTCATCATGAAAGCAATACTTTGGGACATGGACGGCACCCTGGTCGATTCCGAACCGCTATGGGGCATCGCAACTTTCGAAATGGGCGAGAAAATGGGGCGTCCGCTAACGCCCGAGGTCCGCGAGCGGACGGTGGGCGCGACAACCCCCACAACCGTCGAAATTTGCGCCGAGCATGCGGGGTTAGTACTCGATGACGCCGCCAAGGCGGAGTGGTTGAACTTTATGTACACGCGCGTCGGCGAGCTCCTATCGCGGCAATTAGAGTTCCGCCCTGGGATCCGGGACATTCTCACCGAGGCCAAAGCCACCGGTTTCCCCATGGCGTTGGTAACCAATACCAACCGCGCGTTGACGGAGCTCTCCCTGGAATCCATCGGACGGGAATTTTTCGACTTCACCCTGTGCGGCGACGAGGTTCCACATGGCAAGCCCGCCCCTGATATCTATGCCACCGCTGCCGAGCGCTTTGGCTTTTCGCCGGATGAATGCCTGGTAGTGGAGGATTCCACAACCGGTATGACTGCCGCGCGGGATGCTGGCTGCCGAGTGCTTGGAGCCCCAACGGACGCAGGCACCGCAATTCCCGATAATGTGCACACCTTGGCTGAGCTGCGCGGGGGAGTGCAGGATCTGGAAGGCTTCACGCTACATGATCTGCGCCAGATCTACGCAGACCTAGGGCACACTGCACCGGCTGGTGTGCGATCTGCCACAATAGATGACGTGGACGACGTAAACGAACAAGAACTCAAAACCTTCGATTCCCTTTTCGCTGAGCTTTCTTCCCGCGCCCAGGAGCGCCCGGAAGGGTCTGGCACGGTCAAGGCTCTGGACGCCGGAGTGCATTTCCAGGGCAAGAAGATCGTTGAGGAGGCTGGTGAGGTATGGCTAGCCGCGGAGTACGAGTCCGATGAGGAGCTGGCCGAGGAGATTTCCCAGCTTCTGTACTGGCTACAGGTAGTCATGGTTGGCCGGGGCCTGACTCCCGCTGACGTCTACAAGTTCCTCTAAGCAAGAAAGGCAGTCACGACGATCATGCTGCGCGTCGCAGTGCCCAACAAGGGCTCCCTGTCCGAGAAGGCAACATCCATCCTGAAGGAAGCTGGCTATGCCACCCGAGGTGATTCCAAGTCTCTGACGATCACCGACGAGGCCAATGGCGTGGAGTTTTACTTCCTGCGCCCTAAGGACATTGCCATTTACATTGCCTCCGGACACCTGGACATCGGTATTACCGGTCGTGACTTGGCCGCCGATACCCGAGAAGAGGTCGACGAGCTGCTGGCTCTGGGTTTTGGCGCCTCGACGTTCCGCTACGCCGCCCCGAAGGATGAAGAGTGGACGGTGGAGCAGCTTGATGGGAAGCGCATTGCCACGAGTTACCCAAACTTGGTGCGCAAGGATCTCGCCGCACGCGGTCTAGATGCGCAGGTGATCCGTCTGGACGGAGCTGTTGAGATTTCTATCCGCCTGGGCGTAGCGGATGTCATCGCCGATGTGGTCTCCACCGGTCGTACCTTGCGCCAGCAGGGACTCAAGCCCTTCGGCGACGCGCTGTGTGTCTCCGAGGCCGTAATTGTAGGGCGAAAGGGAGCGGAGGTCACCGCTGAGCAGCAAGTGTTGATCAACCGTATCCAGGGCATTCTGCACGCACACAACTACGTAATGCTGGACTACAACGTGGATCGCAAGAACCTTGAGAAGGTTGCTGCCATCACCCCGGGCTTGTCCGCTCCAACCGTATCCCCTCTGGCCAACGACAGCTGGGTAGCCGTCCGTGCAATGGTGCCGAAAACGCAGGCAAACTCCCTAATGGACGAACTTTCTGCCCTCGGCGCAGAGGCTATTTTGGCCACCGACATACGGATTGCTCGCATCTAGTCACAATTCGTTAGGGTAGGGGAAAGATCTTTATCCCCAACACCCATGAGGACGAATCGTGACTGATCAACCAATCCCCTCTGCAGCAGCGGCAAAGGTTCACGGCGACAATGTCGTCAGCTCCACCGATATCATCACGTCGGCTGAAACACACTCCCAGCTGGCGCGAGCTGCAAAGAGCTTCCGCACCGAGGAAGATCTCCTGGGAACCATGGAGGTTCCGGATCACGCTTATTACGGCGTGCACACCCTCCGCGCGGTCGATAACTTCCAGGTTTCCCGCACCACTATCAACCAGATTCCGGAGTTTATCCGCGGCATGGTGATGGTGAAGAAGGCCACCGCGATTGCCAACAATGAGGTCTTCGCCCTGCCAGATGAGAAGGCGAAGGCCATTATCTGGGCTTGCGATCAGGTGTTGGAAGAGCACCGTTGCATGGATCAGTTCCCGATCGACGTATTCCAGGGTGGCGCCGGCACCAGTGTGAACATGAACACCAATGAAGTCATCGCCAACCTGGCATTGGAATACCTCGGCCATCCGAAGGGCTCCTACGACATCATCAACCCCAACGATGACGTCAACATGTCCCAGTCCACCAACGATGCGTATCCGACCGGCTTCCGCCTGGGTCTGCACTTCGCCATCGACCAGCTCATCATGCACCTCGATGCCCTGGAGCGCGCCTTCCTGGCGAAGGGTCACGAATTCCGCAACATCCTCAAAATGGGGCGCACCCAGCTACAGGATGCGGTGCCGATGTCCCTCGGTCAGGAGTTCCGCGCTTTTGGCTACAACATCGCCGAGGAGCGCCTACAGCTGGAACGCGCGCAGGCTCAGCTCCGTGAGATGAACCTCGGCGCCACCGCCATCGGTACCGGCGTCAACACCCCACCCGGTTACCAGAGCGCTGTCATCCGCGCGCTGAGCGAAGTCAGTGGACTGAAGATCGAGCCCGCCCGCGACCTCATCGAGGCAACCAGCGACACCGGCGCCTATGTCAACGCTCACGCCGCAGTGAAGCGCGTGGCCATGAAGCTGTCCAAGATCTGTAACGACCTGCGCCTGCTGTCCTCTGGCCCACGCGCTGGCCTCAATGAGATCAACCTGCCGGAGCGACAGGCGGGCTCGTCCATCATGCCCGCCAAGGTCAACCCAGTGATCCCCGAGGTCGTCAATCAGATCTGCTTCAAGGTCTTCGGCAACGACCAGACCGTGTCCATGGCCGCGGAGTCCGGTCAGTTGCAGCTGAATGTCATGGAGCCCGTCATCGCACAGTGCGTCTTCGAGTCTGTGCGTTTCCTGGCCCGGGCCTGCACCACTCTGCGTGCCCTTTGCGTCGTGGACATCACCGCCAACGCCGATGTCTGCCGCAAGTACGTGGAAAACTCCATCGGCATCGTTACCTACTTGAACCCGCTGATCGGCCACCACAACGGTGACAAGATCGGTAAGGAGGCCGCCCGCACTGGCAAGTCCGTGCGCGACCTGGTGCTGGAAATGGACCTGCTTGACGAAAAGACCCTCGACGAGGTCTTGAGCCCGGAGAACCTGCTGAACCCGACATTCCAGGGCAAGCTGTACACGGACTACAGCGAGGAAAACTCCGAGGGATAGTCCGGCGGGGTGCCACCAAAGGCCGGGCAGAGGTCTTGAAAATGGCACCAACCGCATAGCTTGGTCGTACGCGGCTGGAAATCTCCGCTGCGTACATCAGACATAATCCGCTGCCACAGCTCGCCTAATTCACGCTCAAACGCAACCAGTTCCGCAGCAGTGGGGCTCAGCACCATATCGTCGCTGACTTTCAGATACATCAATCGCAGCTGAGTGGGTAGTTCGCCAGTCATGCGCCACCACACTAAGGCGTAAAACAGCATCTGGAATCGGGCAGTATCGGCGAAACGCGGCGCGGGTTTCTTACCGGTCTTATAGTCCACCACGCGCACCTGACCGGTTTCGGCAATATCAACCCGGTCGATGAAACCGCGCACCGGGACATCGTTTGGCAGCGTCAGATTCACGTATTGTTCGCACTCGTGGGCGTCAAAACCCTCCGGGTTTTCCATCTGAAAATAGCCCTTAACCAGCTCGCGACATTCCTCCCAAAATTCCAGAGTGGATTGCTCCGGCACCAGCTCGGCCAGTTCGTCGTCTTTGGCCAGCATCTTCTCCCACTCCGGTCGGATCATCTTCACCGCTGCCGGATAGGTCCGCTGCTCCCGTGGCAGCTGGTGCAGATTCTCCAGCACCGCATGTACCAGAGTTCCCTTTACCTGTGCGACGGTGCTTGGCTCCTCCAACTTGTCAATCGCCCGGAAGCGATACAGCAGCGGGCACTGCTTGTAGTCGTTGGCGCGGGAGGGGGAGAGGGCTAGTTTCTTAATCACCCTGACCAGCCTAGTAAAATGAACCAGATCCCTTAAAGCAGGAAGGAAGATCCCATATGGCTTATTCCGGACGTTTCACCGAAGGCGACCGCGTGCAGCTCACCGACGCCAAGCGCCGGCACTTCACAATTACCCTCGCACAAGGCGAAAGCTTCTTCACCCACAAGGGCGAGATCCGCCATGACGACATTATCGGTCAGCATGAAGGAACCGTAGTGAAGTCCTCCGGTGCAGGCGAGTACCTGTGCTTCCGTCACCTGCTGGTTGACCACGTGCTTTCCATGCCTCGTGGCGCAGCGGTGATCTATCCAAAGGATGCCGCTCAGATCCTCGTGGAAGGCGATATCTTCCCCGGCGCGACCGTACTGGAGGCCGGCGCGGGCTCCGGTGCCATGAGTACGTGGCTGCTGCGCGCCGTCGGACCGAAAGGCAAGGTCATTAGCTATGAAATCCGCGAAGATCACCTGGCCTATGCCAAGGACAATGTGGAGGACTACTTCGGTGGCCACCCCGATAATTGGGATCTACGTCTGGGTGACTTAAAGACCGTCACTAAGGAGGATGTCGGCGACGTCGACCGCGTGCTGCTGGACATGCTGGAGCCCTGGGAGATGCTGGATACCGTCAAGGACGTGCTTATTCCCGGTGGCGTATTTATGACTTATGTCGCCACCGTCCCGCAGCTCATGAAGGTCATGGAGGGCATCCGCGAAACCGGCTGCTTTACCGAGCCCAAAGCGTGGGAATCCCTGGTACGAGAGTGGAAGGTCGACGGCCTGGCCACCCGCCCCGAACACCGGATGAACGCGCACACGGCATTTCTGATCCTGGCTCGCAGGCTGGCTGATGGCGTCACCGCACCTCGACCGCAACGCCGCGCCCGCCGTTAGTAGACTGGTCAGTATGACCGAGCACACATCAGCGGAAGGACCTCAAACTCTGCGCGAGCTGCAGGTCGCCAATCGGCAACTCGGCGCGCGCAACGCGAAACTCGTGGAGCTGCTGCAGGCCAGCCGTGCGAAGCTGGAGGAAATGAACGGCCGGTTGGAAGCCCTGGCCGAACCTCCCAGTACCTACGGCACCCTGCTGGAAACCAACCGCGATCTCAGTGCGGAGGTCTTTACGGCTGGTCGCCGGATGCGGCTCATGGTCTCGCCGCATGTGCCACAGCACGAGCTAGTTCCCGGCGCGATGGTGCGCCTCGGGGAGGGCCAGCAGGTCGTGGAGGTCACGGGGCAACCGGACTTCGGCGATATCGCGCAGGTAGTGGAGGTCACGGGTAACCGCCTAATTATCGCCGACAAGGTGGGCGAGGAGTTCGTGGTCAAGGCCACCACAGAACTGGCTGGCACCGTGGCCACCGGCGATTCCGTCATTGTGGATCGCAAATCCGGCTGGGCTTTCGAGGCAGTGCCCCGAGCCGAGACGAACAACCTCATCCTGGAGGAAGTTCCGGATGTCACCTATGACGACATTGGTGGCCTGGGCCAGCAGATCACCCAGATCCGCGACGCGGTCGAACTGCCGTTCCTGCATCCCGAGATCTACACTCGTTACGGGCTTCGACCGCCGAAGGGAGTGCTGCTCTATGGCCCGCCCGGTAATGGCAAGACACTCATTGCCAAGGCCGTGGCGAACTCTCTGGCGCAATCAGATTCCCCTTATTTCCTCAACATCAAGGGACCCGAGCTGCTGAACAAATTCGTCGGCGAGACCGAGCGCCAGATCCGGTTGATCTTCGAGCAGGCTCGCCGCGTGGCTAGCTCCGGCCGTCCGGTGATCGTCTTTTTCGACGAGATGGAGGCGCTGTTCCGCACGCGCGGCACCGGTGTGAGCTCTGATATGGAGTCCACAGTCGTTCCGCAGCTCCTCGCCGAGCTCGACGGTGTGGAGGCCGCGGGCAATGTCATCATCATCGGCGCATCGAACCGCGAGGAGCTTATCGACCCGGCCATCCTGCGCCCTGGCCGACTCGACGTAAAAATCCGTATTGCCCGCCCCGATGCGGAAGGCGCGGAAGCGATCCTATCCAAGCATCTCGACGCTTCTCTTCCTATTGACGCCGACTTCTCCGCTGCAGCCGGTTCCGACGAAGCCGCCGTCGCCTCCCTGCGACGCAGCATTGTCGAGGAGCTATTCGCCCGGGATGAGACGCACCGTTATGTCACGCTGCACTACGCCGACGGTACGAGCGATGATCTGTACTGGGCAGATTTCGTCTCCGGCGCAATGTTGGCAAACATCGTGGATCGGGCGAAGACGCTGGCTATCAAGGACGCGCTGCATAAGGGTTCCGACGGCATGCGCCCAGAGCACGTGACCGAGGCCGTGCGTGCAGAGGTAGCCGATTCCGAGGACCTGCCGGACACCACGAACCCGGCGGAGTGGGCGCGAATCTACGGCCATGGGACGAAGCGCGTCGTAGACATCGACGTACACAGGGTTTAATGAGGGTTTAGGAGGCTCGCACTTTGTTTGGACCGCATATTATTGGCTCCGAAACGGAGTATGGCATTGTCGCGGTGGACGATCCGACAGCCAGCCCGATCCATACCTCCACCCAGGCCGTCGTGGCCTATGCGGAGCACAGCGGACAGGGGGTGAACCGTCGCACCCGTTGGGACTATGAAAACGAATCACCCTTGCGCGATATTCGCGGCTTTGACCTGCGCCGCTACCGCAGGGGGAGCGCACCGGTTTTAGATCCCAATGCGCTGGGGGCAGCGAACGTCATTACTGCCAATGGCGCGCGTTTCTACGTAGACCATGCACACCCCGAGTATTCCTCTCCGGAATCCACGACCGCTTACGACGCCGTGGTGTGGGACAAAGCCGGCGACATCATCATGCACCGCGCGGCCGAGGCCGCAGAGCCGGAACTGAAGATCTACAAGAACAACGTCGATGGCAAGGGCGCCAGTTATGGCTCGCACGAGAACTACCTCTACCCGCGCGATCTGGATGTGGAAGATGTACAGGCTGCACTGATCCCGCACTTCGTCACCCGCCAAGTATTCTGTGGGGCCGGGCGCATTGGGCTGGGGCAGCAGGGCGAGCAGCCTGGCTTTCAGATCAGCCAGCGCGCCGACTATATCGAAACCGATATTTCACTAGAGACCACGCTCAACCGTGGCATCGTCAACACCCGCGATGAACCCCACGCGGACGCGGACAAGTGGCGTCGCCTGCATGTCATTATCGGAGACGCGAACCTCAGCGAGTTCTCCAACTACCTGAAGTTCGGAACCACTGCGTTAGTACTCGCGGCCGTGGCGCAGGGTGCTTATTTCGGTGATCTGCGTTTGCTCGAGCCTGTGTCCGACGTCCAGCGCGTTTCTCGCGACCTGGATTGCACTACGCGCCTGCGCTTCTATGGCCAGGCTGAGCGCACGGCCATCGAGACGCAGCGGGAGATTCGCAAGCGCGTGGGGGAGATCATGGACCTGCGTGGCGACGATCTTTCGGTCTATGAGCTGTGGGGCCAGATCCTCGACGATCTTCAGGCCGATCCGCTCTCTACCGCCGACCGCCTGGATTGGACGGCGAAGCTACAGCTGATTAACGCCTACCGCAACCGCGGATTAGAGTGGACCGAACCCCGCCTAGCACTAGTTGACCTGCAATATTCGGATATCGACCCGCGCCGCGGGCTCTATCACGCTCTGGTTAAGAAGGGGCGAATGCGTACCTTTATCGACCCTGCGGAAGTCGCCTCCGCGGTGGACACCCCGCCGGCTGCCACTCGCGCATGGCTGCGGGGCCACCTGGTGGCGAATTACTCCGCGGATATCCTCTCCGCGAACTGGGATAACGTCATCGTGGATACCCCGGACGGCGCCGTGCAGATCACGATGGACGATCCGCGCGGGTTCAATCAGCTGTTGCTGCGAACGCTGCTGGAATCCGGGACTAGGCCCGGCATTTCCGAACTCGTGGCAGGCTTGAAGGAAATCAACCCGGAGAAGGTTTCCGGGGTTGGCAGAAAGGAAGTTTAAACATGGCACAGGGCGGACAGGTCAGCGCCGGCGGCGGTCGGCGTGACGACGACCAACCGATCGAACAAACCACCGGCGCCGGCACCCAGCAGGTCAACGTCACCGGCACCGATGACCTTCTGGATGAAATCGACGGACTGCTAGAGAATAACGCTGAGGAGTTTGTTCGCTCCTACGTGCAAAAGGGCGGACAGTGACAGCTATTCGCCGCCGCATCATGGGTCTGGAGACCGAGTACGGGATCGCCAACATGCAGGATTCTTCCCGTCGCCTCGGCCCAGACGAGATCGCCCGCAAACTCTTCGCCCCTGTGGTGGAAAAGCACCGCAGCTCGAACATCTACACCGAGAATGCCTCGCGACTTTATCTAGACGTTGGCGCACACCCGGAGTTCGCCACGGCGGAGTGCGATAGCCTGCACCAGCTGATCGCCTATGATCGCTCCGGTGATCTCATGATGCACGAGCTGGCCGACCGCGCCGAGCAGGCCGTCGGTGGCAAGGTCTATTTGCTCAAGAACAACACGGACTCGCTGGGAAACTCCTATGGCTGCCACGAGAATTACCTCGTCAGCCGCGATATTCCCTTGAAAGGCCTCAGTAAGCAGCTATTGCCTTTCTTGGTTACCCGCCAGCTCATCTGCGGTGCGGGCAAACTTGCCATCCCGTACCCCGGCGCGCCGAACGAGAATTTCGGACCCGGCTACACCATGAGCCAGCGCGCCGACCACGTCTGGGAGGGCGTCTCTAGCGCTACCACCCGTTCGCGGCCAATCATCAACACCCGCGACGAGCCGCACGCCGATTCCGCCAAGTACCGTCGCCTGCACGTTATCGTTGGCGATTCAAACATGTCGGAAGTCACCACAGCGCTGAAGGTCGGCTCGACCTTGCTGGTGTTGGAGATGATCGAAGCCGGCGTCGCACTGCCCGATTTCGAGATGGCCAATGAGATCCGCTCGATTCGCGAAATCGCCCGCGACTTCACCGGCCAGGTGGACATTGCCTTGCGCAGCGGTTCGACTGCCACACCGTTGGAGGTACAGCGCGCTTTTTATGACGCCGCCTGCGCCTATCTCGCTCATCGTGAGGACGTGGAGCTGGGCACCCCCAATGCTGAGCTAGCCCCCGTGGTGGATCTGTGGGGCCGAGTGCTGGACTGCTTCGACACGGGCGACTTCGCCCCGGTCTCCACTGAGATCGACTGGGTTATCAAGAAGTCCCTGCTGGATCGCATGGCCGCTGCCCGCGGCCTGGATCCAATTGACCCGCGCCTGGCACAGATCGATTTGATGTACCACGACATCCACCCGACGCGTGGCCTATTCCACGTGTTGGCCCGCCGCGGCCTGGCTCGCACATTGCTGGAGACAGAGGAGATCGAGCAAGCGGTACGCCAGGCACCACAAACCACCCGTGCCGCGGTGCGTGGACGCTTCATTTCTGCTGTTCGTGCCCACCCGGAGTTGTCTTATACGGTGGATTGGATGCGGGTGAAGGTCAACGGCGAGAACGGGGCGGAGTCCCTGCTGGCCGATCCTTTTGCCACAACCGATGAGGATGTCGATCGTATTATTGCCTCTATGGAAGCCCGATGAATCGCAACCGCCCCGTTGAAACTCACTGGATACCAGGCGCTACGCGCCTATTTAATCTGGTCATCGCACTTATTAATTCCGAAAAGCCGCGCACGCCCGAGTGGATTTTGGCCAATGTTGAAGGCTATCAGCAGGTGAACATGGACTCCGCGCGAAAGCAGCTAGAGCGCGACCGGAAGGATCTAGAGGCACTCGGGGTGCACATCGGAGGTACGGATCTGCTTTCCCTCGACTCCTCCCAGTCCTTCCTACCGGACATTGAATTCACCGATGGGGAAGCCACTGTCATCACCGCGGCGAGCCGTTGGGCACAGTCGGGGGAGATGCTTTCTGCTGCCCAGTCCGCTTACACCAAATTGGCTGCCGCTGGTCTGCAGCGCCGTGTCGCCTCCGGCGAGGTAACCATTCCAAGCGTGCCGGATCACACAGCCTTGGATGGGGACTCCATCGACGCGATTTTCCGCGCCCTCGATAACGGTCTCGTCCTGACCTTCAACTACTATCCCTCGCTGGTCGACAATCCCCAGCAGCGTCGCCTCGAGCCCTGGGCCTATGGCGCCCGGGATGGCCTTATTTACGTCACGGGTTTCGACCCGGACCGTGGCGCACAGCGCACTTTCCGGTTAGCGCGCATCGACTCCGTTTCCGCTTTGCCGGAGTTCGCCCAGCACCCGCGTCCGCAGGGTACCCCGCAGCAGCTGATCGAGCAGGGCCTGGAAAGCAGCCATCAGATGGTCACCGCCACGGTCGATTTTCCTGGCGAAGGAGCCTGGGAGCTCCGCCGCCTCACTAACGACTCGGGCACCATTGGGCCTGTGGATCGCGACTGGCTGATCCGGACCGCGGCTGCTTACGCCCCGCAGGTCGTGGTCACTTCGCCACCGGATATTGTCGCCGCTATCGTCGCGGTACTCAAGGAGGCTGCTTCATGACGCCACCACGTTCCAACGCCGAACAATTCCTACGCACCCTTTCCGTCTTGGCCTGGTTCCGTAATCATCCGGACGGCAGCCTGATGGAAGCGTCGCGCACCCTGGGCCTTTCCACCCCGCAGATCACCCATGAACTGGGACAGGTCAGCATGTGCCGCATGCCCGAGAGCATTTTGGATATGCCGGTGGAAGTGACGGTGGATCGAATGCGTGCATCGGTAAAGTTCTCCGCCGGTTTGGACCACCCGGTCGCCTTGAACAGCCTGGAGGCTGGCGTGCTGTTGTTGAACCTGCAGGCTCTGCGCTCTACTGCACCGCCGGAGATGCAGCAGAATATCGACTCCGCCAGCGATAAGATTCAGACTCTGCTGCGCGCCCGGCGCGAGTACACGGAGGCTTTCACCCCCGAGACAACCCCCTCTGCGCCGGCTTTTCTGCCACTGCGACGTCGCCTTGCCGAAGCCATCCAAACTCGCCGTCAAGTGAGTTTCAACTACCAATCGCTTTCTAGCGATACCTTCACGTCCCGGATCGCAGACCCGGACCATGTCGCTCTCGTCGACGGTGAGTACTACCTCTGGGCACGGGAAGGTGGCGTCACCACAAAAACCTTTGCGCTATCCCGCATCGACGCGCTCGACCTGGGCGAGGAGGGTTCCGCCTCCCCTCAAGTACAACCCGACATCGACCCGCAGGATCCCTTCGGCTTTGAGGAGACCGATGCATGGGCGCGGGTAGAGCTGGATGAGTCGCTGCGTTGGATGTTGGAATACTTCCCTATGTGGGTGGTGGAGGATGAATCCCGCTTGGTCGTCGACGTGCCCAACACGGGCGAGTGGTTTATGCGTTTCCTGCTCGGCTTTTCGCCCGGAATTCGAGTGCTGGAACCGCTACCATTGGCCGAGAACTTAAAAGTCCTAGCCCGGCGTGGCCTCGATGCATACGAGGCTCGAGGGCTAGGATAGAAAGACCAATCCCAACTACAGAAAGCTTGTAGAAACCAATGCCGAACCTTGGCGTTCCTGAACTAATTATCATCGCTCTGGTCATCTTCCTGCTGTTCGGAGCGACCCGCCTGCCCAATGCTGCGCGCTCCCTGGGTCGTTCGATGCGCATCTTCAAGTCCGAGATGGACGAGATGAAGACCGACAAGGATGGCAAGGAGAGCAAGGAGCTGACCGAGAAGCAGGCTCCGACCGCCGAGCAGCAGCAGGCTCAGGATCTGGCTCAGCCGCAGTCCCAGCCCAAGACCGAACAGCAACCAAACGAGTAAGTGGCTAAGAAGCTAAAGAAACCCGCCGATGGTTCGATGACCATCGTCGAGCACATCAATGAGCTGCGCAAGCGCGTCTTCATTGCCCTGATCGCGATCGCCGTCGGCACCGTTATCGGATATATCTGGTACAACGTCGAGGTCGGCCCGATCCCTTCACTGGGTGAGGTGCTGCGCGGACCGTACTGTAACCTGCCGGAGGAAGCCCGCTTCGGTTCCGAAGCAGGGGAGTGCCGACTGCTGGCCACCGGGCCTTTTGAGATGTTTATGCTGCGCTTGAAGGTCGGCGCACTGGCCGGAATGGTGTTTTCCTCGCCCATATGGCTGGGACAGATCTGGGCATATATCACCCCAGGTCTGCACAAGAACGAGAAGCGTTGGACTCTCGGCGTGGGCATTTCCGCCGGACTGCTGTTTGCCGTCGGTGCGGTGTTGGCCTACTTCGTACTGTCTTATGGCTTGGAGTTCCTGCTCACCATTGGTGATGAGGCTCAGATCGCCGCGCTTAACGGCGAGCGCTATTTCAGCTTCGCCATGGCGCTGCTGTTGATTTTCGGTGTGAGCTTTGAGGTTCCGCTCATCACCGTGCTGCTAAATCTGGCACACGTAGTGAGCTATCAGCAGCTCAAGGACAAGCGTCGCTTCATCTGGGCTTTCCTTTTCCTCTTCGCTGCCTTCGTCACTCCTGGTCAGGATCCGATCTCCATGGTGATCCTGGCGATCTCGCTGTGTGCAATGATGGAAATCGCCACGCAGATTGCTCGGATCAACGACAAGCGCAGGAAGGATAACCAGGAGGAATGGCTGGAGGTCGATGACGATGCGACCACCGACATCGATGCCCCGGAGCCGATCCGCCCCGTGACCGCCACCGCACCTCCGCAGTCCACCAGCGCAGCCCGCCCGATCACTACTCCCAAGCGCCAGGATCCCAAGGCGCAGAATTTCTCGACTACCGATTTCGATGACATTCTCTAGCCCCCAGGTAGAGCGCTTCTGCGCCCAGTACGATTTCCCTCTGGACGACTTTCAGGTACAAGCGGCCGAAGCTATCGACCGGGGGCGGGGCGTTCTCGTGGCCGCCCCGACGGGCGCGGGCAAAACCATCGTCGGCGAGTTCGCCGTGTTCGCTGCCTTCCACGGTGACGGCACGTGTTTCTACACCACGCCTATCAAGGCGTTGAGTAACCAAAAGTTCCACGATCTCGTCGCTCGCTACGGCGAGGCGAACGTCGGCTTGCTCACCGGTGACGTCACCATCAACGGTGATGCACCCATCGTTGTGATGACCACCGAGGTCTTGCGCAACATGATCTATGCCGATTCCGAGCGCCTGGAAACGCTCACGCACGTCGTCATGGACGAGGTGCACTTTTTGGCTGATCGTTCCCGCGGGCCGGTGTGGGAGGAGGCGATCCTCAATCTCGATCCGCGCGTGATCCTGGTATCGCTGTCGGCGACTGTATCCAATGTTGAGGAATTCGGCGGTTGGCTCTCCGCAGTGCGCGGCGATACCGAAATCATCGTCACTGAAAAGCGTCCCGTTCCACTGACACAGTTCATGATGGTGGGCCGCCAGATCCTGCCGCTTTTCGAGGGCTCGGAGCAGCATCTCGGTGCCATCAATCGCAAGGTTGTTGCAGCCGCCGCCAAGGCTGAGGAAACTGGCAAACGCCGTGGTCCTAAGCGCGGCGACGTCATCCAGCACATGGCCACCGCCGGGATGTTGCCGGCGATTTACTTTATCTTTTCGCGTGTTGGTTGTGACGCCGCCGTTCGCGCCCTGCTGGTCGATCGCGTGGACTATTCGTCTCCAGCGGAAAGAGAAGAAATCCTGCGCACGATCGACGCGGGTGTGGCCGACCTGACGGAAGAAGACCTAAATGTCCTGGGCTTCCGCCAGTGGCGGCGCGCACTTTCCCGCGGCTTCGCCGCCCATCACGCCGGCATGTTGCCGGCCTTCCGCCACATCGTGGAGGATCTATTCTCCCGCGGGCTGCTAAAAGTCTGCTTTGCCACCGAAACTCTGGCCCTGGGCATCAATATGCCTGCCCGCTCGGTGGTGCTGGAGAAGTTGGTGAAGTTTAATGGTGAGACGCACGCCGACCTCACCCCCGGCCAATACACTCAGCTCACAGGGCGCGCTGGCCGCCGTGGCATCGACACGAAGGGCAACGCAGTGGTGCTGTGGAGCCAGGGGCTGGATCCTTATGGGGTCGCAGACTTGGCGTCAACAAGAACCTATCCGTTGGATTCCACCTTCCGCCCCGGCTACAACATGGCCGTGAACCTCATCGGCACCATGGGACTGGACGAGGCGCATCGGCTGCTGCTGCGTTCCTTTGCGCAGTACCAGACCAACGGCGCGGTGGTGGAAAGCGCCGAGCAGATTGAGAAGCGCCGCCGCGAGCTGGCGCAACAGGAAAAGCAGCTGAAAGCTACGATCCGCGAGGTACGTCGCCCGTCCAATAGCCTCAATGCCGACTTCCAAATGGTCACCGAGTACGGACAGCTGCGCCGCGAGCTTTCTCAAGAGGAGCGACGTGCCAAGCGCATGGTGGTCGACGAGGCCGCAACGGAAACGACATCACTGCTGCAATCTCTGCAGACTGGCGATGTAATCGCACTGCCTACCGGTAAGAACCCGATGACCGCCGTGATCGCCCGGACGGATCACCGTGGCCGGCCCACCATTATCACCGAGGACGGCTGGGCGGAGCGTGTGAATCCCGATATGTTCGGCAACACGCCGGTGCATATTGGCCATATGCATTTGCACAAGGGTGTGGCACGCAACCCGAAGCGTCAGGCTAGGGCAGTAGCGGCCAACCTGCGGCGTTTGCAGCTGGATAAGCCCAAAAAGCTTAAGCCGCGGGCACGCCGCCGTTCCCTTCGAGCACTCGAGCTGCGCGAGCAAGTACACGCACACCCGGTGCACGCTTGGGAGGGCCGCGAAGAGCTTTGCCGCGCCGCAGAGCAGTACCTGAAGGCCGCCCGCCGCCTGGAGTTCGAGCAAAAGGAGCAGCCACAGGAGTCCGACTCTTTGTCTGCGCAGTTCAACCGCATCCTCGCGTTGCTGTCGGAGCTGGACTACGTGGAACTCGAGGGAAACACTGCCCGCATCACCATGGAGGGCGAGCGGCTTTCTAAGATCCACCACGAATCTGACCTACTGGTTGCCCAGTGCCTGCGCCGTGGCGTGTGGGACGAGCTGGATCCGGCGGAGCTTGCCGCAGTGGCAAGCACGTGTGTGTTCGAAAATCGGCGCGATTCCGGTTCCAAAGACGACGGTGTGCCGACGGAACCCCTGGCCACCGCAATTAGCCAGACCTGGCGCATCTACCAGGAACTTTCCACCGATGAACAGCGCCACAACCTCACCGTGACCCGTGCGCCAGAGCTGGGCTTCGCCACCGCCGTGCACCAGTGGACTGCCGGTGCACCGCTGGAATACTGCCTGCGCGCGGCGGAGGCTAGCGGCGCCACCCTCACCCCGGGTGATTTTGTACGCTGGTGCCGCCGGGTGATCGACCTGTTGGATCAGATCAAGTTGACCGGTTATTCCAATGAAGTAAAGGCGGCCTCCCGCAAGGCAGTCGCCGCGATGAGACGAGGAGTTGTGGCCCTCGATGGCTAAGAAGATCGCAATTTTCGGAGCGACCAGCGAAATCGGTGGCGAGATCGCCCGCATGCTGGCTCCCGGCAACCATCTGGTGCTCGCTGGCCGCCGCACCACGGATCTCGCCGAAGAGCTGTATAACCTCGGCGCCACCCAGGTTGACTCCTTCTTTTTCGACGCCACCGACGTGGATTCCCACGCCAGCCTCATAGCGGAGATCGAGGCCACCGGCCCTTTGGACGTCGCCCTGGCGATGTTCGGGGTGCTGGGCGACCAAGAGCTTGCCGAGCGCGATTCCGCTGAGGTGTACCGCGTGTTGCACACGGACTTCACAGCCCAGGCGGTGCTACTCACTGAGCTGGCACAGGTGATGAAGTCCCGTGGCAGGGGAGTACTGGTGGCCTATTCCTCCATCGCCGGTGCGCGCGTGCGCCGGCCGAACTATGTCTATGGCTCAGCGAAAGCGGGTCTCGATGGTTTCTGCCAGGGCATGCAAGATGCGCTCCAGGGCACCGGAGTGCGCTTGGTCATTGTCCGCCCGGGCTTCGTCATTGGCCGTATGACCCGTGGCATGGATCCGGCGCCCTTGTCCACAACTCCGGATGTGGTCGCGGCCGCCACGGTTCGCGCTATCACCGACGAAAGCGCGGAATCCGTGTGGATCCCGCGCTCCCTGAAATTGCTGGCCGCTGCTATGCAGGTGGTTCCGCGTTGGCTGTGGCGGCGTGCTCCTCGCTAATACGTGGAAGATCTAAACGTGGAAGATGTTGTAGAAGATCGTCCGCAACACACCGAATGCCACGGAAATGCCGGTTGCAGCGGCGATGCCGATTGCTACCTTCGCGAACGGGTTCAGGTTCTCCCACCACTCGTCGGAGTCCTTGGTGCTGGAGCCCTCGGTAGTGGTACCAGAGCTGGAACTCTGGGGATTAGTTTCTGCCACGGCCGGGGTAACGGTGGCCAGAGCCATCGTGGGTGCCAGTGCAGCGGCGATAATAGTGCGACGAATACGCATCGAGGTACTCCCTTAAACCTAGTTAATGCTTTGGCGTGTAGGAACCTTTTGTTCCACACCTTCGTTATCGTTATGTAAGCACGCTTTTGTTACAAAGATCGCGTTTTCATAACAATTTTTCAGACGGATACTATAGGAGCCTCCAAACCATCATGCAATTTCTACCTGCCGTGTATCTGGTTGTGGAACTCATCGCCTTCATTCTGTTGGGAGTCTGGATCGGCTGGGGCTGGGCGCTTCTGATACTTTTGGGCTTGTTTGTGCTGGGTCTCGCCCTCGCTACGTGGCAGATGCGCGAGCTGACCGTCCGCGCGCTGAGCCAGAATGATCGCCCGGGCGCTCTAACTGCCGATATGGCGCTGTCCATGGTAGGTGCGGTGGGCGTTGCAGTACCGGGTATTGTCTCTAGTTTCCTGGGAATCTTCTTCCTTATTCCTCCGACGCGCACGCTGATCCGCAAAATGTTGGGTCAAGCAGCCCGCCGTTCTCTGGAGCGCTTCGGCGTCACAACCTACACTCGCGTCAATCGCATCCAGAACTCAGGCGGTTGGGGAGAAGTTATTGACCACCGCGCGGGCGAAAACGAATGATTCTTAAGATCCTCGTCGCTGTCTTCAGCGGCGTGATGGTCTTCGCTTCCTTCGAGCCGACCGGCCTGTGGTGGGCCGCGCCGCTCGGGTTCGCGTTGCTGTTCTACTTTGCTGATTCCCGCCATGCCATGCTGATGGCCTGGGTGCAGGGTCTAGCCATTTACGGTCTTTTGCTGCCGTGGGTGGGAGAGTTCGTCGGCGCTGCCGCGTGGATCGCCCTGGCTGTTGTTCAGTCCCTCTATAGCCTGCTCTTCGGCGTAGGCCTCAAGTATTTGCTTCGACGCCCCCTCACGGCCCACATCGTCGGCATTCCGACCTGGTTCGTCGCTGTGGAGTGGCTGCGATCTTCTTTCCCCTTCGGCGGTTTTCCCTGGGGACGCATCGCATGGGGGCAGGCGAGTGGCCCGCTGAGTTGGCTGATACGCCTCGGCGGTCCCTCGGTTGTCACCTTCGCCGTTGTGCTGGTTGGTCTGCTCCTCGCACTCAGCATCCGCAAACACGTGGTTCCCGCCTATGCGCTGGCCGGTGTTGTTGCACTGGTCGGCACCTATGCGCTGCTGATCCCCGCGCCCTCCGCCGACCACACCGTGAATGTCGTGGCAGTGCAGGGCAATGTGCCACGCCTGGGACTGGATTTCAATGCGCAGCGTCGCGCTGTACTGGATAACCACGTGCGTCGTACCGAAAAGGTGGAGTCCCACCCGGACATCGTTATCTGGCCGGAGAATTCAGCGGACGTCAATCCGTTTACCGATGCCACCGCCCGCCAGCAGGTCGAGAAAGCGCAACGCTCCATCGACGCACCAATCCTCGTAGGTACCGTTAGCCCGGAGCACAACACGATGGTGGTGTGGGACAAAAACGGGCCGGGGGAGAAGCATGTAAAGCACTATCTGCAGCCCTTCGGCGAGTACATGCCTTTCCGGGATTTCCTGCGGAAGTTCAGCGAGTATGTCGATCGCGCCGGTAACTTCCAGCCTGGAAACGATAACGGTGTGGTGCACATGGCAGGAATTCCGGTGGGTGTGGCCACATGCTATGAGGTTAGCTTCGATGGTGCGTTCCGCTCGGCAGTGCGCGGTGGCGCGCAGATTCTGACAAGCCCCACGAACAACGCCACTTTTGGTTTCACGGACATGACCTACCAGCAGCTGGCCATGTCGCGTATGCGAGCAAAGGAATACGATCGTTCCGTAGTCGTTGCCGCGACCTCGGGCGTTTCGGCTATTGTCGCTCCCGACGGGCGCGTCGAGCAGCGGACGGGTATCTTCACCTCTGACGCCCTCGAGGCCGAGTTGCCTCTAAGCGATACAATGACACTGTCGGCTCGCGTCGGCCCATGGGTAGAGCGGATTCTAGCTATCCTGGGGCTGCTGTCCGTGGCATTTACATATAGGAGAGGTAAGAAAGCTTTTCATGAATAAGCTCAGCGATAAAACCCTGGTCATCATCCCGACCTACAACGAGAAGGAAAACCTTCCGCTCATTATTGGTCGGCTGCTGAAGGCCGAGCCCGAGCGTGTGGACGTGCTTGTCGTCGACGATTCCAGCCCGGACGGCACCGGTGAGCTGGCCGACGAGATGGCCGCTGAAAACCCGAAGATTCACGTGATGCACCGCGGTGGCAAGGGCGGCCTGGGTGGCGCTTATATCGCTGGCTTCCACTGGGGCTTGGAGCGTGACTACGAGATCCTGTGTGAAATGGACGCGGATGGTTCTCACGCTCCCGAGCAGCTGTACCTGCTGCTGGATCGCATCGATGCGGGAGCGGAAATGGTTCTGGGTTCCCGTTATATCAAGGGCGGAAAGACCGTAAACTGGCCGGTCAGCCGACAGGTTTTGTCCCGCGGTGGCAATGTCTACGCTTCCATGGCTCTGGGCGCGGGTCTGTCCGATATCACAGGTGGCTACCGCGCATATCGTCGCGAGGTGCTGGAGGGCATCGATCTCGATGCCGTTGATTCTGCCGGCTATGTCTTCCAGGTGGACCTGGCATGGCGTGCCGTCGAAGCCGGCTTCGACGTCCGCGAGGTTCCGATCACTTTCACCGAGCGTGAAATCGGTGATTCCAAGATGAGCGGCAATATCGTTTCCGAGGCTTTGGTCCAGGTGACGAAGTGGGGTGCCACGCACCGTTACAACCAGGTGAAGAACCTGGCGCAGGAGTCCTGGCGCATCGGCGCTGGCACCGTACGTCGCTACTTCTGAGCCGCTTCCTGCTCCTTCATGAGCTTCACCGCGGTGCGGCGGCGCTTGCGGAGGAGTTCGATGCGCTCGTCAAGCAGTTCGTCGAGTTCCTCGAGGCTGCGACGCTCACGCAGCATGTCCCAGTGAGTGCGTGGGGGCTTGACGGGCTTGGATTCCTGCCCTTCGCCCTCTACCAGCGTGCCTAGCTGGCCGTTCTTGCACATCCATTCCTGCGGGATTTCCGCGTCATCGGCGAAGGGAACCTCGTAGATTTCTCCAGCCTCGGTGCGGTACTTCACCATCTGGCGGGGAGCCAGATCGTGGTCGCGATCCGTCTCATAAGAAACGGCACCCATGCGACTTCCGCGCAGTACGCGATCGGCCATCTTTTCATCACTCCTCAATTAGTTCGAACTAATCCATCATAACAACGAAGAACCGGGAAGAATTGTTCCATGCCTCGACCAAAGCACTGCCTCTGGTGCGGCAGGGAAGTTGCACCTGGTCCGACGAATCGACCGCGTAAGTATTGCGGCCAGTCTTGTCGCCAGCGCGCTTATGAGCAGCGTGCCCAGCTTGCGGGCACGTCGATTCCCAAGGATTCCATCATTCTGCCGGCTAGCGCAGTCGAGCAGTTTCACGATCAGCTATTCGAACTCCGCTGCGCAGCCGAAGACCTGTGCACCGCGGTGCGGGAAGGGGAGCCGGCCGAGACAGTGGAGGAGTTGGCGTCAGAACTAGAGGCCCTGGCTCACCGCGTCGAGCAACTTCGAGGTCGCAGACACTAAGGGTTATGCTATAGAGCATGCGTAAGGGAATCATCACTCTCGCCGTTATTGGCATGGTCGTTGGCGTGCTGATGGCCTTCGGGCCACTGGTCGTGAATTTCTTTAGCGACCGCGGGCTCCGCACCGCGGACATTACCGCAGGTGGAGAGCCTGCTACCGTAGCCATGGACGGCACCTGGCATGTGGTGAGGGGAGCCGGCGACAATGTCTCGCAGGCTGGCTACACGTTCGACGAGAAGCTCCCGGCGGGTGCCAAAACCACCTCGGGTCGCACGGAGGACGTCAAGGGAGACTTCAAGGTCAAGGACAAGAAGCTCACCGAAGGTAAAGTCACCGTCGATGTTGCCAGCATCAGCAGTGACGTTGAAAAGCGCGATATCAACGTACGCAAGAGCATTTTGCACACCGATAAGTTCCCGGAAGCCTCGTTTACGCTGACTAAGCCCGCAGATGTCTCCAAACTGCCGGATGATGGCACGACCGATACTGTGAGCGTCACCGGCAATCTGGAACTCCACGGCAAGAAGAAAGAAATGACCGCCGAGTTGAAGGTTCTGCGCACTGGCGAGCATGTAATTCTGCAGGGCAACATTCCGTTTAAGCGTTCTGATTTTGACATCGCGACTCCACAGTTCGTCGCCGCGACGATTGCAGACCAAGGCACTCTGGATGTACTGCTGGTACTAGAACAAGTTAAGTAGGCTTAGGAGCTATGTCTCCAGAGTTACTGAAATACTCGCGCATCATGCGCATCGTCGTGCTGTTGTTCTTTATCGGCTATCTGCTGTGGAAGGGCACGACGCTGACGTATGTCTTCGCCGCGTTCTGCGTGCTATTCCTGGCCGGCACCTGCTTCCAGCTGTGGCAAGCCAGCAAAAGCCGATAATATACATTATGACACTTTAGCTTCCAATCACGTTCGTCATTGCTGCGCTTCCTTCCACAGAGCCCTGCAGCTGCCCCACTGGTGCCTCGCATGTCCGCCCCAGCGGTTCGCCGCGGAAACGCTTCAGAATGAAGTCGATACCAAAGGCACCACCTGTCACCGCCTGAATGAAGTGATTGTATTCGCCCACCGGTGGCATGATGTCGTCGCGGTATTCCACCTGCGCACCTTTCGCGCACCACGTGCGAGCTAGTTCCTTCGCCTGGTTGTATTCAACGTTCTTGTCGTGACGCCCAGATATCACCATCACCGGCGCCACCGGACGCTTAAGTCCAATGCGCTGATCCTCCATAGCCTCCCGCGCCTCCGGCATGTCCTTCAAGAGCTCGTCGAGCGCCTTACCAGACTTCGTCCATTCGCTCGTCTTCCTGTGTCCGTACTTCTCCGTGATCTCCCCGGTGCACATCGTAGACAGATCCTTTAGCGCCTGCTTGCCCTCTTCGTTGAGGTGTTCATCAAGCAGCGGCCGCAAATGCGGATAACGCTCCAACAGGCCATTGATCGTAAAGCCGATCGCCCCCATAAGATCCGAACCGTCAATATTGCGCTGCACGGCCCCCAAGTCCGCAGGCGGCGCGGACGCGTACGCACCCACCACATTCAGTTCCGGCGCATAGTCACCTGCTGCTTCCACAGCCGCTGCAGATGCGCCACCACCTTGCGAGTGCCCGTAAAACGCCACCGGACCATCGCCCACACCCGCAGCCCGTGCTGCATCCAACATCGCATGCGCCTGGTCATCCCGATTCATATATGTGTGCACACCTGGGGTGCCCATACCGATATAGTCGGTCACCACCACACGCACGCCTTTAGAGGCAAATACCCAGTCGTAGATTCCCTCCAGGTTCACCAAACGCTTCGACTTGATCGGATCCGGCTGCCCATCCAGAGGCCAGTTCTTGCTCGGTGCACATTGGTCACCTTGCCCAACCGTTCCGCGGCCAATGACGACCGTTGGGCGTGGCCCCTTACCTTTCCACTCCACCACCGGCTCCACAATATATCCACTGACCTGCGCTTCCTCCCCCTCTGAGGTGGTCGTCGTGTACTCGATCCGATCCACCGTCTTCGGCATTCTCATATGCAGATCGCCGAACACATTGGAATATGCGACCTTCTCCCTCTTCGTCACTTCCGCCGCCTGAGCAGGCGTAGCGAAACCGGCAATTGCAATAGCTGTAGCGCATGCGAGCGCTGTCGTCTTTTTGATCATTGCTTAGTTCTAACAAACCAACTACCCCCGTTGGGGTAAAAACAGAAAACTTAGCCAAAGGAAACTAAGGGCGTCAATAAGTTAAGTTCATGGACCTAAGCCACATCCGCATCGGTACAGCATCGGCGGGACTACAGATCGAAGGATCACCCCGCCCCAACAATTGGAGCGATTGGATCGCCAAAGACGGCACCACTCCCCACCCCACCACTGACCACTGGCGCCGCTGGCGCGAGGACAACCAGCTCATGAGCGACCTCGGACTACAGATCGCGCGCGTCGGCGTGGAATGGTCGCGCGTCGAGCCCGAGCCCGGCCGCTACAACCACGAAGCCCTGCAACGCTACCGCGAAGAGTTCCTGGACCTGCGGGAACGTGGCATCGAACCACTCGTTACGCTGCATCACTTCGGCCATCCCGCGTGGTTCGAAGCTAGCGGAGCGTTCACCCGCGAGGCCAATGCGGAGATCTTCCTCCGCTATGTCGACGTTGTCTTAGACCATCTCGGCGACATCGTGCGCGACTGGATCACCATTAATGAGCCTAATGTCTTCGCTACCGAGGCCTATCTCTTCGGCTCCACCCCACCCGGCCGCGGCGGCCTCGCTAAAGTCCGTCCGTGCCTGCGCAATATGGCGGCCGCTCATCTACTCGCCTACCAGCGCATCCACTCCCGCCTCGAGTCTCCGCGCGTGACCTTCGCCCACCACCGGCGCGTCTTCGCCCCCATGAACCCGCGCAACCTCCTCCACCGCGCCCTTACACCCCTGGTCGAGTGGCTTTTCCAGGGCGCAATCGAACCCGCGTTCTTCGAGGGGCGTTTCCACCCCCTACTCGGCCGCCCAGACATCGAGGTTCCCAGCGGCGGGGTCTTCGCCGATGCTGTCGCCATTAACTACTACTCGCGCACTGCGGTTCGCGGTTTTTCTGACGCCACGTTCCCCGGCACCCCAACCAATGATCTCGGCTGGGAGATCTACCCGCCGGGGATTGCCGAGGTCTCCGGCGAATTGGCACGCCGCTACCAGCTGCCCGTGTGGATCACGGAAAACGGCACTGCCGATGCCCACGAGCGCTTCCGCTGCGCTTTCATTCTGGACCACCTGGCGGAGCTGTCCCGTATGCCCGAGGTCGAGCGCTACTACCACTGGTGCTTCGTCGACAACTGGGAGTGGTCGGAGGGCATGGCGCAGAAGTTCGGTGTGGTGGATATAGAACGGCAGGTCAAACCCGCGGGGCGACTGCTGCAGGAACTGATCCGCGAGGGTGCTATTACCCCAGAAATTGATGCGAAGTTCCGGGAGGAAGGCCACTAATGTTGCAAACACTCACCGCCGCCGAACGCGAGCCGCGGCTGTTCTATTGGAAGTTCGGCATTGCTTTTTTCGGTTCAGTGTTTTCCTGGGCTGGACCGACGCAGCTTTTGTTGGGGTTGCAGATGATCCAGCTGCGCCCGGATACCAAGGAAGATTCCCTGGCTCTGATGATGATGCTGGGCGGAGCCACTGCTGTCGTTTCCAGCCTGCTGACCGGCTATATTGCAGACCGCAGCTGGTTTTGGGTGAATCGCTGGGGTAAGCGCCTGCCATGGGTGTTATTGGCGGCACCGCTGGCCACCCTGGGGTTGCTGCTGATGTCTTTTACTCCCAGCTTCTGGGTTCTGACTGGGCTGTGGTGCCTGGTGCAGGTGTTCGTTGCTTTCGTAACGAATAACCTCATGACGGTCACCGCTGATGTCGTGCCGCAGGAGAAGTTCGGCTTGGTTTCCGGAATCGTGGGCGCAACATACACATTTGGAATTGTCGGCGGAACCGCGGTTGCGACGGCTTTGCCGATTCAGCAGGCGTACTGGGCTGTCGGCGTCATTTCCCTTCTTTTCATCTTCCAATTCGCAGTCGGGCGCGGCCGCGTTGATGTACACGTCCGACCGCATAATTCGCTGTCCGTGACGGTCGGCGATGAGGGGTCGTATCGCAACTATTGGCTGGTCTTTTGCAGTCGCTTTGTCATCCACCTCGCCAACTACACGAGCCTGTTTTATCTGCTGTATTATCTGCGCGACCACATCGGCGTACCGGATCCGGATGCGGGCGTGCTGGCGCTCACCGTCTTGTATGCGGTGTTCACGATCATCACGGCGATCGTCAGCGGCAATCTTTCCGATCGCTTGGGACGGCGCAAGATTCTGGTTATCACTTCCGCTTTCGGAGTCGCCATGGCCACGGGCTTGATGACGGTCGCCAGCGGCATGGGTCTCGTGTATGTCGCGGCGGCACTGCTGGGGATTAGCTGGGGCGTGTTCAGCAGCGTGGATCAGGCCATGGTCAATGAGTCGCTGCCCAGTAAGAAGAACCGCGCGCGCGACGTATCACTCATGTCGCTCACCCAGGGAGTGAGCAACATGTTCTGCGGCGGTCTGGCCGCCCTTGCCCTAAGACATTTCGACTATCCGGGAATGTTCCTTATGTGCAGCATCATCTGCATCGTCGGTGCTGTGATGGTGCTGCCTGTGACCTCCTCAAAGTAAAAACTAGAATGGTGGTTCCTCTTCGCTGAATGTGCGCGCCACCCGCGCTTTCCGAACACCCCGTTCGGCGAAAGTCTCGCGAGCCAACGGCCCGCCGGGCACGGTCACGATCTCGTGTCCGTCTCCATGAGAAGTCCACACCTCCGTGCCATCCGCATGCAGCTCAACGTCCCAAGTGCCAGCTGTTTTCAAGCGATGATGCGTGCGACACAGCAGGTGCATGTTCGCAGTGGTCGTCGCCCCTCCATTCGCGTGGCGATGCACATGATCGACATCACAGGCGTATCCCGGAACGTCGCACCCCGGAAAGCGACAGTGCCCATCACGCCCGGTTACTGACGCCCGCAGCAGCTCCGTCGGCTGGTAGCCCTTCGTCGCGGTATAGCCGGGGGCTGCCAGGTGAGTGACCTTCGCGAGCCACTTACGGCTGGCAACGTCGCTCAACCAATGGTCTTCAGCGAATACCCCGCCGGGTTGTGGGTCGACGGCCTTATATAGGTTTAAAGTGACCTCGGTGGTGATGTTCTGTTCGAGCATCGCCAGAAAGGCCTCACCCATTGTGCAGCCGTGCTTCTTAGAGGCCGCCTTAACAGCCTTGTGCAACTCCACGCCCTTCAGCCGCGGAACGGTCAGGGTAAAGACCGTTGTTTCGCATCTGCTGCGGTCTATAAAAAGCTCAGGAGAGTTTGTATCCATGGGCGGAATGTCATCCGGCCTGCCAATGGCTGCTTTGATCTTGTTGTAAACCGCTCGTGGTGTGGGCACTTGCTGATTCGGGCGGGTGGGGCTCAACGCCTTGAGGATCTCTTCTTCCACCTCAGCCCTTTCGCCGGGCGCGACTGCCTCGACCGCTTCGGTGACCTGCTGTATGTGCCGAATCGAAAATGCTCCGCACCGGAATAGCTCGTGAATACGCGGGAAAGCCTGAAGCATCAGGCCTGCGTCAGCATAGTTGGTAGCTACCACTTTGCTAATACCGAAGCGCACCGCAATCTTGGAAACATGATCCGGAACGAGGTCGTCGAGCGTCGGAGTAGACTGCTCCACCATAGTCAAATGGGTCAGGTTCAATGACCGCGATGTGACAGTCAACGGGTCATCGGAACACGCAAGGCGGTAGTAAGGCTCGGCAGTATCGGGAGGTCTTGTGACTGTATTGGCAGTGGTGAGTGTGGTGGTCATACACATCCCCTTTTGGTGAACTAACAATAGTTTAGAACACCTGTTCTACATTAGTCAATACCTTTACCAAAAAAAATGCTAACTCTTTAGTTTAAGTAGAACGCGTTTTCTAATTAGAAAGCCAACCTTCCAGCCCGCCGACATTCATGTACAAATGAAGGTATGAGCACTTTAGACCTCTCACAGGAAACCGTCCTCATCACAGGCGCCAGCTCAGGCCTAGGCAAAGAATTCGCCTCCCAGCTGGCAGCAAAGGGCGCGAATCTCGTGCTGGTCGCACGCCGTCAGGATCGGCTGCAAAAGATTGCGGCCGAAATTAAGAGGCGTCACAAGGTCAAGGTCGAAGTTATAGCGAAGGATCTATCCGAACATGGCGTGGCCGGCGAGATTTCATGGGAGCTGTCCACGCGCGGGATCACGGTAACCTCGCTGATCAACAACGCAGGCTTCGCGAACTACGAGTCTTTTAGTGATATCCCGACAGATAGCCTGCGCGCAGAAATCGCGGTCAATGTCCACGCACTAGTGGAGCTGACTCACATGTTTCTGCCACGATTCGAAGAGCGAGGCAATGGGTTCATCCTCAATGTGTCATCCATTGCAGGGTTCCAGCCCTCCCCTGGCATGGTGGTCTATGGTGCGACGAAGGCGTTTGTGCTGTCGTTTACCGAAGGCCTATACGCTGAGCGAAAGGGCTCTGGCGTACGAATCATGGCGCTGTGCCCGGGGCCAACCGAGACGGAGTTTTTCCGAGTCGCCGGCAGTGACAGAGCCGACGGCGGGCTCAAGCGCATGAGCAGCCACGATGTCGTGACGGCGGGAATCGAAGCACTGCTGCGCAAGTCGCCGCCGCCGTCGGTAGTCGCGGGCGCGCGCAACAAGGTGCTAACAAGCATCTCGCAGCGCATGCCACGGCGCGTCATGACGGAAGCTATGGCGCGGATAATGAAGCGGCAAGGTTAAGAAGTAGCCGCTCGTCGCGTGCTACGAGCTGTACACCAACGGGCAGGCCATCTCTTCCTCTACCTGCGGGGATGTTCATCGCCGGATGCCCGGAAACGTTCCACAGCGCTGTGAAGGCAACCGAGGGCAAACTCGCGATCTGTGCCGCCAACATCCCCTTCCCGGAAAGCACACCAGCGCGCGCCGGGCGCGAGGCCACCGTTGGTGTAAGGAGCACGTCAACGTCCTCGAACACACGGTCCAGTTCCTCCCCCAGCTCGTCGGAGAACTTCTCCGCCCAACGCAGCACCGGCCCCTGTGCCCATGCACCTGCCAGGTGGGTAACCTTGTGGCGCCCCTCGATGCGGTCGGGATACTCCAGCCCGGCGATCTCCTCCCGAATCCCCGCGAAAAACTGCGTGACGAAAGCCGCCGTCGGATCCTTGTGCCGCAGCGCATAGTCGCTCACGGTGTGTCCCAGCCCTCGCAGCTGATCGGCAACACGGCGTACTGCCCGGACATGGTCGCGGTGTGGTGGGGTCAGTGGCGTTGCCGGTTGGAGGTTTACGCCAATCCTTAATGACGCCACCTCAGATTCGGTGGCTTCGGAGCCAGATAGGGCGTCAAAAAGAAGGGCGCAGTCGCGTGCAGTACGGGCGATGGGGCCAGCAGTGCCGAGGCGGCACCACAGTTCACCGGGGAGAGTACCGCGGGCGGGTTTGAGGCCAAAGAGACCGCAATGGGCCGAGGGGATGCGGATAGAACCGCCGCCGTCGCCACCAACGGCGAAGGGCACCAATCCAGCGGCAACGGCCGCCGCGGAGCCTCCGGAAGAGCCGCCTGGGGTGAAGCGTGGGTTGTGCGGGTTGCGGGTGATACCGCGAGCCTCCGACTCGGTGAAAGGGAAAGCGCCAAAGGCAGGCATAGTGGTTTTGCCCAGGATGATCGCACCGCTGGCACGGAGTCGGCGGACGATCTCGTCGTCGGAGGCCGCGGGCGTGGGGTTGGCATTGGTGCCGTAGGTCGTGGGCACCCCGCGGACATCAACTTCTTCCTTGATGAGCACCGGCACGCCATGCAGCGGTGCGCCACTGACTAGAGCTCAGCAATGGTCGCCTTCAGGTTCTCGCCAACACGCTTGCCGGAGTGGATGCAGCCTCCGAGGAAGGTGCCTTCAAGGGCATTCTTGCCATGCATACCGCCGCCACCGAAACCGGCGACCTCGCCTGCGGCATAGAGGCCAGGCAGCACCGATCCATCAGAGCGCAAGCACCGTCCGGAAAGATCGGTCTCGATGCCACCGAGGGTCTTGCGGGTCAGGATGTGCAGCTTGACGGCGATAAGCGGCCCCTTCGACTCGTCGAGTAGGCGGTGCGGCGCGGCACAGCGGACAATCTTGTCGCCGAGGTACCCGCGGGCAGTGCGGATGTAGTTGATTTGCGCATCCTTGCTGAAGTTATTGTCGATCTGCGAGTCACGATCTTCGATGATGCGGCGCAGATCGTGTACGTCAAGGGCGGGTGCATCGTCATCGGCGATGGCGTTCATACCCTCAACCAGGGAACCGAGATCGTCGGCGACCACCCAGTCCTCGCCATGGTCCATAAAGGCCTTGACCGCGGGGTGCGTGCCGGGGCCTACCTTGGACAGCAGGTTCTTGACCTTCTTGATGGTCAGATCTGGGTTCTGCTCGGAGCCGGAGAAAATGAATTCCTTGTCGGCGATCGTCTTGTTGAGGATGAACCAAGAGTAGCTGTGGCCCGTGGTGCCGATGTGCTTCATGGTGGAGATTGTGTCGCCACCTGGGATGAGGTTAGAGGGGAATCGCTTGCCGGTCGCATCAATCCACAGCGAGGACGGGCCAGGGATGATGCGAATGCCATGGCCAGGCCAGATGGAGTTCCAGTTCTTCATTCCCTCGGTATACGCCCACATACGGTCGGTGTTCACCAGGTTCGCACCGGCATTATTGGAGATTTGGATCATGCGGCCGTCTACGTGGGCGGGCACGCCGGTAACCATGTCATTCGGCACCGGCCCCCACTGGTCGGTCGGCCAAGCGCGGCGTACGAGATCCAGGTTGCCGCCGATTCCTCCGGAGGTCACGACCACCGCACGTGCGCGCAGCTCAAATTCGCCAACGGTGTTTCTCGATGACGCCACGCCGCGGTCCAAATCGCTCGGTTCCAGCACGCTGCCGCGCACGCCGACGACGGCGTCATTTTCTAGGATGAGTTCGTCGACCTGGTGGCGGAAGCGGAACTCGACTTTGCCCTCAGCCTCGGCGGCTTCAATGGGCTCGCGGAAAACGCGAACGACCTCAGGGCCAGTACCCCAGGTGAGGTGGAAACGCGGTACGGAGTTACCGTGGCCGCTTGCGTCGCCGGAGCCGCGCTCGGCCCAACCGACGGTGGGAAGAACGTTGAGACCGAGAGCCTTGAGGTAGTCGCGCTTTTCCGTCGCGGCGAAGCGGACATATTCCCTACCCCAACGGCGGGGCCAGTAGTCGTTGTTGGAATCGTCGTACTGCGCTGAGTTCTCCCAGTCGCGCCAGGCCAGCTCCTCGGAGTCCTTTACGCCCATCAGCTTCTGTTCCGGGCTGCCCACGTAGAACAGGCCACCCAGCGACCAAAAAGCTTGTCCGCCCAGGTTGTTACGGTTTTCCTGATCCAGGATCAGGACCTTCAGCCCCGACTTCTGCGCCTCATAGGCAGCGACAAGGCCGGCTAGACCGGCGCCGACGATGATGACATCGGGGTTGGTGGGAGTAGTCACAGGAGGGATCCTCTCGAAGGTCAAACACGAATAGTTATTACTACGCTAAAACTATCCGGTGATCTCCGGAGGGAAAATCGGAAAACTACTTCGGCGCGAAAACAAATTGGACGCAGCCGATATCCCCCGTGATTGCCAGAGCCTCATGCAGCGCCAGCTGGTAATCCCAGAGCCTGCGGAAGACTGGGTCGAAGCCCGCTGCGGCGGCTTGGCGTTCGCGGGAGAGGAAGTTCGCGCGCCACAGTGGCAAGGTCGCACGTAGGTGGCCGCTCAGGTTGTTCTCTGCGACAACGGCAAGTTGAGTGTGCTCTGCGGTAACTTCGCGCACTTGCTGGGCTGTGGGGTACTCCAGTGCAGGCCATACGTATGCGCGCATGACGTCTAGGGATTCCTTGGCAGTCTCGCGCAGCTCGTCGGTGGCGACGATTGACTGGATTACTGCCAGACCATCGTCGGACAGCATGCGATCCACTGCCTTCAGGTAGTGGCTGAGGCCACCCAGCCCCAAAGTCTCCATGCGCTCAACAGAGAAAATGGCCTCGTAGCGTCCCGACCATTGTCGGGGGGAAGGTACTGGACCGGCGATAACCTCCACATTCACCGCACCCCCTACCCCGGCGGCCCGCACACGGGCATGCACAGCATCGGCGTGGTCTTCGTCGCTGGTCAGCACATCCACACGTGCGCCGCGCTGAGCGGCCTGTACTGCCAGTTGGCCTCCGGAGGACGGCATTTCCAATACGCGGTCGCCTGGGCCGACCTCGGCCTCGTCGAGCATGGTCGTGATACGACGCCGCTGGGCGTCGTCGAGATCCCGGCGATCTACATCATCGGGGTCGCCGAACCAGGTGAAATCGATCCCGTGGTCGTGGGCGCTTGTACGCGAGGCGCTGCTGAACTGCGCTGCACCAGTGGCCCGGGTAGCGCCCGCATAAAGCTCAACGAGCGCCTCGGGCAATTCGCCCGGTACGGGACCGCGGCGCCTGGGCGTGCGGCGAGCGAGGAACTCTCCCATTTTGCCCTCGAAGGGTCTATCCAGAAGCGCCCCCAGCACCTCCGGGAGAGGCTCAGCCGTCCATTCGCCGGCCATGTAGCCCTCCGCTAGACCGAGCCACCCCTCCGCAACCATTCGATCGATCACCTGGCCGTCTCGAACGACCATGTGCGGCACCGTGCCGGCGTCCAGAGAAATACCATGAGAGGAAAGCAGCGCTTCCAAGCGCGAGGTAACAGCCTCGGCGCGGCGGCCCATAAAGCGTGCCTGTGGAGTGGCCACGAGGTGCGGCCAGCGCTCCTCATCGATGTACGGAGACGTCATCCTGCCTTCCTTTAACACTGCAACTCCCCCCGAAGTTACTAGGAAAACAACTTCTTGCTCTCGAGGCGCAACCGAAATGGGTTGAACTTTTTCTTAACCCGGGGGCTCTCGGTGTGAAGGCCAAGCCTGAACCAATTAAGATGGTGCCGGATAACAACCATATTTGAGGAGAAGCAACTACATGACCAGCGCATCTAACCGCCACCACGTCGTAATCATCGGCGCGGGCTTCGGCGGCCTCTTTGCGGCTAAGAAGTTTAAGAACGAAAACGTCAAGGTCACCATCGTCGACCGGACGAATCACCACCTGTTCCAGCCGCTGCTTTACCAGGTTGCGACCGGCATCCTCTCCGAAGGCGAGATCGCGCCCTCCATTCGTCAGATCCTGGCTGACCAGGACAATGTCCGTGTGGTCAAGGGCGAGGTTCGCAACGTCGACATCAACGAGCAGACCGTTACCGCCGATCTGGGTGGCATGGATGCCGTGTTGAAGTACGATTCCCTGATCCTCGCCGCGGGCGCTGGCCAGTCCTACTTCGGCAATGAGCAGTTTGCAGAGTTCGCGCCGGGCATGAAGTCCGTGGACGACGCACTGGAAATTCGTGCCCGCGTGACCGGCGCCTTCGAGCGCGCCGAGATCACCTCCGACCCGGAGGCGCGCAAGCGTCTGCTGACCTTCGTTGTTGTCGGTGCTGGCCCAACTGGTGTGGAGCTGGCCGGTCAGCTGGCCGAGATGTCCCACCGCACCCTGCGCGACGAGTTCCGCGAGATCGACACCGAGGACACCCGGATTCTGCTGATCGACGGTGGCTCGCAGGTGCTGGCGCCGTTTGGCAAGCGCCTGGGTCGCAAGGCCGCCCGCCGCCTGGAAGACCTGGGCGTAGAGATCATCCTCAACTCCCTGGTGACCGACGTCTCCAAGGAAGGCGTGCGCTACAAGGACATGAAGACCGAAGAGGAGTACTTCGTCCCTTCCTACGCCAAGATCTGGTCCGCCGGCGTGGCCGCTTCCCCACTGGGCAAGCACGTTGCCGAGCAGGCAGGTATCGAGGTCGACCGTGCGGGTCGCGTGCCGGTGAACGATGACCTGACCCTGGGCGATTACCACAACATCTTCATCGTGGGCGACATGATGAGCAAGGATCGCCTGCCGGGCGTAGCTCAGGTCGCTATGCAGGGTGGCCAGTACGCTGCTACCACCATCCTGGACGAGGTCAACAACGGTACTTCCCACGAGGGTCGCGTGCCGTTCAACTACTTCGACAAGGGCTCCATGGCCATCGTTTCCCGCTTCAACGCGGTGGTGAAGATGAACAAGGCCGAGGTTTCCGGCTTCATGGGCTGGGTCATGTGGCTGGTTCTGCACCTGCTGTACATGGTTGGCTTCCGCAACCGTGCAGTCGCTGCATTCAGCTGGGGTCTTAACTCCGTGTCCCGCCGCCGCTGGCAGTTGGTAGCTACCCGCCAGCAGCTGCACGCACGCAACGCACTGCGCAAGCTGCGCGAATTGGAGGACAAGGAAGGCACGCGCTCCATCGAGGTGCGCGACAACCTGCGCTTCGGCGAGGGTCGCGATACCCGCGCGGTCTCTGACTAAGCCTTCGGCATATCCGGCACAACCTGCGTCTTGAGGAAAGTCAAGGCGCAGCATTTGCCGGTTTTTTCATTTATGTGCTCGATGCGGAAAAGGTGCGTGGTGCGCCCAATATGCTCTGCTTCCGCGGTTGAGACAATGACGTCGCCTTTTACCGACGGACGCAGAAAGTGCGTCTGATTCGAAGTTCCGACCACGGCCGGTCCGGCACCAGCGGCGACGAAGCTGGCCATCGAGCCGGCGGTCTCCCCCAGGCTCGCGTAAACACCACCGTTCGTCACTCCCCACGGCTGCAGGTGATCCTCGGTGACTTCGAGTGCCAGCTGCAGCTTCTTCGGACCAATGGCGCGGTATTGCACACCTAGGGTGCGGTCAAGCGTCGGATGCTTCTGGAGCAGCTCGTTGAGGGTAGAAATCTCCTCGCCGGTGAGTTCCCGCTCGGTGGCTTCGCGACTTAGTTCAATGAAAATATTGGACATGCGCCTAAGCCTAACCAACTCTTCGCCCTGTAAGATGTAAAACCATGACTACTGCTGAAGGAACCGCCCAGATTGGCGTTGTTGGCCTGGCCGTCATGGGGTCCAACATCGCCCGGAACTTTGCCAATAACGGTCACACCGTGGCCGTCTACAACCGCACTACCGCGAAGACCGAGAAGTTCATGGAGGACTTCGGCGACACCGGCAACTTCGTCCCGTCCGAGACGATCGCCGATTTCGTTAAGTCACTGGAGCGCCCACGTCGCGCGCTGATTATGGTGCAGGCGGGTGCTGGTACTGACGCCGTCATTTCCCAGCTCGCCGAGGAAATGGACGAAGGCGACATCATCATCGATGGTGGTAATGCGCTGTACACCGACACGATCCGCCGTGAAGCGGAGATGTCCGAGCGTGGACTGAACTTTGTTGGCGCAGGCATCTCCGGTGGCGAGGAAGGCGCCCTGAATGGCCCGGCTATTATGCCCGGTGGCCCGGCGGAATCCTGGGAGGCTCTGGGGCCTCTGCTGGAGTCCGTAGCTGCGAAGGTCGATGGCACCCCGTGTGTTGCGCACATTGGTCCGGATGGCACCGGCCACTTCGTGAAGATGGTTCACAATGGCATCGAGTACGCCGATATGCAGGTCATTGGCGAGGCTTATCAGCTGCTGCGCTACGGCGCGGGTATGGAGCCGGCGGAGATCGCAGAGGTTTTCAAGAATTGGAACGAGGGCGACCTCGACTCCTACCTGATCGAAATCACCGCCGAGGTGCTCTCCCAGGTGGATGAGAAGACCGGCAAGCCACTGATCGATGTCATTGTCGATTCGGCAGGCCAGAAGGGCACCGGCCGCTGGACGGTAAAGGCCGCTCTGGATCTGGGCATCCCCACCACCGGCATCGGCGAAGCCGTTTTCGCCCGTGCTCTGTCCGGCGCTCGCGAGCAGCGCGACGCCACTATCGGCAACCTGCCTGCTGGCGAGCTCAGCACTCTGGATGTTCCGAAGGAAGAGTTCATTGAGGATGTCCGCCGCGCACTCTATGCCTCCAAGCTGGTGGCCTACGCGCAGGGCTTCGACGAGATCAAGGCTGGCTCCGAAGAGCACAAGTGGGGCGTGGATCCCCGCGACCTCGCCACCATCTGGCGTGGTGGCTGCATCATCCGCGCGAAGTTCCTCAACCGCATCCGCGAGGCCTACGATGCCAACCCGGAGCTACCCTCCCTGCTGCTGGATCCTTACTTCAAGGGCGAACTGGGCGGTTTGATTGATTCCTGGCGACGCGTAGTCATCCTGGCTACCCAGCTGGGCCTCCCGGTACCGGTATTCGCATCCTCCCTGTCTTACTACGATTCCCTGCGTGCCGAGCGTCTTCCGGCGGCGCTAATCCAGGGCCAGCGTGATTTCTTCGGCGCGCACACCTACCGCCGTACTGACCGCGAGGGATCTTTCCACACCCTGTGGTCCGGCGACCGTAGCGAGGTCGAAGCGTAATTGTCCCGATCAGAGTTCGGAAAGCTCGGACTCGATGATTGCATCACCAAAGAGCTTTCCGCCGAGGGAATAACTAAGCCCTTCCCTATCCAGGCTGCGGCCATCCCCGCGGCCGTCGAGGGGCGGGACGTGCTAGGCCGCGGACCGACGGGTTCCGGCAAAACATTCACGTTCGGGCTGCCGATGATTCAGCTTCTGAGGCGGGGGGCGTCGCGACCCAAAAAGCCCCGTGGTGTGGTGCTCGTGCCGACCAGAGAGTTGGCGACACAGGTGCGTTCGCGGCTGGATCCGATTGCGAACGCAGCAGGACAGCGTCTGCTGGAAGTCGTCGGCGGGGTGAAGATTCAGCGGAATATCACTGCTCTGGCGAGACCCGTGGACATCCTCGTGGCGACGCCGGGGCGCGCACTGGATCTGCTGCGGCAGGGCATGCTGGACTTTAGCGACGTGAAGGTCGTCGCTATCGACGAAGCCGACCAGATGGCCGACATGGGCTTTCTCCCCCAGGTGACTAAGCTTCTGGATGACATGCCGAAGAACGCTCAGCACCTGCTGTTTTCCGCCACGTTGGATGGCGATGTACAGGTGCTGGTGGATAACTACATGCGGGATCCGGTGACCCACTCCACGGGTGAAGCAACCGCCAGTGTGGACACGATGCGACACCTGCTGGGGGTGGTGAATAGCCGTGAAGAGCGAAACGAGCTGGTCATCGCAATTGGAAAAATGCGCAAGCGAACAGTAATGTTCACGCGCACGAAGTATGCGGTAGACCGACAGGTTAAGAAGCTAGTGCGGGCAGGTGTCCCCGCCGTGGGCATTCATGGCAACAAGGGACAGAACACACGTCAAAATGCGTTGAACCAGTTCACGCAAGGCGAAAATTCCGTGCTGGTCGCCACAGACATCGCTGCCCGGGGTATCGATGTCAAAGACGTGGAGCTGGTCGTCCATATCGACCCGCCCGCCGAACACAAGGCATATGTACATCGCGCTGGACGCACCGCGCGCGCCGGAGCCAGTGGCACGGTCGTGACGCTTACGTTCGCAGAGGATCAACGTGCAACCGAGAAGATGATGGCCAAGGCCGGTGTGCACCCGACCGTACTGTCGGGTTCCAAGTTGGTTGCCAATTTGAAGAATAGTTAGGAGTCGAAGAACACCCGTGGAAATTCTGCTTTCCGTCGTTGGGCTAGTTCTCTTTGTGCTGCTCACAGGCCTTACTGGCGTGTTTGTTGCCGTGGAGTTCGCCATGACGGGTCTGGAGCGATCCACCATTGACGAGCACGCCCGCACCAAGGGCGATGGCACCGCGAAGTTGGTGCAAAAAGCGCATGGGCAGCTCTCTTTCCTGCTGTCGGGCGCGCAGCTCGGCATTACAATCACAACCCTGGCCACCGGTTATCTGGCCGAGCCGATTTTGGCGAAGTTCTTTAATCCGTTGCTGGAGCTCGTGGGGCTTAGCGAAGCAGCGGCCATGCCCATTGCACTGGTCCTGTCGCTAATCGTGGCGACAGTGCTGTCCATGGTGTTCGGCGAACTTGTGCCGAAGAACCTGGCCATTACTAACCCGCTCGACGCGGCACGTGCGACTGTCCGCCCGGTCTGGGTGTTCAACGTGGCGCTGAAGTGGTTTATCAACGGTATGAATAAGCTGGCCAACGCCATTGTGCGGAAGCTGGGAATTGAGCCGGCGGACGAGTTGGCGTCGGCACGATCGGCCGAAGAACTCTCGGCGCTGGTGCGGCACTCGACGGGCAACGGCGGGTTCACCGAGCAGAAAGCGCGAATCCTGGATCTTTCGCTGAAATTTAGCGACGCCACCGCAGAGGATATTATGACGCCTCGGTCGACCGTCGAATCTCTGACCGTGGAAGACACTGCGCAGGATCTCATCGAGCTGGCGCTCGAGACCGGACACTCGCGCTTCCCCGTGACGCGCGGTGATCTAGATGAAACGGCGGGCGTTGTCCATGTGAAGGACGCGCTAACTATCCCCCACGCTGTCCGCCGGACTACCACTCTGAACCAGCTAATGAAGTCCGTGCCCTCCGTGCCGGATTCCTTAAGCGGCGATGACGTGCTGAACCGGGTGCGAGCCGCGGGGTCGCAGTTGGTGATGGTTGTCGACGAGTACGGCGGCACTGCCGGCATCGTGACGATTGAAGATGTCGTGGAGGAGATCCTCGGCGAAGTGTGGGACGAGCACGACGACGTGGAAGAGGACAAGGAAGTCCGCAAGAGCGGTACCAGCTGGGAAGTTTCCGGACTGGTGCGCACGGATGAGCTACCGGACGCGGTGGGCTACACCGCCCCAGAAGGCGACTATGACACGCTGGGCGGCCTGATTATGGCCACACTGGGTCGAATCCCGAAGGAGGGCGATGAGGTTCTGCTGCCGGTCGGCAACCATGAACTTCTGGAGGGATTTGAAACTGGCATGACCGGACGTTGGCGAGCGACCGTCAAGGAAATGGACAACCGCCGCGTGGACAAGGTTTTGCTGCGCCCGTTGAAGAAAGAGGAGGTTTAAGTGATGGGTGATATCTGGGCTATCGTCCTTGCAATCTTCCTGCTGGCACTCAACGGCTACTTTGTGGCGGTGGAGTTCTCTCTGATTTCCTCGCGAAAAGATCGCCTGGAATCGATGATCGCCGCCGGAAACAAGCGTGCCAAGCGCGTGCAATACGCCACGGAACACCTGTCGATCATGCTCGCGGGTGCGCAGTTTGGCATCACCATCGCCTCGCTGCTGCTCGGTAAGGTCGGCGAGCCAGCGATCGCGCACTTGATCGAAGCGCCATTCGAGGCACTGGGAATGCCCGCAGAGCTGCTGCACCCGGTGGGCTTTACCATCTCCCTGCTGTTGGTGACGATGCTGCACATCATTCTCGGTGAAATGGTGCCGAAGAATATTGCTCTGGCTGGGCCAGAAACAGTGGCAACATTTGTGGTGCCGCTGCACCTGCTGTTCGTGAAGGTGACGAACCCCATCATGCAGCTGCTGAACTGGATCGCGCGCAAAACGTTGAAGCTGGTGGGTGTGGAGCAGAAGGACGAGCTGGACTCCACGGTCTCCCCTTCCGAACTGGCAAGTATGATCCAGGATTCCCGCTCTGAGGGGCTTATCGCACCGGAGGAAGCGAACCGCCTCAACAAGGCGCTGGGTTCTTCCCGCCGTACGCTAGACGAAGTGCTGATTCCCTTCGGCGACGTGCACTGCATCCCCCAGGATGGCCCGCGCATGAAGGTAGCCGCCGTGGAGAAGGCAGTGCAGGAGACGGGCTACTCTCGCTTCCCCGTTACTGATGCGACAGGCAAGTGGATTGGCTATGTACACGTCAAGGATGTGCTGGACAACCTGGTAGAGCCCGACGGGCAGCTGGATACGACGGATATTCGCCCGCTACTGGAGGTCAAGGCTGGTTCGAACTTTGATGTTGCGATGCGCAATATGCGTCGTACGTCGAGCCACATTGCCGCGGTAGTGGATGCAAATGGGCAGATCATTGGCATGATCACCCTGGAAGACATCATCGAGGAACTCGTCGGTACCGTTCGCGACTGGACCCATGACTGAGGTTCTACACGACTGGCGCGAAAGGCAGGCGGCTCATAGGGAGCGTGTGCAGCGCCTCACCGAGGGGCACCGCCGGCGCCGCGCAGAGGGTGATAGGCACCCGGTGTGGGACTTTATGTTCAGCTACTACCCCACTACCCCTGGGAAGCTAAGCCACTGGCATCCGGGCGTCAATAAGGCCGTGGTGTGGGATGGTGGCGACGACTTGCCGCAGTACAAAGACCACTATGTACGCCAAGGTGATGTGTGGATCCTGGATGTGGAGCGGTACATGGCAGCCAGGGGTAAGACGGTGCGTTATATCGCGCGGCTGTTGGATGCGACGTACCGGCACCCGCCAGTGCTGGGGTGCTTTGGACTGCACGAATGGGCGATGGTGTACAAGGATGCGCCACGCCACCCCGAGCCGCTGCGTTTGGGAGCCCGGGGTACGGACGAGGTTGTCGAGAAGTCGCAGTTGAAGTGCACGCACTTTGACGCTTATCGCTTTTTTACCGACGCCGCCGCGCCGCGAAACGCCCACACCCCCACCCGCGACTCACAGCCTCAGTTGGAACAGCCGGGCTGCCTACACGCCACGATGGATCTGTATAAGTGGGCTACGAAATTGGGGCCGCTGGTTCCCGGCGAGTTGTGGCTGGACTGCTTCGAGCTGGCCTGTGATGTGCGTCGGCTGGATATGGAGGCTTCACCCTATGACCTGCAGGAATGGGGTTTTGAGCCGGTGCGGATCGAGACTCCGGCGGGGCGGGCCGAGTATGTCCAACGACAAAAGGGGCTAATGGATCGCGGGCAAGAGATCCGCAAGCAGCTGCTGGCCTACACTGGATAAAAAACTACTGGGAGGACTCAATCGTGGCACGACATGCAACTGGAAAGCAGAACTATCATGTTGCTGGATGGGTCTGGGGTGCCCTGGTGGCCGTGATTCTGGTTGTGGCGCTGGTTGCTGGTTGGATCATGCTCGCGCGAAACAACCAGGATCAGCTCTCAGCACCGGAGTGCCCACAGGGGGATTTTGTGGTGAAGATCTGGGCCGAGAATACGGCGGAGCTGCAGGATAAGGTGCGCCAATTCAATGACGCGAACGAAGTGGAACTGGACCACTGCCTGAAGGCGGAGGCTGTGCAAAAGCCGGATGCGGAGGCCATTGCGGCGTATAAGGCGTGGGGTGAGGGTGGTATGCCAGGTGCTCCGTTGTGGAAGCCGGCTGATCGGAGTAAGGCCGAGGAGGCGCTGGCGGTCTCCAAGGTGGAGAGCGGAGAAGAGAAGAATGACGTGCTGGCTCCGCAGCTGCGGGACCAGTCGCTGCCCGAGTTGGATCAGCGGGCGCGTGGAGCTTTCTTGAGGATTCTTTAGGCCATACGGCGACGGCGGCGCTCGGCCAGCTCGTCGATGGCGGCATCCTGAACAACCTTCTCCGAGGGGAAGGAGGTGATGGTGCCGGTGAGTTCCTTCATCAGACCCGGGACTGCGATGCCGAATACGCCCTGGCCACCGTTGAGGAGGTCGATGACTTCTTCAGAGGAGCGACACTCGTAGACGGTGTGGCCGTCGGATACGAGAGTAATGCCAGCGAGGTCGTCGACGCCCAGGTTTTCCAGTTTCTCGACAGCCTTGCGGATGTTTTGCAGGGAGATGCCGGTGTCCAGCAGGCCCTTCACGATCTTGAGAACCAGGATGTCTCGGAAGGAGTACAGGCGCTGAGAGCCGGAGCCTGCGGCGTTGCGGATGCTGGGCTGGACGAGCTTGGTGCGCGCCCAGTAATCGAGTTGGCGGTAAGTGATGCCAGCTACCTGGCAGGCGATCGGCACACGGTAGCCAACCTCATCGTCGGGGCCATGGACGTCGAAAAGGGCATCCTGCATTGAAAGACTCCTGGTGTAATTTCAATTCTCTTCTAAAGATTAGACCGGTTTGCGGCACAGTCAACCGCTAGCCGGATATTACTTTAACACGAGTCACAAAATTCACACGTGTAACAACACGCGTGTCATTCTTTCAACCAGTCGTCGAGATCGCTCGACAGTCCCAGACCTTCCCACATCTCTTGGAAATCGGAATCCGCATTGTCGCTAGCGCTGAAGCCCATCTCTTGGGGATCCCAGTCCAAAAGGAAGTCCACTTGGTCGCCATCCTCATCGACTTTCTTGAGCTTCGCTTCCAATTCTTCAACCCAAGCGGGATTCACACGGATCAGTGCATTTTCTACGCCTGGCGCAACCCGCACATCGAAAAGCACACCTGCATTCCACAGCGGCTCCAGAATCGAGGGACGCACGTCGATGAAACGTTCAGACTCCCCTGCCTCGAGCACCAAACCAGCGGTCATTTGCCCTCGGGAGTTGGTGGCGATTCGGGCGAACCACGGGTCACGCGCTTCGTCGTTCTTTAGGATGCTTGCCAGAACTTCCGCATCCGAGGGGCGCCCGCCCAGATCCACGGTGGGTTCAACCCAAATCGGCAGGATGTGGGTACGTTCGGGCGTCATAAAAATAAGGCAATCGGCCACCGGCGCGCCGCACCCAAGGGCGCTGGCGACCGCGCGGCCGAGAAAGACGACTTCGGTACCTTTATCCAAGGTTGCCCTTCACCAGCGCGGTATTCAGAGAAATGATCAACGCGGACATCTCGCGGGCGGTTTCTGCGGAACGCTGCTGCGCGTTCTCATCGCGGCCATGTGCCAGCGGCTCGGCGATGCGGGAGACCATGTCGTACTGACGGTTCGCAATGGTCAGGAGCGACTTCAGGTGTCGATTATCCAGGCCGTGATCAGTGAGACTCTGGGCAATCTGCACGATCTCAACATCGTCGACCGAGTAGAAACCAGCCGGGTCGGCGGTGATCAACCCCATACGGATGAGCGCTCCGGTGAAGGAGTCCTGCACACCTGCACGCGCCGTCACATCAGCACGAGTTAGGCGACGAGACTGGGCACCGCGCATCTGCTCCGGAGAAATAGCACCGGGGGCGGACTTGCGCGCAGCGGTCACGGGGGTGACCTTGCCGGAGTCCATGGCCTCCAGGCGCTCGCGAATAACCTTCAACGGCAGGTAATTATCCCGCTGAAGGGTCAAGATATAACGCAGCCTCGAAATGTCCTCCGGCGAAAAGCGCCGGTAACCGCTCTGGGAACGACGCGGGCTCACCAGCCCCTCGGACTCCAGGAAACGGATCTTCGATACCGTAACATCCGGGAAATCCGGCTTCAGCTGCTTCAACACGTCGCCGATAGACGACGTCGGCAGAACTTTACCGGCTGGCGAGGTGGAAGGGACTGGAGCGCTAACGTGGCTTCTCTGTGCGCTCACTGTTCCTTAGGCTTCCTTCGAACCGTTCAGGAACACCAGGCGGAACTTGCCGATCTGGATCTCATCGCCATTGGAGAGAACGGAAGAGTTCTTCGGCTCGCGGTTAACGTAGGTGCCGTTCAGGGATCCGACGTCTACGACCTCGTACTGATCGCCATTGCGACGGAACTCAGCGTGGCGACGGGAAACAGTAACGTCGTCGAGGAAGATATCGCTATCGGGGTGACGGCCAGCAGCGGTCGTCTCCTGATCCAGCAGGAATCGGGAGCCGGCATTCGGACCACGCTTCACAACCAGCAGCGCGGAGCCCTCAGGAAGACCCTCGACACCGGCAGGAGAGGCATCGTGCTGGGAGCCAGACTCCATCTCCTTCAGAAGGTCTGCGCGGAAGACTGACGTGGTCTCGACAGATGCCTCTGGCACTCCGGTGTTATCGCTCATAGCTTTCAAGTCCTCTCATTCGAACTAATTGGTTCGGCTCTAACAATACGTCTAACAATACCCTAAAGCAGTTAGCGGAACATCTGAACGATAGACCCCATTACAGACCCCCCGGAGGAGGACAGCGGGTTATCGTTCACCATGTATGTCCATGTTGCGCTGGGCTTATGCAGCCCCATTTCGCCTAGCTGGGCGCCTTCAGAGGTGATCTCTACCTCGTCAAACGTCTCCCGAGCCTTGTTGACGGCACGTTCAGCCAACTCACCGAATGCGGCGATGGACATACGGTGGAACTCGTCGATCGGCGATTCGCGGGCAATGGCGCGCAGATGAATCGACTCGCGTACATCGTCCAGGTAAGCCAGGTGCTCCGACCATTCGTTATCCAAGTGGAAGAGCATAATTTCGCGGGCGGCCTGCTCCAGAGTTTCCTCGGAGAGTCCCTGCTTCTTCAGCTCCGCAGCACGCTCAACGTTGTGATAGCTGAGATCATCCCAGGCAGCGCCAGTGTCCAGCAAAGTGTCGCGGCGATCATTCACGATGTCGCGCTGGTCCTTAATGAGCTTGTTGTACTTCCACGTAGTTGCGTGGATGTCGAGCATCTGTCCTTCAGTAACGCGCTGACAGTGATCCACGAACTGCTGAACCTTCTTCTGTGGCAACAGGCCGTCATCCTCGGGCTGCGCCTGCAACTCCTCCCCTGCGCCGCCGATAGCCACCACGTCGTCTTCAAGGGAGACGAAGAAAACCGAACTGCCCGGGTCACCCTGGCGCCCTGCGCGGCCTCGCAGCTGGTTATCCAGGCGCTGGGAGCGGAAACGCCCCACGCCTACGACATGCAGGCCACCGGTTTCTACGACCTCTTCGCGCTCAGCTTCGTCTGTACCGCCCAGCTTGATATCCGTACCGCGGCCAGCCATCTGGGTAGAAACTGTCACGCGACCCGGGCGGCCGGCTTCAGCGACGACAGCCGCTTCCACCTCGTGGTTCTTCGCGTTCAGCACAGAGCACTCCACGCCCGCGGAAAGGAGTGCCTCAGCCAGCTGCTCGGATTCCGCAACGTCCTGGGTGCCCACCAGCTGCGGCTGACCAGTCTTTTGCACCTCGATGATGTGCTTGACCACGGCATCGTCGCGCTCGGACGCGGAGACGTACACCCGGTCAGCCTCGTCGAAGCGAATGTTCGGCACATTCGGCTCGATGACGGAGACCTGCAGGTTGTAGAACTGACGCAGCTGGTCGCCAGCGGCCAGTGCGGTGCCAGTCATGCCGCAGACTTCGGGGTACATGCCGACCAAAGCCTGGATGGTTACCTGGTCGAGGATGCGACCACCATCGGTAACGTCCAGACCTTCCTTGGCCTCCACTGCTGCCTGCAGGCCATCGGGCCAACGCTGCAGCTCGGCCACGCGGCCGCGGGAGCCGTCAATAAGAGCTACCTTGCCGTCGCGCACAATGTAGTGCACGTCGCGGATCAAGAGGTGTTCGGCGTGCAGGGCAACGTTCACCTGCACCAACAGCTCGCCTTCATCCTCATAGAGAGAATCTACGCCAAGCTCCTTCTCCACAAACTCCGCACCCTCATCGGTAAGGAAGACATTGCGGTGGTCCTCGGAGACATGGAAGTGCTTGTCTTCCTCCATCCGCTTGACCAGATCAGTAATGCGGCCTGCGGGGGCGGGGCCGGGCTCGGAACCGGCGAGAACCAGCGGTACAAGAGCTTCGTCCACCATTACCGAATCGGCCTCATCGATAACAGCCACGTCCGCAGGGCTACGCACCTGGTCGTTACGGCGGGTAATGAGCTGATCACGCAGCACGTCGAAGCCCAGCTCGTTGATGGCACCGAAAATAACGTCACGCGAGTAGATCTCGCGGCGCTGATCCGCGGAGAGCTCCTCGTTAATCGCACCATGGGTGAGTCCGAAGAAATCAAACATCGGACCCATCCAGTCGTTATCGCGGCCAGCCAAGTAGCTGTTGACCGTGATGACGTGCACGCGCTTGCCCTGCAGAGCAAAGCCCACGGCGGCCATCGCGCCGGCAAGGGTCTTACCCTCACCGGTGGCCATCTCCACCACATCGCCGTGCAGCAGGCGGTAGGTGCCCTGCATCTGCACGTCGAAAGGCTCCATGTCCAACGTGCGTTTAGCCGCTTCACGCAGGATTCCAAGCAGCGCGGAAGCGTCTTCTACTTGCCCTCCGAAGTGGTGGCCATCCTCGCTAGTGGATTGTTTAGTGACCACGTCCGAGGCGGCGTCACGAAGCTCAGCATCGCTAAGCCCCGAATAGCGCGACGAGTCGGCCTGAGCGACCACGGCCCGGCTCTTCTTCTGATTCTTCTTCGGGGAAGATCCCATTGCCTTCCAGAACCAGTCAAATGCCATGTGTGTGCCCTTCGAGTGTGAGATGTAAAAATGTACTGACCACGTTAACCGACTAATGGCAAGAGGCGATCTATGACCCGCACGATTCGCTCCGTTCACGTGACAATTCCCACCGAAAATGGCTGGCAGTTGGCAGGAACGGTGGATATGCCGCGAGATGTGACGATGGAGGAGGCACCGCGCCGGGCGGTCGTCGCGCACTGCTTTACGTGTACGCGCGGGGCAATTGGGGTGACGCGCATATCCAAGGCACTGGCGCGGGCGGGGTATGCGAGCCTGCGATTCGACTTTGCGGGGTTGGGTGATTCGGAGGGGCGGTTCGAGGAGACGACGCTGGCGACGAACGTGTCCGATGTACAGGCTGCGGCAGCGTGGTTTGGCGGACCGGAGCTTCTAGTGGGGCATTCGCTGGGTGGCACGGCGGTGCAGCGTGCTGCGGCAGACGTTGCCTCGGTGGAAAGCATTGTGACCGTAGGCACCCCATTTGAGCTGCGGGATACGGCGAAGCGCGCGCCAGAGATCATGCACATGTTTAAGCGCCAGCGGGAGCTTTCCCTGGGGCAGGCGCTGCTGGATGAGCTCGCCACGGCCGATTCTGCCGATACCGTTGCCGCTGTTTCTTCTAGTGACGCCACGTCTCTGGTGCTGCACTCCCCCGATGATCTGGTAGTTCCAGTGGCAGAGGCGCATGCGATGCGGGAGGCTTTGCCGAAAGCCGATTGGGTGGCGTTGGAGGGCATGGATCACCTGCTTTTGCAAAGAGGATCCGGGCAGCGAGTGGGCGAATTCATCGCGGCATGGGAGAGCTTGCGCCTACAGTAGGGGCATGGCTGAAGAAAAACTGACTTTTATTCCGACCGCCGACCTGGTGGACATCATTGGTAGCGACGTGCGCAGCTGCGATACGCAGTTCCGCGACCTGGGCGGTGTGGTGGAGTTCTGCGGCAAGATCACCACGGTAAAGTGCTTCCAGGACAACGCACTGCTGAAGAAGGTGCTGCAGGAAGAGAACCCGGGTGGCGTGCTGGTGATCGACGGTGATGCTTCTATGCACACCGCTCTGGTGGGCGACATTATTGCTGGCCTGGGCAAGGATCACGGCTGGGCCGGAGTGGTGGTTAATGGGCCGATCCGCGATTCCAAGGTGATCGGCCAGATGGAGTTCGGCTGCAAGGCGCTGGGCACCAACCCGCGCAAGTCCACCAAGACCGGTGAGGGCGAGCGCGACGTAACGGTAAGCTTCGGCGGCGTGGACTTTGTCCCAGGCGAATACATTTACTGCGATTCGGACGGCATTATTGTGAGCGACAAGGCCGTGCAGCCGGTATAAGCAGGGGATTTCATAACGGCGCTGGGAGTGGGGTAACCTATCGCCGTTGCCCTTTTTAGAGGGCGACGGCGGACTGTGGCGCAGCTTGGTAGCGCACTACACTGGGGGTGTAGGGGTCGCAGGTTCAAATCCTGTCAGTCCGACCAATTTCATTATTCTGGGGGGCATGACCTCACCATCACCACAGAAAAAGAATAACTCTCCTTGGTGCAGGTATTGGGCTGGCACTGACCTACAAAGAATAACTAAGGCTTCTTTACATATGGCAGGCCTTCGATCACTTCGTCGTTATCAAAAATGACTGAGCGACCGCATCTAAGGCAACCCGTTGTGACGCTCGGTCCACGAGGTTGTTGACTTTGATTCCGGCAAGCAGCTCCTCGGCACTTCCAAGGGTGCTCCCCCGACGCCACCGGCAAAGCCCACACCGCCCTCACCCAAGCCCTCCGTCTATATCGACGCCCTCGCCGACGCGGTAATCCGAGGCGAGTACGCCAAGGTCGACAAGAAAGGAACTCTGACCTTCACATTTAGGGAGGACTCCCAAGTCTCATGTCGATGCTGACTGGTGAACAGAAGTGAGGTGGAGATGACGTCCGTGCCAATGTTCAATCAGCCAACGGTCATGACTGGCGATGATGAGAGTTCCTCGCCAGTCCCGTAGCGCGTTCTCGAGTGCATCCATCGATTCCAAATCAAGGTAGTTAGTTGGCTCATCAATGATCAACAAAGCTGGCTGTTTCGCTAGGGCGACTGCAAATTGAGCCCGGCGTTGATTCCCTGCAGACAAGTTCACGATGGGAGTGCTCCACATTGAAGGATGCAGAATTCCTTTTCCAGCCTCGCCGACGCCATCTTGCCACCTCTCCGAGTCAAATCCTGCAATTGAACCATCAGGAAGCGTCTGCGGCACCACGCCGACGGGATCATCACGGGTGAGGGTGCCACTGTTCATAGTCCCCTCGGGTGCGTTTCCTGTGGCGATCCAGTTAAGCAGGGTTGATTTACCCGCCCCGTTTTCTCCTGTCACGAGGAGGTGCTCGCCTCGCCCTAAATCGAACGTAACCGGCAAAAGCCGACCTGCCACTGTCGCATCTCTGAGCGAGACGGCCAAACCAGTTCCGGGGTCAATCTTGAGGGAGGGGAACGCCAGGTTGTAGTGGCGGGGTTTCCGTATCTCTCGCTCTGAAATGCGTTCCAGGCGGACGTCGTCACTTCGGGTTCTTTTTGCCGATGTGGCTGCTGCGCGATCGGTGAAGAACTTCTTCTCTTTGCGAGTTGCGGTTTCAACCCGAACCCCACCACGGGCGATCTTCATGCTTTCGCGCCGATGCTCGTGTAGCTCGCGTTTCTCAGCTTGCTGTGCGGCGTGGATCTGTCGGTGTTTTGCACGGGCAGTCTTCTTCGCCAGCAGGTAGTGCGTGTAGTCCCCTGCGTTGCGGTACAAGCCCACGACCTTCTGTCCGTCCGCTTTGGCGAGTTCTTGCCAAACGGTGATGTCCATGTCGTAGATGGCAGTGGCGGTGTCGTTGATGAAAGATCTGTCGTGGCTCGTAGCGAGCACAGGGCCGTTCCAGTTCTTGACAACACCAGTGAGGAAATCGGCTGCTTCATGATCGAGATGATTGGTCGGCTCGTCTAGGATCAACACCTCAGGTCGCATCGTCAGCAGGGTAGCCAGTTTCAGGCGTGCACGCTGACCTGGCGAAAGGGTCTGCATCATTCGATTGCTTCCCGACCCCATGAAATCTACGAGTCCCAGTCCTGCGAGTGTTTCATTCACTCGTGCATCCAACGACCACACATCAAGGGCGTTCAACCGGGCAAGAAGTTGGTCAAACTCCATTGCTAGATGAGTGTCTCCCGCTGCCATGGCTTCTGTGGCTTGGTCGAAGCGCGTGAGTAGCTCATTAAACGGTTTAAGCGCCGAGTCAAGGAATTGCGCAACGCTGCCGTCGAAAGACTCTGGATCGGGAACGTGCTGAGGAACAGGCCCAGAAACAATTCGGCCCGAATCAGGCGTCAACTCACCAGTGAGGACCCTTAACAGGGTGGATTTGCCGACCCCGTTCGGGCCAATCAAAAAGGCGCGTTCACCGTTTGGCACATGCAAACTCACACGGTCGAGAATGAGGCGGGAGCCGAATGAAAAAGAAATAGAATCGAGCAAAATTTCGGGCATAGTAATCTCCAATAGGAAGAAGTAACTTCAGTCACGTCTCAGCAGAGCTGAGTGGAGATCACATGTTCACCGGAATTACACGCTCCTCGGTTCGGGTAGGTCGTCAGTCGACGAATCCAGTCTAATTATACGCGATTATACGCGATTCGCTGAGACTCAAGCGGCTCCGTAATAGGGGCGAAACGCTGAATTGACCAGCTGCCTCCGTTTTGAACCAATCAGACGACCAAAACGCAGTTCGCACGCATTTGTATCCGTCGTGGCAAGAAAGTTTCGTACACGGTGCGTGAAGCACCGTCCGAGGCCAGTCCGATGTCGTCGGAAGCGAAAAGAGTATCCACCATGAGCCGGATCGCGTCACGCGGAGTGTAGAACGCACCCGCGGCTTTGCCCTTGGTGTCGAATGCCTTGTACATGACGTGCTCGAAGAGGTCACCCATCTGGGCATCCGGCAGCGCCTCCATACTCATGTCGATGGTGGCGAAGTGTTTGACCACCGGCCACAGGCGTGAGGCACTGTCGAGAGTCTTCATCTTCACCGCGAAATCGAAAGCATCCCACACGTCGCGGACAGAGGCCGAGAACGCACCGACATAATCCATCAGCGCCTCATATACATGGTCGTCGAGCTGCGCGATCCGCGGCAAGTCCAGGCGAGAAGAGTTATAGAAGGAAAGACCAAAGCGAGCCTGCACCTCCCAGTCGATCATCTCGTCGCTGAAGCCCTCCTCCTGAAGACTCCATACCAGGTCGAGAACTTCATCTTTGGTCGGGGCGAGAATGCACTCAAGACGTCGCAGCACCGTCATCGGCAGAATATAGTCTCCGTAATCTTCAGGCTCGACGATGGAGCGCAGAAACTTGTCCGCTGTGTTCCAAACGGCGGACTGATTGAGTTCCGCTGTACTCATCCGGGCATGCCTCCTTGGGCCGAAAGTCTCAGTGCCCCTACGGTAAACGCACTGTCCAAAATCGTTCTCGAGACACGCACGTGCTGTCTCGCCTTCTAGTGCATCACCCCCGATAGACACCGTGCTGCTATGTTCGAACGAAGTATCGAACAGCTTCAATCCTTCAAGCTTTGCTGTCTTGCCTTATAAACCACCCTTAGCCACCCCTCCCACTCTCTAACGCGCTACACCTACCCCACTTCACTGCTTCAAGACTTAAGAACGACCCTCCTCCCCAACGTCAACTACTGGTTGACACACCTGTCAACCTATGGTTGACTAACTGTCATGGATCCATTGACGAATATCCGACACACACTGCAAGCAGTCAGCCTCGCCGAACACGAATTGGAGGATGCCGTCTCGCAAGCAAGAGATGCAGGACATTCATGGGCGGACATTGGGCAAGCGCTCAATGTTTCCCGCCAGGCAGCCTTTAAACGATTCGGTGCGGTGCGAAACCCCTTTACAGGAGAAACCATGGCCCCAGTATCAACCGACAAGCTCCCAGAGATTTCCGACAAGCTCATTCGCCACATTGCCAAGGGCGAAGAAGCAGAAACCATTGAAATGCTCGATCCGCACGTCCGCGAGGACCTCCCCTGGTCCGTCATCGTGGACGTTTGGACATCAATCCTGACCGACTTCGGCGAGCTCCAGGAGATCACCGACCAGACGATCGTCCCCATCAAGGGAGACCGCAACGCGGCACCGGAGTCAGAAGCACTCTCCGCAAAAAGCACGGGCACCTCTGTCGTCGTCTCGACGCTCAACCACGAAGCCGGCGAACTGATGTCTCGGATCGCCGTCAGCAGAGAGGGCACGGTCGTTGGCGTTCTTTTCTTGACGCCCGATGCCACGGACTACCCGTTCTAAGTCAGCTCCCGTAGTGGTAGCGGCGATCCGCCGTCTGCCACCACAAATAGTCCCCCCAAGGCAGACTCATCTCAAACGAGAATCATTAGTCCTCAATGAGGGCGTGGTGGGCGCCGCGCCCCCGCTCCAGGTTCTCGATGGAACCGAGGAGGCGGCGAGCGTTCTCGGGAGAGCGCAAAAGGTAGGCAGTTTCCCGCAGTGATTCATACTCGGTATAGCTAATCGGCTTCACAGCGCACCTCCTGTCCTGAAAACCGCCGCAGGTCGTGTGCCTTCAATACTATCTGCCCCACTCGGGGTAGAAATCGCCTCCATTGGCGAGTTACCAGCCCCTGTGAGGTAGACTACATCCATGGAGCTCTTGCTGATTTACCTCGGTGTGGTCTTCGTTTGTGGCCTCATTGCTTGGGCCGTGCGGCTCCCACCCCTTATTGGCTTCCTCGCAGCCGGTTTCGCGCTCCACGCGGCCGGTGTGGAACACGTTGATTCCCTGGACCTTTTCGCCGATATCGGTGTGACCCTCATGCTCTTCGCCATCGGCCTACGCCTGGATCTTCGCGCGCTGACGGATAAGGCAGTCTGGCTCACCGCGAGCGCTCATGTTCTCGTGATGACGCTTATTGGTGCTGGCTTCATCACCGGCCTCGGCGCCCTCGGTGCCTTCGGCCCCACCGATTTCTCCGTGGCCGTAAATATCGCTCTGGTCTTGAGTTTCTCCAGCACCATCGTCGTCATCAAGATCCTGCAGGACCGAGGCGACGAGCAAGCCCTCTACGGCAACATCTGCGTCGGCGTGCTGATCATGCAGGACATTCTGGCCGTCGCGTTCATGAGCATCCTTCGGGGCGAACCGCCACGCCTGGCCTCCCTGCTGCTAGTCGCCATTGTCCCGCTGCTGGCATTGACCACCCGCCGTTGGTACAAGCTCGGCCACGGCGAGCTTGGCTCCCTGTTCGGCATCGTTATGGCATTGCTGCCGGGTTACGCACTCTTCGAATGGGTGGGGCTCTCCGGTAGCCTCGGAGCCCTCATCATGGGCGTGGTTCTCTCCCGCTCCCCCGGCGCAGAACAACTCAGCCACTCCCTGTTTACCCTCAAGGAGCTACTGCTGGTTGGCTTCTTCGTCAACATCGGCTTCCTGGGTCTACCAAACCTGCAAAACCTCGCCGACGCTGCCCTGTTGCTCATTCTGCTGCCCGTCCAAGGCATCGCCTACTGGGCGATCCTGTGGGGCCTCGGACTGCGCAATCGCACCTCCGTTCTCGCTTCACTATTGTTGGCGAACTACTCGGAGTTCGCGCTCATTATCGCTGCTCTCGGAGTAAGTGACGGTTGGCTCAACCAGCGCTGGCTGCTTTCCCTAGTACTCGCGGTATCCCTCAGCTTCGTCATTTCCGCAATTCTGAACCCGCAGAGTGTCTCGCGGGCAACACGCCTGGCAAAGCGCCTCCCGACGCGCCCGCCGCACAAGATCCACCCAGAGGATCGCCCCATCAAACTCGGCGATGCCCACGCCCTGGTTCTCGGCGTGGGCCGCCTGGGGGTGTCTTGCTACAACGAACTCACCGAGGTCTACGGCACGAAGGTCTTGGGCGTGGAGCACGACCCCGCCCGAGTGCGCCACCTGCAGGAGCGCGGTTACAACGTTGTGGAGGGCGACGCCACAGATATCGACTTCTGGGAGCGTGTGAAGGACAGCCACCAGATCGACATGATCATGCTTGCCATGCCCGCCCAGCACGCCAACGTAGACGCAGTAAAGGAGATTTTTGCCTCCAGCATCAATCCGGAGGAATGCACCATCAGTTCAGTGGCCATGTACCGCGAGGATGTCGAGGAACTCGAAGAACTTGGGATCAACGTTGTTGTCCACCTTCAGGACGGTGCCGGCGAATCCCTCGCCGAACGCACCTTTACAGAGAATCAGCAGCGTCGCGCTCGGTCCCAGTAGCACGGCGGTCCGTGAAATACCGCACCGCATAGTACGCCGCAGCCACCACGACGAAGGCCACGCCCAGGAAGGTGAAGGCGCCCTGCCACAGCGGGTTATCGTGAGCCACGCCCTGGCCGAAGAAGCCGAACCTGCGGGACGTGGCGTTGCTGACGAAAGGCAGGAACACCACCGTCAATACCGCCACCACTGCGAAGCTCAGGAGCTGCTCAACAACCCAGCCCAGCACTCCCTTCACCTTGTCTGAGACCGCCTGTACCAGCCGGAACCCGGCGTCCAGAAAAACGACAAAGAGCGGTACCAAGAACACCCAGTGGTGATACCAGCTAAACGGCGAGATGATGCAGGCGACAACGCCGCCGAGGGCCATAATCATCGAGTAGTTACCGCGACGGTAGCAGCCCAGGACCACGATGCTGTACAGCACCACGATGGCGACAACGCCGACGAGCCACAGCACCGTGTTGTCGTAACCGAGGCGGTGCAAGACTGCGCCGAGGGACTGCGCGCCGGGATTGTCCTCGCCGCCGATGCGCTGGGTTTCGAAGATCTTGGTCTGCCAGAAAGACTTGGCGTCCGGGACGAACAGGAAGCCAATGACGACGGTCGCGAGGATCGTGAGGGTCATGTAGACCATCGCGCGCCAGCGCCTGCCCAGCAACAACGGCAGGTAGAAGAAGACCGGGGTGAGCTTAATGCCGGCGGCCACACCACTGAATACGCCGCCGCCCTTGTTGCCGGTGCGCCTGCGCAGGAAATCCAGGGCAACCAAGCCCATGAGGAAGATGTTGATCTGGCCCCAGAAGAAGGTGCCGAAAACCGGGGCCAGGTGGATGGAAGCGACTAGCGCCGCCAGGGAAACGAGGATTAGCCCCGGGGACCAGGCATAACCACGCTCGCGGAAAACACCGACAATCACCGCGAAAAGCACCAACGCGGTGAGCGCCAACCAGATACTCGCCGCAACCTCGAACGGGGCCAAGGGCAGCACCCTGAAGATCGCGCCGGAAAAGGGCGGATACGTAAAAGGAAGGCCCCCTACGAAAGGCTGGGAGTACAGCTCCTGCCCGCTGTTCAGAGCCACCGCCGCGTTGTAATAGACCTTAAAGTCCGTCGGCCACTTAAAGAGATTTGTGAACCAGGAAGCGCGAGTTTCCGGCAGAGTGAGCCGGTAGACCGCATACGCGGCGAGCAGGGCGAAAGCCACGAACGCGCCGAAAGCGCCCGGCAGCCTCTTGGTGGTGGACTCGGTTTTCACAGCCCCACCTTAAAACGCAGGATGCAAAAACCCGCTTAGGCGGTGCGGGAGTCTGCAAAAAAGGCATGACAAAAGTCATGGTGCAATTCGTGATGAACGGTATGCGCGCCCCCTTCGTCGGCGAAATAACGTGAAAACCATGAGCACAACACAACTGGCACACGCCATAGAAGTAAGCGGAATCAGCAAGACCTTCAACCCACGATCCAACAAACCAGTGCACGCGCTGAAGAACGTTAGCCTCAACATCCGCCCAGGAGAGATCGTCGCACTGCTGGGCACCAACGGCGCGGGAAAGACCACACTCGTGGACCTGATCCTAGGGCTGACCACCCCGACCGCCGGAACCGTTACGGTCATGGGACACTCCCCCAAGCAAGCGATATACAACCAAAACATCAGCGCACTAATGCAGACCGGCGGCCTGCTCAACGAACTGACCGTGAAGGACACGGTGGAGATGATCGCCGCTGCCTTCCCGGAGCACCTGCCGATCGAAGAAGTAATCCAGCAAGCGAATCTGGAACCGATCTACAAGCGCCGCGTAGGCAAATGCTCCGGCGGCGAACAACAACGCATCCGCTTCGCCCTGGCCATTCTCGGCAATCCGGACATCCTCATCCTCGACGAACCAACCGCGGGGATGGATGCCGGCGCGCGCCACCGCTTTTGGGACTCCATGAAGAACCAGGCTCAACAAGGGCGCACGATCATCTTCGCCACGCACTACCTGGAGGAAGCCGATAACTTCGCCCAGCGCATTGTGCTTATGAATAAGGGGAAGATCATTGCGGACGGCACCACCGACGAGCTGCGAAACATGAGCTCCCACCGCGTGGTCAGCGCCGAATTCTCCAGTGGATTCCCGGATCTGTCGGGACTACCGGGCGTCACAAGTAGCGAAACAAACGGCCGTCGCCTGCGTATATCGACGGAAGACTCCGACGCAGTTGCCCGGTACCTGTTGACGGAAACGGACGCCCGCAACCTCGATATCACCAGCCACAGCTTGGAGGACACGTTCCTCGCGCTGACGAACGAAACCCCGGAGGCCTAACCATGAGCACCACACTGAAATTCGCCGGTCACGAGCTGCTGCGCCTACGCCGGGACATGACCACCCTTTTCTTTAGCATCGGCCTACCGATTTTCTTCTACCTGATCTTCGGCGCACTGCAGGACTACGGCGATCAGGAAATGAACGGCGGTAACGTCTCTGCCTTCGTCATGTTGGGTATGGCCTTTTACGCGGGCGTGGTAGGCGCAGTTGGCGCGGCGGGATCTGCCGTAACCGATAGCCGCAGCGGATGGGGTAGGCAGCTGGCGCTGACACCCCTGCGTCCCTGGCAGCTCGCCTTCGCCACTACCTTAAGCATCACCGTGCGCGCAGTGCTGCCGATAGCGGCAGTGTTTGTTGTCGGAGGGCTGACGAAATCACACATGCAAGCTGACCAGTGGATACTGAGCTTCATCGCATGTGCACTGTGTGCCATTCCCTTCGGATTCTACGGCCTGGCATGGACATTGCTGATCCCCAAAGAAAATACAGTGGCCATCGCCACAGCCTCCATCGTGATTCTCGCCTTCGCGGGCAACGTATTCATGCCACTGAGCGGAACGCTGCTGCAGGTGGGACGTTTCACCCCCATGTACGGCGCGGTAACGCTGGTGCGCTGGCCGCTGGCAGAAGGCGCACAACTGCTCGATCAAGGGCTGCTGTTCGACCCGATGTGGTACGCCTGGGTTAGCATCGCAATATGGACGGCGATCTTCGTAGGCTTTTGCCTTCTCATGAGCAAGCGAGACAAGGGACGAAGCTAATGCGCCCTTTCGACGGGTTCCGGCTGAACTCCGCCATCTTCGCTTCAATATGGCTGGTATTCCTGGTGCCCGTCGCTCTGCAGGTTTACATGGGGGAAGGATTCTCTACTACGGCGAAAGCCTGGATGACAGTATGCCTGCTGGCTTTCGGCGCGTTCTACTTCTACGCCTTCGGCTCGCTGAAGTACTTCCCCCGTGACTGGGGAACACTTGCGCGGGCACTGCTGCGCTGGGGCATACTGCTAGCCATTGCGTTGGCCAGCGTGCCCGCGATGAAGTCTGGCGCAGTGTCCTTTGCTCCCTACCTGGCCGCGATGTTGGGATTCACGGTGACGCTACGAAAGGCGCTGCCGATCGTGGTGGCAACGGGTGTGCTCGGGACTGTCGCTGTGTGGAACTGGTCGCCGGACGACCTTACCTGGGCTGCATTCACCCTTTTCGGCATGCCGCTGATGCTCGTCGCACTTGGGATCTTCAGCCAATACGATGAATCCCGCCACAAGCTGCGACACGACCTGGACCTGGCGCAGCAACGAGAGGATATCGCAACGGACGTGCACGACCTGTTGGGTCACTCGCTGACGGTTATCAACCTGAAGTCCGAGGTCGCCAGGCGGGCAATGGATAGCAACCCCGAGCAGGCCAAACAGGAGCTCAAGGAGATCAGCGACCTCTCCCGCCTGGCCTTGGCGGAAGTGCGCTCGACAGTCACCCGCATGCGCACACCCACCTTCGCCGGTGAGCTGCAGGCAGCGCGCCGGGCTTTGGAAACTAAGGGCGTCACCGCGCATCTACCCGAACTCCTGAAAGCACCGGGCGCACACGACGCGGTGTTTTCCTGGGGGCTGCGTGAGCTCACGACAAACGTGGTGCGGCACTCCGGGGCGAGCGCGTGCTGGGTGAGCGTCAATGCCCACAAGCTGCAGGTTACCGACGACGGCTGCGGGTTTAACGGTGAAGCCACGCAGGGTACTGGCGGTTTGGCCGGCCTGCGCGAGAGGGTCGAGGTAGCCGGCGGGCAGCTGATCGTACGCCGCGAACGGGGTCTGAGTACGGTGTTGATCGCTATGGAAGGCGACGACAAACTAATCGACGACGGCGCAGTGCCAGAGGAGGCCGCCCGATGAGCATTCGTGTATTACTTGCCGAGGACCAATCACTGGTGCGCGGAGCATTGATCGCGCTGCTCAACGCGGAGCCGGACATCGAAGTCGTTGCCGAATGTGCGACCGGGACTGAGGCCGTGGCTCTCGCGCAGGAGCAGCCCATCGACGTGGCTCTGCTGGACATCGAAATGCCCGGGCTGAACGGCATCGATGCCGCAAAGGAGCTGGCCGGGAATCGGTGCCGCTGCCTGATCGTGACGACATTCGGCAAGGCCGGGTACGTGAAACGTGCCATGGAGGTTGGCGTGGACGGATTCATCGTTAAGGACACGCCTCCCGAGGAGCTCGCCGATGCTATCCGACGGATCCATGCCGGCCTGCGCGTTATCGACCCGACGCTTGCCCAGGAAAGCTTATTGACGCCCGATAATCCCCTTAGTGAACGTGAGACCGAGGTGTGTCAGCAGCTTTTCGAGGGTAAGAGCTCCCCCTCCATCGCCAAGGCGCTGCACCTGTCGCCGGGCACGGTACGAAATCACATTTCCAGCATCATGTCGAAGACGGGTGCAGGCAATCGCTACGAGGCGGCGCACGTGGCGAAGACGAATGGGTGGATTTAGCTCGCCCTGCAGACTAGCTGAATCCTTGTTAAATTCATGTGCGTTGTCTCACAGTAGACGCATGATCTTTTAACAAATAGCTCCCCCAGTTAGGAAAGCATGAAGACACCCCTCACCTGGCGCAAGGCCACTGCCGCAGCCGTGGCCGCCATCGTTTCTATCGGCTCCGCAGGCACCGCAGTTGCCGCCACCAACTCCAGCATCGGTTCTTCCGTCGCCGGCTCTTCTTTTAATCTCACCATCGGTTCATCCGTAACAGGTTCCTCAAAACCTCAGCCGGAGGAGCAGCAGGGCTTCGACCTGCAGTCGCACCGTGGCGGTCGCGGCGAGTACACCGAGGAATCCCGCAAGGCTTTTGAAGAATCTTTAAAGATGGGAGTATCCACCCTCGAGCTGGACATCGTACTGGCCGAGGACGGAACCCCGGTTGTATGGCACGATCCGGAAATCCAGGCCGACAAGTGCACCGATACCAAGCCAGCCACCGAGAACGACCCGGAGTTCCCCTACGTGGGCAAGCTCGTCCACGAGCTGAATTGGAAGCAGCTGCAGACCCTGAACTGCAACAAGGTGCTGAAGGGATTCCCCGAGGCTAAGGCCGAGAAGTCGAACAAGCTGCTGCAGCTGCAGGACGTCTTCGATATTGCTGCCGCCGATCCGCAGATGCGCTTCAACATCGAGACCAAAATCGAGGCCGAGAACCGCGAGAAGTCTGCCACACCGCAGGAGTTTGTCGACGCGATCCTGCCGGTCGTCCGCCACAACAAGGCAACCTCTCGCACCACCATCCAGTCTTTCGACTGGCGCTCCTTGCCACTTGTGCGCAAGGCCCAGCCGGACATCTCTCTCGCTCTTCTTTATGACGCCACCACGTGGAAATCCGGCTCCCAGTGGATCGGTGACGTTGACTACGACAAGCTCGGTGGCGACGTGAACAAGGCCGCTAAGCAGTTGGGCGCGGAAATCCTATCCCCGGACTACAAGCTGGTCACCCCGGAGAACGTGGCTTCCGCCCATGCTGCGGGGTTGCAGGTTCTGCCGTGGACCGTGAACGAGGAATCCGACATGCAGGCCATGGTCGACGCTAAGGTGGACGGCCTCATTACCGATTACCCGACCCGCGGCCTGGACGTTGTAAAGAAGAACAAGCTCCAGGTTCTCTAAGCGAGCTTTAGCTCCCTGTAGCGGTTTACTGCTGCCAGGATCTCCGCCCCACGTGGGCGGCTCAAATGCCCGGGGTGATCACGCCCGGGCACCAAAACGGCCAGACCATCCTCGGTGATGTGGCGTTCCAAGCGAGCGACCAGATCCACCAGCGGGGTCTGGCCATCGGCGTTTTTCGATAGCCAAGCCAGCGCCGCAGCAATCGCGGCGGTCTGCGAGGGTGCAACGAGTTGGCCAACGGCTGCTAGATCGATGTCCGAGCGATCCACGCTGATGGTGGATAGCCCCCGTGGCTTGGGAGGCTTTCGCGACTTCAAGGCGCCGCGAGCCAAGATGCGGCTAGCGGTGATGTGCTGGAACCCTTCTTGTTCTGACAGCTCCTCCTCCCCCGCGAGTTCGTGGGCACGGGCGGTGACATCGCTGGGACGGTAGGCATCCATTGCAATGACGGTATCGGCCAGTTGCAGATAAGCACCCGAGCCGCCAGCGATCAGCACGGTGGAGACCGAGGTGGCGTCGTATAAAGAGCGAACGCGCTGCACAAACGGGGTGATGGGCTCTTTATCATTCGGCACGAGGCGCTGCATCAGGCGGTCTCTGATCATGAAGTTGGTGGCCGAAGTGTCCTCGTCGATAAGCAGCGATGATGTCCCCGAGGCATGCGCTTCGACGACATTGGCTGCCTGCGATGTGGAACCCGAGGCGTTGGTGGTGCTGAAGCGGCGCGTATCGGCGCCGGTGGGCAAGTTGGTGATGAACGGCGAGATGTCGGCGCCGGTGATAGGACGGCCGTCCTCGGCACGGACGCTGGCGACGTCGGCGCGGGAGATAACCCACTCACGACCATCGCCGGCGATGTGGGGATAGACGCCGCGTTCCAGAGCGCGGAGCAGAGTGGACTTGCCGTGATAGCCCCCGCCAACGATAACGGTCAGCCCCTCCGGGATGCCCATGCCGGTGACTGTGCGACCACTAGGGAGTTCGAAGGTTTGGGTGAGCGATTCAGGCGACTGGAAGGCTGTGGCCTGGGCTGTGGCGAGAGGACGATCACTATCGCCTGCGGCGCGCGGAAGGATGGCGCCGTTGCCGACAAAAGCAACGAGCTTGCGAGGTTTCAGCTGGGCACGCAGAGCCTCTTGGTCACGCAGAAGAGCCACGTGGTCTGCGAGCGCTGCGGCGTCGGCAGGAGCGAAACGGTCAAAGCGCAAACAAACATCTGCAAGGGCAGGCAGATCGTCGGCCAGGAGGTGCGCGGCTTGGCGGCCGAGAATACGGCGCCCCTTGGCGGGCAGCCCTACCAGCAGGCGGGCCTCTACACGATCAGGGGTGACAAGCACGTGGGTACGTTCGAGAACCTGCTGACCAATGTCGCCGATGTGGACGTTCTTCGGACGGTTGCGCTCTGTCTGGATTCGGCGGGCCAGGAAATCGGCGACCGCTACCCTGCCGGTGGCATCACTAACGAGGTGCGCGGGAATATGCGCGGCGCTCATCGGCAGAATGAGGCGCACCTTGGAGGGGCTGGCATAGGGATCGGCCTGAACGTGGTCGATGGAAACTGTCAGGCCGGGTTCGCTATAGGCCCCCGCGAGTTTTTTATATGCTCCGTACCCCGCGCTATCGAGGTTCTTGGTGCGCGAAAACAGCTCCTCCAGGGTTCCTTGTGCAGTGTTTCTTGACATGCGCTCAAGCGTAGGCGAACTGCTCAGAGAAAAAATTTTAAAAACTTGTTTTGAGGGCGTAACACTTAGGCGTGGGAATCGTTTGTATTGGTGAAGGCGCTAAACAAACCCACATAAACCCTTAGCGTCAGTCACTACACACAGAAAGGATCACTCCCATGATTGAACTCGTTGCAACCTTCTTCCAGAACCTCGTCCAGGTAATCGGCGGCGCTATCGCTGGCCTGGTCGGCCTGATCACCGGCAAGTAGGAATCCCCCTTCTTCTGAGGTTTCTCACTGGTCCCCGTCCACCTCGTGTGGGCGGGGATTTCTTTATAGGATCGTTTTCATGTTGGCCTTCCTCGCAGAGAATCCACTCATCGCCCTCGTCATTATCCTCGCCCTCGGCTTCGCTATCGGCAAGATTCGCTTGGGCGGAATGTCGCTGGGCACAGCGGCAATTCTTTTCGTCGCCATCATCTTCTCCACCCTGGATCCCAACATCCAGCTTCCCCCGCTGCTGTTCCAATTCGGTTTGGCGATCTTCGTCTACGCCATCGGACTAACGGCTGGCCATGCCTTCTTTGCCGATTTCCGCCGTCGCGGATGGCGCATGCTCCTCTTTGTGGTCGTACTCCTCGTCGGCCTCATGGGCATGACGTGGCTACTGGTGCCGCTGTTTGGTGTGGAGGCCGCCACCGCGACCGGTTCCTTCGCTGCTGCACTGACTTCGACCCCTGGTATGGCGGCTGTCGTGGATATGTTAGAGGGCACCAACCGGGAGTTGGCTGCTCACCCAGTTGTCGGTTACTCCCTGGCCTATCCCGGTGGCGTGCTGGGAGCCATCGCAGTTGCAGCCATCGGTACGAAGCTTCTCAAAGTTAACCACCGACAGGACGCTATCGACGAGGACGTTCTGCATGCTCCACTGGAGCACCGTGGCATCCGCCTGCGAGACGGCATTACGGGCTGCGTACGTGACCTGCGCACCATCGCTGACACAAAGATCATCGTCACCCGTCTGGTGCGACCACACCATGCCACTGAGGATGTGCAGGAAAAGGACCACAAGCTGGCCTACCCGGATGCCGAGGTCTTCCCTGGCATGATCGTCGTGATTACGGGCACGCCCGACTCCCTGGATAAAGCCACTGCTGCGCTAGGTGAAGAGGTCGATATCGACATCGACAGCTCCTACATCGGCTACCGCCGCATTACCCTTTCAAACCCCAACATCGCCGGGCGCAGCATCAAGGACATTGATCCGATCAGCCATGGCTTCATCATCGCCCGCATTCGTCGCGGCGACGAAGACCTGGTTCCGGGTCCAGACGATGTACTGCATTACTCCGACCGCGTCCGTGTGGTCACTCCTAAGCACCGCATCGACGAGGTTTCTCAGCTCTTGGGCGATTCGGAGCGTTCCCTCGCAGATGTCAATTTGCTGCCGTTTACTCTCGGCCTAGCCATCGGTTTGCTTATCGGCGCGATCCCCATCCCCCTGCCCGGAGGCGCCACACTCAATCTGGGCTTCGGCGGTGGCCCCATTGTCATGGGTCTCGTGTTCGGCGCGCTTGCCCGCACCGGCCCCATCGGTTGGCAGATCCCTTATCACGCGAACAAGGCCCTCAGCAGCCTCGGACTGGCCATCTTCCTGGCAGGTGTTGGCACCATCGCTGGCACGGGCTTCCGCGACGCGCTGACGGATATCACGTCGCTCAGCTACATTGCGCTGGGCTTTATCATCACAGTCGTCTCGGCGCTTGTCTGTGGCCTGGGCGGTATGTGGCTGCTGCGCCTCAAATGGGATGAAGCGATGGGCATGGCTGCGGGCGTCTCTACCAACCCCGCAGTGATTAGCTACCTCAACGATCAATCGGGCACAGAGCTACCCATGCGCGGCTATGCCACGGTGTACCCAGCAGCGATGATCGGCAAGATCATCGGCTGCCAGGTGCTACTACTGATGCTGCTCTAACAGCACCCGGTCTTAGAGGTCCAGGGCAGCTGCGCGCTGCGGCAGAACCCGCGGACGCACTCCTGCGATCTCCTCAACAATGCGGATCACCTGGTTGGAGTAGCCGAACTCGTTGTCGTACCAGACGTACAGCACCAGGTGGTTACCGTTAGCGATGGTGGCCAGTCCGTCGACGATGCCGGCGTGGGTGGTGCCAACGAAGTCGGTGGACACAACCTCCGGGGACTTGATGAAGTCGATCTGCTGACGCAGCGTGGAGTGCAGGGAAACGCGGCGCAAGAAGTTGTTTACCTCGTCGGCCTCAACTTCCTTGTCCAGGGTCAGGTTCAGCACAGCCATGGAAACGTCCGGGGTGGGAACGCGGATGGCGTTGCCCGTTAGCTTGCCGGCGAACTCCGGTAGAGCCTTTGCCACGGCCTTCGCTGCACCGGTGGCGGTGAGCACCATGTTCAGACCTGCAGCGCGGCCACGGCGATCGCCCTTGTGGAAGTTATCGATGAGGTTCTGGTCGTTAGTGAAGGAGTGAACGGTCTCGACGTGACCGTGCTGCACACCGTAGCGATCGTTGATGACCTTCAGCACTGGCGTGATGCCATTGGTGGTGCAGGACGCCGCAGACAGGATGCGATCATCCTCAGTGATGTCACCGTGGTTGATGCCATAAACGATGTTCTTGATGTCACCCTTGCCCGGGGCAGTTAGCAGAACCTTGGATACGCCCTTGGACTCGAGGTGCTGGGACAGACCGTCGCGGTCGCGCCACACGCCGGTGTTGTCCACCACGATCGCATCGTTAATGCCGTAGCTGGTGTAGTCGATCTCCGCGGGGTTGTTGGCGTAGATGATCTTGATCGGGGTGCCGTTTGCCCAGATCGTGTTGTTCTCTTCATCCGTGGTGATGGTGCCGTCGAAGGCACCGTGAACGGAGTCACGGCGCAGCAGGGAGGCACGCTTGATCAGGTCGCCCTCGCCCTTGGAACGGACGACGACCGCGCGCAGGCGGGCGCCACCGTAGGTTGCCTCGCGGGAAACCAGGATGCGGGCCAGCAGGCGACCAATACGGCCAAAACCGTAGAGGACGACGTCGCGGGGCTCGACCTGCTCCGGGCCACCGATGACCTCTGCCAGCTCACGCTCCAGGTACTCGCGCAGGGTCAAACCCTCCGAGTTCTTGTTGTAGCGGCTAGCCAGGGATCCGATGTCGATGGAGGCGGTGCCCAAGTCCATTTCCACCAGTTCACGCAGTACCGGCAGGGTCTGCTCCAGCGGCAGTTCCTTCTCCACCACGCGGCGGGCATAGCGGTGAGACTTAATGATGTCGATATCAGTGACGTTCACCAGCAGGCGGCCAAAGATCGAAGTCACGACGTTCTTGTCGCGGTGCAGGCGGCTGATCAGCGGTAGCATTTCCTGAGCCAAAGCTAGGCGTTCATTCCAGTCGCTGTGCAGATCGCTGGTGGTCGGTGCGTTGTCGGTCATCTATACCTCACTACCTCACTGGAGAGGATCGTTTTAGAAAACATCGGGGGTCACCCGCTTACCCCCTAGAGTCTAGTGTCCTCCTCCCCTACACCCATTATTTCGGGGGCTTATAGGGGTAGACGTTTATTCTGGGAGTATGACTAATTCTTCTGCAACGAGCAATCCTCAGCCCAGCGATGTAGACATCGCCCAAGCTCACACCCTGGAGCCCATCACCACAATCGCAGAACGCGCCGGCATCCCGGAAGCAGCTTTGATCCCCTACGGTCGCACAAAAGCCAAGATCGATGTTCCCGCGTTGAAGGCGGAGCGTGAGGGCGTCAATAAAAAGGGCAAGCTCGTACTCGTAACGGCAATGAGCCCAACACCCGCCGGCGAGGGCAAGTCCACCGTGTTGATCGGCCTGGCCGATGCCGTACGAGCAGCGGGGCGCCAGACGATGGTGGCGATCCGCGAGCCCTCCCAGGGACCAGTCATGGGTATCAAGGGCGGTGCAGCGGGCGGCGGCTATGCGCAGATCGTGCCGATGGAGGACATCAACCTGCACTTCACCGGTGATATGCACGCCATCACCGCAGCGACGAACACCCTAGCTGCAATGGTGGACAACCACGTGCAGCACGGCAACGCGCTAGGCATTGACCCGCGACGGGTGACCTGGCGACGCTGCCTGGACGTTAATGACCGCTCACTGCGCCACGTCGTCACGGGTCTGGGCGGGCCGGGCCAGGGCACCCCGCGCGAGGGCGGGTTCGACATCACGGCAGCCAGCGAGATCATGGCGATCCTGTGCCTGGCCACCGACTTGAAAGATTTGAAGAAGCGCATCGGACGCATTGTGGTGGGTCAAACCTACGACCACAAGCCCGTGACAGCGGGTGATCTGAAGTGCGCAGGTGCGATCACTGCCCTGTTGCGCGACGCGATCAACCCGAACCTGGTGCAAACCCTGGGTGGCACGCCGGCGCTGGTGCACGGCGGGCCTTTTGCGAATATCGCGCATGGCTGTAACTCGCTGATCGCGACGACGACGGCGCTGGACTTGTCGGAGGTCGTGCTTACCGAAGCCGGCTTCGGCAGTGACCTGGGTGCGGAGAAGTTCTTCGATATCAAGGCTCGCGCCGGTGGCCTCGATGTCGCCGCGACCGTGGTCGTGGCCACTATTCGTTCGCTAAAGCACAACGGCGATTCGGTACTGAAGGCTGGACTGTCCAACCTGGAGCGCCACGTCAGCAATATCCGCAAGTTCGGCGTGGAGCCGGTGGTGGCGCTGAACCTATTTAGTACCGACAGCGCTACGGATCGCCAGCAGATCGCAGAATGGGGCGAGCAGTTCGGCGTGCGTGTCGTCGAGTGCAATGTGTGGGCCGAGGGCGGTGCCGGTGCAGCGGATCTAGCCTCTGCCGTGTTGGAGGTCGTCGATGGCGCTTCTGGTGATGACGCCCCTAGCTCCAGCCACCAGATTTATCAGCCAGTCGATGGCGTGGAAGCCACCTTGCGTACGATTGCCACGGAGATCTACGGCGCAGCGGACGTCCAGTTCGGACCGAAGGCCTTGAAGGATTTGGCGTTCTTGAAGGAGAACGGCTGGGACAAGTTGCCAGTGTGCGTGTCAAAGACTCAATACTCCTTCAGTGACGACCCCAGCGCACTTGGCGCGCCCAGTGGACACACGCTGCACGTCCGCGAGCTGGTGCCACGCATCGGCGCAGGCTTCGTGGTGGCCATGACCGGTGACGTAATGACACTGCCTGGTTTGCCGAAGAAGCCCGCGGCTGAGCGCATTGACGTGGACGAGAGTGGAGTCATTTCGGGCTTGTTCTAACGCGCATTGACGTAGGCTTTCTTTCGTGCAAGAAACTCAAGTTCTCACGAAGAAGCCTCCACGTCCTGTTTTCGACCGAGGCCCCCGCCCCTATATGCGCGGTCGCCTGCACACCGCTGCCGCGTGGTATTTCGGCGGCATGGGAACCGCGCTGACCATCGTTGCGGCCTCCAAGTTTCACCTGTCCTGGATGACCATGGCCACGGCGCTGTACGCCCTGTGCCTGGCCGGGATGCTCACCGTCAGCGCGCTGTACCACCGAGTGCCGTGGCGCTCCGAGGGCGCGGTCAATAGTTGGCGCCGGGCCGACCACGCCATGATCGCGGTCTTCATCGCCGCCACTTACGGGCCAGTGACGGTCGGCGCGTTCGGCGCGCAATGGTTCACCGGCTGGGGTTGGTTTAACACCGGCGGGCTGTGGATCTTGGCCGTGTGCTGGCTGGCCGCCGCCGCGGCAGTAGTACTGAATCTGGTGTGGATTGATCACCCGCGGTGGTTGGATGCCACCACGTACCTCACGCTCGGTTGGCTGGCTGCCATCGGCGCCGTTGGCTACTACCAGCAGTTGGGGCTGACTGTAAGCCTGCTGATGCTGGCCGGTGGAATCGTCTACTCCGTTGGCGCAGTCATCTACGCCAAACAGTGGCCGAACCCCTCCCCGCGCTGGTTTGGATTCCACGAGGTGTTCCACGCCGCCACAATCTTGGCGGCGCTGCTGCACCACATCGCAATCTGGATCCTGGTGCTGCGCTAACGCGGGACTGCGTGCGCTGTGCTACTTCTTACGCTTCTTCTCGCGCACACGCACCGCGATGCGCACCGGCGAACCTTCAAAGCCGAAGGCCTCACGCAGCTTGCGCTCCAGGAAGCGGCGGTAGCCGTGCTCCAGGAAGCCGGTGGTGAACAGCACGATCACCGGCGGCTTGGTGGAAGCCTGGGTGGCAAACAACACGCGCGGTAGGCGTCCGCCACGCATCGGCGGCGGGGTCTCCGCAATCACGGCACGAAGCCAGGTGTTCAACTGGCCGGTGGAAATACGCTGATCCCAGCTCTCTAGAGCCTCAATCATCGCCGGCTCCAACTTCTGGAGTGCACGGCCGGTCTTCGCGGAGATATTCACGCGACGCGCCCACGGGACGTGGGAAAGTTGCAGCTCAATTTCGCGCTCCAGCAACTCGCGGCGGTCCTCATCCACCAGATCCCACTTGTTATAAGCCACCACCAGGGCACGACCCGAGTCGAGGATCATGCGAAGTACGCGCTGATCCTGTTCGGCAATGGGCTCGCTGGCGTCCACAAGAAAGACAGCGACCTCCGCCGCATCAATGGCGGAACGAGTGCGCAGGGAGGCGTAGAACTCATGGCCGCGTGCCTGCTTCGTCTTCTTGCGGATGCCGGCGGTGTCGACAAACTTCCAGGTCTTTTCCTCCAATTCGACGATGGAGTCAACTGGATCGACGGTGGTGCCGGCAACATTGTTGACGACGGAGCGTTCCTCGCCCGTGATCTTGTTCAGCAGTGAGGACTTGCCCACGTTCGGGCGGCCGACCAGTGCCACGCGACGCGGCCCGGAGACAATCGACAGTTCGCGGGGGTGCTCCGGGAAGGAATTAAAAACCTGATCCAGAACGTCAGCCGCACCCTTGCCGTGCTGTGCAGACACCGGGTACGGGTTATCCAGACCGAGTGCCCAGAACTCAGCGACATCGCCCAGCTGAGCATCGGCATCGCACTTGTTAGCGACCACGATCACCGGCACCTCGCTGCGCTGCAGCTTGCGGGCGATAACCTCGTCGGTAGAGGTGATGCCGACCTTCGTGTCAACCACGAATACGATCACGTCGGCGGTCTCCATAGCAGTTTCCGCCTGGCGGGCAATTGCGGCGTGGATGCCCTTGGCATCGGGATCCCAACCACCCGTGTCCTGTACCCAGAAGCGGCGGCCAGACCACTCACCCAAGTAGGAAATACGGTCGCGGGTCACGCCCGGGAAGTCCTCCACCACAGCCTCGCGACGACCGATAAATCGGTTCACCAGCGTGGACTTGCCTACGTTCGGGCGGCCCACAATGGCGACGGTGCACAGTGCCTCTTGCTCTGCTTCCTCGTCGCCCAGCACGCCGAAGGCTTCCTCCAAAGCCTCCCAATCTTCGTCGGATTCCGGTAGATCGCCGCCGCCTTCAAGGGTGAAATCCTCCGGGCCGGTAATGAAGAACTCATCCGGCCCGGCCTCGTTGCCCTCGTCGAAGTCGTCATCGTCGTATTCGGAGAACTCGGCAGCGGTGAAGTCGGACTCCCCCAGCACTTCGCCGTCCGCAGTACGGAAAATCAGCTCCGAAGGAGACTCGGTGGAATCCGGACGAGCACTGGCGAGTACCAGCGTTGCCAGCTTCTCTAGCACCTCGTTGATGTCCATGTCGCCCGTGTCCACAATCACCGCATCCTCGGCGGGGCGCAGCGGAGAAGTCTCGCGGGAGGAATCGGCTTCATCACGTCGCTGCACATCCGCGAGTACCGCGTCGTAATCCACGTCTCGGCCAGCGGCTAGGTCTTGATCGTAACGACGCTGAGCTCGAACCTCTGCGGAGGCGGTCATAAAGATTTTCACTGGGGCGTCGCTAAGCACCACCGTGCCGATGTCGCGCCCCTCGACCACACATCGCCCAGCAGCGAAAGCCAAAGAGCGCTGCAAAGCGACCAGGTTTTCGCGGACCTCTGGGATGGCTGCGACGGCCGATACGTGGGCGGTCACCTCGGGGCCACGGATCTCTCCGGACACGTCCATGCCGTCTAGCAGCACCTCTGTAGACGTGGGATCTTCATTGATCTCCAATGGCAGATCTGCCGTGGCGGCGATGATGTCCGGACGCGAGTTGTCTGCGGAAGGGTCGATGCCCTGGCGCAGTACGTGCAGGGTAGCTACGCGGTACATCGCTCCGGTATCCAGGTATTTCGCGTCAGCGGCGGTGGCCAAGCGACGGCACACGGTGGATTTGCCGGTGCCGCTGGGGCCGTCCACGGCGACAATCAGGCCACCGTCTTCAATGTTTTTAACGCGGGCGAGCTGGTCTAGTGCGGAGCCGGGCTCAAAATAAGGTGCATTCGTCATGGCTAAAAGGTCGTTCCCTAACTGATTTTGTGTTTGTGCCGGCTGTAAAGCGCTTTTAGGGCGCTTACAGCCCGACCTTCTTGTACAAGCTCTGCAGTTCTGCCTGGTTCAGTGCGCGGATCGTGCCCGGCTTCTGTTCCCCTAGCTGCACGGTGTGAATCTTTGTGCGTACCAGGGCCTGGACTGGAAAACCGGCCTCCTTCAGCATGCGGCGGACGATGTGCTTGCGACCTTCGTGCAGTTCTACCTTGATTAGCGACTTGCCCTGCCACACGTCCACAATCTGCACATTGTCGGCACGCGCAGTGCCGTCGTCCAGCTCCACGCCGTCTTTTAGCTCGCGGATCAACTTGCGGCTGGCCTCGCCCAGCACGGTGGCCATGTAGGTCTTTTTCACTTCGTACTTGGGGTGCATCAGACGGTTGGCCAATTCGCCGTCGTTGGTGAGCAACAGCAGTCCCTCCGTTGCCGCATCCAGGCGCCCAACGTGGAACAGGCCTTGGCCTTCCTTCAGTCGGGTCCCCACTAGGTCTCCCACACATGGACGCCCCAGCTCGTCACTCATTGTGGAGTGCACACCGCGCGGCTTATTGAGTACGAAGTAGACCATTTCCTCATTGACCTGCACGCGCTCGCCATCTACGCGAACAATGTCCACGCTCGGGTCGATGCGAGTGCCCATCTTCACCACGACTTCGCCGTTGACTTCGACTCGGCCTGCGGCGATGAGCTTCTCACTCATCCGGCGGCTGGCTACGCCAGCGGAAGCCAGCACTTTTTGCAAGCGCACCTGCGCCTTCTCCGAGTCGGGCTTATTCAGGGCTGCGGCTGCCTCTTGCTCAGTCACGTGCTGACGTTTAGCGGGCTTGGCCTGCGATAGATAGATGTCTGTCGGAGCGGTCTCCGGTGTGCCGTCTCGGCGAGCGGGTGTGTCCACGGTGTTTCTAGCCCTTCGAACTAAAAAGAAAATCTTGAATTATCCAGCCGAATTCTACCCTTTCCCCCACTTAACTGTCGATATTGTCCAAGCTATCGATGCTATCGACCTCCGGCAGCAGCGGCGCCAGATCCGGAAGCTGCTCCAGCGACTCGATGCCGATCTGCTCAAGGAAGAGCTCGGTGGTGGAGTAAAGATGCGCTCCGCCCTGTTCCCCTGTCTCGGCGATCAGCCCGCGCAAAGAGAGCGTACGCATCACACCGTCGCAGTTCACGCCACGCACAGCCGCAACCTGACTACGCGTTACGGGCTGCCGATAGGCCACCACCGCCAGGGTCTCCAAAGCTGCGCGGCTTAGCCTCTGCTGCGTGCCGTCCAACAGCTTGGCCTCCACCACTTCCGAGTTGGAGCGCCGGGTGTACAGCCGAAAGGCTCCTTCGTGTTCGCGCAGTTCAAAACCGTTGCCGCGTGCGTCGTATTCCGCCGCAATCTCATGCAAAATTTGCGCCACCTCCGCTTCTGGCACCGCGTGCTCCTCGTTGGAAAGTACGCGGGCGAGCTCTGTGGGCGTCACTGCCTCATCGCTTACAAGAAGTAGCGATTCAACACGGCTGCGCAGCACCGAGACCTGCGGCAGCGGCGCGGGGTTGGGGTTCAAGTCGCTCATGGTGTGTGCCTTTCGTGCCTTTCTTTATGACGCCTACTCCCAGTTGCTGGCCGCCACCACAGCCGGATCGACATCCAGCCCGGTCCAGGCCACCGACATCTCCTGCAGTGCCTCGGGCTGCTCGATGCCGATGGCCCGTGCCTTGTACAGCTCCAACAGTGCCAGGAAACGCCCGACGACGATCATGTTCAACTCTGCATCGGCGATCAACGCGTTAAACGTTACCCACGTGTTCTCTCCGGCAACCTTTAGCGTGTTGAGGATCCGGCCGGCTTGTTCGGGGACGGACACTGCGACCTGGTGAATGTGGCCGGTATCTACATGATCGGGGCGGGGGCGGAACACGGCAGCGGCCAACTCGGCGAACTCATCTGCGGTTTTGCCGATCTTCACCTCCGGCAGCAGGTTCGCATGGTGTTCCTCCAATGAGAGGCTGGCCGGGTACGCCCTAGCGGCATCTCGCTGCCACTCGGCGAAAAGGCTCGCCACCTGCTTATACGCGCGGTATTGCAGCAGACGGGCAAACAGAAGGTCACGGGTTTCCAGCAGCGCGAGGTCTTCCTCACTTTCCACCTCACCGCGTGGAACCAGGCGGGCGGCTTTCAAGTCCAGCAACGTAGAGGCGACGACGAGGAATTCCGTGACTTCGTCCAAGTCCTCCGCGCTAGAACTGAGGTTTTTTGTGTAGGCAATGAACTCGTCGGTGACCTGCGCCAAGGCCACTTCGGTGATGTCCAGCTTGTGGGAGTGGATCAGCTGCAGCAATAGGTCAAAAGGCCCGTCGAAGTTAGCCAGGGCCACTCGGAAGCCGGTGATCTCAGGCTGTTCCGGCTGCTCGGACTGCTCTGGGGGCTCCGGCAGATTAGATTTGCTGAGCGACGCGCTCAATGACTTCCTTTGCCAGGTTCGAATACTGTACAGCGCCGGAGGAGCTCGGTGCCCACGTGTTGATCGGTTCGCCTGCCACGGAAGTTTCCGGGAAGCGCACGGTGCGGGTAATCACGGAGTCGAAGACCTTATCCCCGAATGCCTCCACCAGCCGCTCCATCACCTCGCGAGCGTGCAGAGTGCGGCGGTCGAACATAGTCACCAGGATGCCCAGAACTTCCAGCTTGAAGTTCAAGCGGTCACGGACTTTGTCCACCGTATCCATCAAAAGCGCCAAGCCACGCAGCGAGAAGTACTCGGACTCCACGGGAATGATCACGGAGTCCGCGCAACTCAGTGCGTTTACCGTCAGCAGGCCGAGGGAGGGCTGGCAGTCGACGATGATGAAGTCGTAGTCACGCATGACGGGACGTAGCGCACGGGCCAGTGCTTGTTCGCGTCCGACCTCGTTGACCAATTGGATCTCTGCAGCCGACAGGTCAATATTCGCCGGCACGACATCCAGACCGTCGACGGGGCTGGAATGGATGGCGTCAAAAATCGAAGTAGAAGAATCGACCAGAAGGTTGTAGACGGTCACGTCCAGTTCGTCGTGGCTGATTCCCAATCCGGCCGACAGCGCACCCTGCGGGTCCAGATCAACCAGCAGAACCTTACGGCCGAAGGCAGCCAACGAGGCACCAATGTTGATCGTCGAGGTGGTCTTGCCCACTCCGCCCTTTTGGTTGCACATCGCGATGATGGAGGCCGGGCCGTGGCGATCCAGCGGTTCCGGATCCGGCAGCTCCTTGATCGGTCGGCCAGTGAGGCCGATGCGCTGATCGGGCTTATCAAACAACGCATCCGCGTGTGACTGTGAACGTGACATCAGCTATCCCGTCAAGCCCTTTCCCTTGATTATTCTATTCAACCGATAATTACACCCTAGAGATTATCAGGCGCGCTAGGTACGGGGGTGGGATGAGGCCCAAATTTCCCTCAAGTGCTCAGGGCTGACCTTGGTATAGATCTGTGTCGTCGCCACACTTGCATGGCCCAAGAGTTCCTGCACCACGCGAATATCCGCGCCACCTTCCAACAGGTGGGTGGCGAAGCTGTGCCGCAGACTGTGCGGCGAGACATGCTGCAGCCCCGCCGCGTCCGCTGCCTGCGCGACGATTTTGAAGCCCGACTGCCTACCCAACCGCGCCCCACGGTTGTTGAGGAACAGCGCCGGGCTGCCCTTCTTGTTCAGGCTTGGACGCGCGCGCACCAGGTAGCGTTCCACAGCCTGCAGCGCGGGGCGCCCCAGAGGAACGATGCGCTCTTTGCCGCCCTTGCCGCGAACCAGCAACATGCGTTGTTCCCGGTCGAGATCGTCGACGTCGAGGTCCAGCAGTTCCGTGATGCGCGCCCCGGTCGAGTAAAGCATCTCTAGGAGCGCACGGTCGCGGATATTTATTTGCGACGCCCCGTCCCCCGCCGGCACAGCGTTCAGTAGAGCTTCTACCTGTGCGAGGCTTAGCGCCTTGGGAATAGAGCTGCCCTGGGAAGGCGTGGGCACGTCCGCTGCCACATCGAAGGGGAGGCGCCCGTCGGCATGGGCGAAAGAATGCAACCCGCGGATTGCCGCCAGCGCGCGAGCAGCCGAAGATGCCGCCAGGTTGAGATCTTTACGCAGAAAGACGAGGTGATCTTCGATATCTGTGGCTGTCACATCTCCCAGTGCCTTGGCATCCAGCCATTCCAGGTAGCGATCCAGGTCGCGTTGGTAGTTCGACAGTGTGTGTACGGATACGTCCCGTTCGGTCTTTAGATGCCGGATGTAGGCTCTGCCGAGTTTATGGTTTGCTTCGCGGCTCAACGGATGAACTTCATGTCCGTGCCCGGCTTTGCTTCAGCGCTGGCGGCGCGCCGCTCGGCAAGGCTGGAGCGATAGTTAAAGGGCTCGGTGACATTGCGGCGGGTACCGGCTGCCAAGTGCAGCAGTGCGATAGTGGCAATGGAGTTTTCCACTTTCCCCGTCTGCACCCATTCAATAGCTTCGGGGATCGGCACCCAGCGCGTCTCGATCTCCGCCTCCTCGAACTCAGCCTCGGGGAGATCAAAGCCGCTGAGATCGCTGTCCAGATCTTCGGCGAGGTAGATGCGACACATCTCTTCGCTGAACCCCGGGGACGTCACAACATCCCCCAGCAGATGCCACGTCTGCGCGGACAGGCCAGCTTCCTCCGCCAACTCGCGCCGAGCGGCATCAAGGGGATCCTCCCCCACCATGTCCAGCAAGCCAGCTGGGATTTCCCACAGGTGGCGTCCCACCCCGTGGCGGTACTGACGGATCATCATGACGTGACCGTCGCGCACAGCGGCTACGGCAACAGCGGAGAAGTGCTCCACGATTTCTCGCTTAGCTTCTCCGGTGGCGGTAGTGATCGTGTCCCGGCGCACCCCGATAATCGGTGCGTCCAGCAGCAATTCGCTGTCTACGACACGGTACGGTGTGCTGCTTTTGGTGCCCTGTGTATCCATGCCATCCCAGTGTAGGAGGGTGTGGTTAGGAACGCTCGGCCTGGTGATTCAGGGCTGCGTCTACAAGTCCCTGGAACAGCGGGTGGGAGCGAGTCGGACGGGACTTGTATTCCGGGTGAGCCTGGGTGGCCACAAAGTATGGGTGCACGTCCTTCGGGTACTCAACGAATTCCACCAGGGTGCCGTCCGGGGAGGTTCCGGAGAACTGCAACCCGGACCCCTCAGTGATCTGCTCGCGGTAGGCGTTGTTCACTTCGTAGCGGTGGCGGTGACGCTCCGAGACATCGGTGGTGCCGTACATTTCTGCGACCATGGATCCCTCTGCCAAGTGGGCTGGGTAGGCGCCGAGGCGCATGGTTCCGCCCAGGTCAGCCTCGCCCGACACAGCGGCCTTCTGTTCTTCCATGGTGGAGATGACGGGAGTGGAGGCGTTGGCGTCGAACTCGGTAGAAGAAGCATCCGTGAGACCCGTAGTGCGCGCAGCCTCGATCACGATGCACTGCAGACCCAGGCAGATGCCGAGCAGTGGCAGCTTGTTCTTCCGGGCGTAGGTGATGGCGCCGATTTTGCCTTCAATGCCACGGTTGCCGAAACCACCAGGGATAACCACGCCGTCGACGTCTTTCAACGCTTCAGCGGCAGCTTCTTCCGTCTCGCAGTCGTCGGACGCAATCCACTTCACGCGAGCGCGAACATTCGCACCAAAGCCACCAGCGCGAATGGCTTCAGCGACGGACAGATAAGCGTCCGGTAGATCAATGTACTTGCCGACAATGCCGATGGTGACCTCGCCGTTCGGATTGTGGACGCTTTCCAGTAGGTTGCCCCAGGTCGTCCAGTCCACGTCGCGGAACGGCAGGTTCAGGCGACGGATGATGTAGTTATCCAGGTGCTGAGAGTGCAGCACCTTCGGGATGTCGTAGATGGAGGGAGCGTCGGGGCAAGAAACCACTCCATCCTCGTCCACGTCACACATCAAGGCGATCTTGGCCTTCATAGCCTGCGGAACTTCACGGTCAGCGCGCAGGACGATCGCATCCGGAACGATACCGATGCTGCGCAGCTCTGCGACAGAGTGCTGGGTCGGCTTCGTCTTCAGCTCACCAGATGGAGCGAGATAAGGAACCAGAGAAACGTGGATGAAGGCAATGTTCTCGCGACCCGCCTCGTGGCGAACCTGACGGATAGCTTCCAAGAAAGGTTGGGACTCGATGTCACCGACAGTACCGCCGATTTCGCTGATCACTACGTCTGGCGCTTGACCATTCTTGTCTGGCTGTCCCATAGCCAGCACGGCGGCCTTGATCTCATCGGTGATGTGAGGGATCACCTGGACGGTCTTGCCCAGGAACTCACCGCGACGCTCTTTAGCGATCACGTTGGAGTACACCTTGCCGGTGGTGACATTGCCGGCAGCGGAGAGGTTGCGATCCAGGAAACGCTCGTAGTGGCCGAGATCCAGGTCGGTCTCCGCGCCGTCTTCCGTGACGAACACTTCGCCGTGTTCGAATGGGTTCATGGTGCCCGGATCAACGTTGAGGTACGGATCCAGCTTCTGCATCGTTACACGCAGGCCACGGGAGGAAAGCAGCTGTCCTAGGCTGGCCGCAGTGAGCCCCTTGCCCAACGAGGACGCCACACCGCCGGTGACGAAAATGAATTTAGTGCTGTTCTTTGCACGATTAGTGGCCAAGGTAACTCCCGAATCAACGACGCTTAAACTTCGCTATCTACGGGGTTTCAGCCTAACACAAGCCTATTCCGGCGTAGCATCTGACGCGTTCGAAGCTGCCCCATAATGCCCCGCCTTGTTGTCCTTTTGCTGGCCTAGCGCACGGATGGTAGCGATGCGTCCGGCTACGGTGTCCACGTTGTCGATCGTGGAGACTGCTTCCTTCGCATCCTTATCTGCACGAACCTGGCCAATGGCTCCGTTATCTTCCGCGCTGCCTGCCTGTGCTGCGAGTACAGCGCCCTTCGTGCGAGAATCCAGCCCCGCGACAAAGTCAGCTACGAATTTGGTGCTGTAGTTGCCATGGGCCGCGTCGTCAGAGGTATCGCCTCCTACGACCAGAGCCAGATCCGCGGCTTTTGGAGCTTCTCCTTGGTAGGCAATGAGATCCTCGTTGGACAAAGCACCGAGGGCTATGCCGCGATCAGTTTCGCTGGCCTCTTTGTCACCTGCTGCCAGGGCTGCTCCCAGCAGCTGGCCGGTGTGCATACCGGGATCCAGTTTGTCTTCCGATAGTTTCGCACCCGCTGGCAAAGAGTTGGCTGCAATGGACTTCAGAGAGTCACCGCTATCTGCACTCAGTGCCTTATCCGTCAGCTCGATGACACCGTTAACGCTGCCGCCAGCCATTTTGATTAGGCGCTTGAGGCTATCGGTATTGGCCTGGTCGGCGTCAGGAAGAACAAAAAGATTAACCGAGGTACCACGCAAGAGATTGCGCACCGCCGGGCCCGAAACCGAACCGAGAACCTTGTCGCTGGCGGCAGACTGTCCCTCGGCTTTGTCACGCGCGGCTTTTTCGTCCTTCAGCTGCTGCGCGGCGGAGGAATCTTTCGCTACTGGCCCACCCGGCACATTCGGCGCGAGGGCAAAGAAACCCAATGCGGTACCTGCGGCGATGCCGAAGCTCAGGCCGGCGATAACCTTGCCGGCGGAGCCTTTCGAGTTTTTGCTCATGCTTATCCCGTCTACTGCCTAGCTCTTGAACAGATCCTGCACGCTCAGGGCGAAGTTGTTCCAGGTGTCGATGAGGTTATCCACGAACGCACCATCGCCCGAGAACCCAATAATTGCGATGATGACGGCGAGTGCAACCAGGATGCCCAGGATGGCCCAGATCCAGCCGCCGCCGGACCTAGAAACTCGGTAGAGCTCGGCCACAGCGGTGGAATCAACGAGCCGCGGACCTACTCGCAGTCGAGACATCAATGCCGACGGAGTATCCGGCGACTGTGCTCGTTGGAACACGGTATCTAGATCTTCGATCTCGCCGAGGTTAACCACCATGGAAGCACCGTGGTAGTTTGCCAGCAGCAGAGCCAGATCAGTCGGGTTCTGCGTGGCGGCGGGGAAAGTCATGGCGCCCACGCCCAGGTCTTGAATGCGCTCCAGGCCCACTGCATGCCCGTCCGGGTCTGCCGGCAGTACAACGGTGGCTCCGCTGCGCAGAGCTTCGTTGGAGATTTTCTCCGGGTCACCGATGATTACATTCGGACGGTAGCCCTCTTGGATCAAGCTGTCGGCTGCGTTTTCCACCGCGACGATAATCGGCGAGTACTCCCGCATGAAGTAGCGCAGATCCTTAAGCTTCTGCTCGATACGCGCGTCAGGGCTTGCCACCAGCACCTTGCGGTCGTCCATGTCCACATCGACATCCGGGATGCCGAGGCCATCGACCAGCAGAGGAGCCTCGGAACGGACGAATTCAGACATGTTGCCGGACAGCGCTTCCATGTGGTCGCCGAGCGCCTCGCGAGCGTCTTCGAAGCGGGAGGACGCGGTATCCATGTCGAGGATCTCGCCTCCACCGATGGAGCGGTCGCCGTAGTAGACCTTGCCGTCGTCGATGCGCCCCTTCTTGCCGTTCTTCACCTTAGCGATCAGGTCTTCACCGGCATTTTCGATCAGCAGGATGCCTTCGTCGAGCATCATCTGCGGGCCGAAGTTTGGCACTTGGCCAGTGGTGAATTGCTGAGCGTTCACGACGGCGGAAACGCGCGCGTCGATGAGCTTCTGGCTGGTTGCACGGCTGATATCGGATTCGTCGACAATGGCGATGTCGCCCTCGGAGATCTTGGCCTTAGTAAATCCCTTGGGTCCGGTGAGGTCACGGGTGGCGCCGTTGATTCCGGGCTGGTCACTACGGGAGAAAATCATGCCCACCATTGTGGTGTTCATGTGGCCAGTGTTGCGTTAGGCGCGCCGGGAAAAGACCTAACGAATCACCTTTCGTACCGTTTGACGCGCAGTTTCGTCGCGTTTCCTCCTATCGCGCCCCTTCTTCCCCGAAATCAGTGGGTCTTCACCGCTTAGGAAGAGCCGGCGGAAGTAAGAGCGATCCTGCTTGTTGTATTTCAGCGATGCACTGCGCAGTCCAGCCTTTGCGCCCCGGCCTGCCCCACCGTGGCCTACGCCCCTACCTAATGCTGTTGACGCCACATTTCCACCAGCCCTCATTCCAGCGCCATTCTTTGCCTCTGCAGCTCGATGTGGTGCAACGGCGGTTCCCTTGTTGGCGTTGGGATTGTTCGTGTGAACTCCGTCGCCGGTTAGGGCTTGGAATTTCGGTGCGCTAAGGCTACCGGGAAGGCTAGGGCGGGGTGCTGTGGTGGAGACATTGCGGAGGTTCGCCTTTGGTAGCCCAGATCCGGTACTGGAGCCTGGTGTTTTTCCGCCGCCGATAGCGCGGAGTTGTGTGGAATCTCTAGTGGCGTTTAGGTTGCCCAGGGTTCCCGGTCGCCCAGCTTCCCTTCCGCGGTTAGCGAAGCGCTCTTGTGCATTGATGAGGTTGTTTGTGTCTGCCATGCCAGTACCACCTTGCCCAGGAGCTGACGCATTCGTGGCTGCGCCAGGATGTTGAGTGATGGTCGGTGTTTGTGCCGTTGTTGTAGTTGCTGTGTGCGCCACGCCGGGAGTGTGGGGAGCTGTAGTCGCAGCAGGCTGCACGGGTGCAGGTGTGTGCGCCGGGACATGGAGGCCTCCCGGAGTGGCAGCTGGTTGTGTAGCTGCCGATGCAGGCGCCGGCTTCGGTGCGTGTGCTGCTGCAGAGGCTGCTTGGTTTCCGTGGGCTGTAGCACTGGCTGGCGCTACAGCATTTGTGTTGCCATTGATGTGCGAGACCGTGGGGTGTGCGGAGGCAGTAGAGACGGTGGTGGCGTCCAAAGTTCCTCCACCTGAGTGCCCCACGATTGGGACGCCCAGGTTAGAGACGGGCGGACGCACCAACTCGAGTGAAGGCTGCAGATTTGCGGAAACGAAGTTGGCTATAGCAGCTTGCTCAGCAAGGAGCCGTTCGGCGGGATCCGGGATGAGTGTGGTCGACGCTTGGATTGCTTCGAGCGCTTTGAGGTTTGAGTTGCGTATAACGGGGAATTGTCGGACAGAACCAGCCATTGCGGTGGTGTTTGCAGCGATTGTCAGTCCGGTTTTGTGAACGTCATCAATGGCTTCGCGCGCCATGTCAAAGGAATACCCTTCGGCAGAACCGGCCAGACCAGAAGAAGCGCTCTTCAAGTTCTCCATGGAATCTTTGAGCGCCTTGGCTGCGCTCTCCCAGGCATTGGCCGCTGCGAAAGGCGTAGAGTCATCCCCTTGAAAGGCGGAAATAAGCGCCGGCAACGTCATTGTCGCCTCCGCGACAGTGACAGGGGTGTTGTACAACAGGTTGTCAATGGAGCGAGAATCACGAGTCGGAACAAATACTCGGAAATCCTGATTAGCCTGAACTATTTTCTTCGAGTGAATCTGATCGAATGATTCTCCACTGAAATATTCCTGGAGGCTCATGTCTTGGATATGGTTCGCGAATACCTCCTGAAGCCACTCCACATTGGAATACATGATGTCGAGCACATTAGTTGCAGAACCAGACTGACCATCCCAAAACGACGCGTGTTGTGTGTAAGCCCCGCTCAAGGAGGGAACAGTGGTGTAGCTCGAGAGCTTCGAGTTTTGAAGTCGTAACAATTTAAGAGAAGCCCCCGCCTGCTTTAAGCTTTGTTTAACTCGATGCAAAGCAGAAATATGAAATTTGATCATTTTCCCCACCCGTTATCTAAAACCTATGAAACGTTATCGAATACTTGAAAAAACCATTCCGAAAGTTGGCATACTTCGCGAATATCTTTACCGTTATTATAAAATCCACTCAGAGTATAGAAACTTACATTATTTATATCTTGGGCAACTCCACATTCATCATCCTTGCCTCCCTCCTGAAGTCCGATCAAACGAACATCAGACCTACTGGCGTCATAACTAACCTTTTTAGAAAATCGCTGAATCGGCCGATCAGGATCCAGAACCAAACTAAAGATCTCAGCCCTAAAAGGTCCTTGAACAGGGTCAATTTCTGCGAAATGGCAACTGTACATAGGTCCCACATCTCCAGTTACATGAAGCTCAAACCCCACCTCCTTCATCCGCTCTACAACTTTTTCGTCGCACACATCAGGAAGCCCCTCCAAAGGATCGTTCGGTCTTTGCCCCTTCAGCTTCGGCAACTCAAGCGGATCTCCCACGTATTTCTGCGATTCCCACACATAGTGTTCCCACGGATTCTCCGGCTCCGTTTCGAACCAGACCCCCTTGTGCCCTTCAGGTTTTAGCATACGGCCATCCGCCTGTGCTCCTTCCGGAGCCTGGTTATCCACAGGGAAATCGTCTGTGGATAAGCCTCCAGTTTTGGCATAGTCCCCGCTCACAGCACCTTCAGCCTCTTCGTTGCCGCAAGCTGCCCCAGCAAATCCAAAAAAAATTAAAAGTACGCTTGCCACCACACGTCGCACTAGAAAATCCCCCTCATTCACTTCATGCGCGGATCGTTGCGGGCACCCGCTCCCCCTTTAACACTGCACTACTGTAGCGCCGATCACATTGCGGCGCTCGCGGACTACAAAAATTTTTAAGCCCCACTCCCGTTACCTTGTGAGTGTCCCTGATAATGGGGATAGTCGCTGGTCCCGGTATGGCTTACCTGCCCTGTAGTTTCCATAATCCGGGGGGTGTTGCCGCCGGGTGCCAGGACTTTCGATGACAGCTGATAGGGACACGGCCAGTTTCAAACTAGGTCTCTTTGTAACGTGGGTGCTTGCAACGAAGGTCATGACGCCAGCGACTGGAACAACGCCATACCCATCTCGTTTTCTAGGAG